>DASWAA010000151.1:0-13131 GCA_036391385.1 Streptosporangiaceae bacterium
CTGCGGCAACTGCATCGGCGTCTGCCCGACCGGCGCCCTGATGTTCGCCAGCGAGTACAACCTGCGGCAGGCCGGGGACTGGGACGAGTCGCGGCAGGCCGTCACGACCACGATCTGCCCGTACTGCGGTGTCGGCTGCAACCTGGAACTGCACGTGCAGGACAACCGGATCGTCAAGGTGACCTCACCGCTCGACCACGATGTCAGCAGCGGTCACCTGTGCGTCAAGGGACGGTTCGGATTCGAGTTCGTTCAGCGCCGGGCCGGGGAGTCCTGACGCCGGCAGCAATCGCGAGGTCAGCGCGGAAGGCCCGACCTCAGCCTCTGGCGGCGCACCGGACGCAGGTAGCGGCGGACGGGCGGGCGGCGAGCCGCTCCGCCCCGATTGCCTCGCCGCAGCGCTGGCAGCTGCCATAGCTGCCGTCGTCGAGCCGGCCAAGCGCGGCGTCGATCTCTGCGAGCCGTTCGCCAGCCTGGCCGATCAGTGCGGCAACATGCTGGCGCTCGAAGGCGATCGTCGCGCCCTCGGGATCATGCTCGTCGTCGGTATTGGCCTGGCCGGCTGACTCGACTATCCCGGCGAACTCCCTTTCCAGCGCCGCCAGCCGCTGCCCGGCTTCTTGCCGGCCCGCGAGCAGCAGTTCGCGAGGCGATCGCATGGCTACTCCGGTGCGGGGCCCGAGCCCGCGCCTGCCTGCGTCCCGGCCGTCGGGTCCACGGCCTCGGCGGCGCGGAACCGCCACCGGGCAAGCTCGGCCTCGTCGACGGTCAGTACCGCGGCGTAATCGCCCGGCCGGTCGAGTACGAAGTTGGTGACGAACGCAGCGAGCGGCATCACGGTGAAGTCACCGACCCGCATGTTCGGTGCGGTGCCGACCCGGAACTGCCCCTCGAACCGGGCGGTCAGCGGCCGCCCGTCGGCGTCCTCGAACGTTACGGCGAACTCGTGACCCTGATGGTGCTCACGCCAGGGGATATGCAGGACGGCGGCCACCCCGAATGCCCGGGCTACCGGATATGCGTCACTGAGAACCTGATTCCAGAACCCGCCGTTCACGTAGAGCTTGCCGTTCTCGACCACCGCATGATCGGCGAGAAAGAACGCGCACGCCTGGATCTCCTCAGGCATCGGCTGCTCTGTCATGGTCCTAACCTATGTCGTGAACCGCGCTCAGCCGGCCCCACCATAGGAGAGCACCGATGACGGACCTGCTGACCAGCGAGGGCATCGAGGGACTGCACGCCGCGGCCAGGCGGCACGTCGGCGACGACCGCGTGCCCGGGCTCGTCGCCCTGGTCGGCCGTGGCGATCAGGTGCATGTGGAGGCCCTGGGAACGCTCTCGGTCGGCGGCCCGCCCGTCGCCCGCGACTCGCTGTTCCGGATCGCCTCGACCACCAAGCCGATCACGGCGGCCGCCACGCTCGCGCTGGCCCGCGAGGGCCTGATCGACATCGACGCGCCGGTCGACAAGCTGCTGCCCGAGCTGGCCGGCCGGCAGGTGCTGCGGCGGATGAACGGCCCGCTCGATGACACGGTGCCGGCGAACCGGCCGATCATCGCGCGGGACCTGCTGACGTTCACGTTCGGCTTCGGCATGGTCACCGAGATGTTCACGGACCGCGAGCCGTGGCCGGTGATCACGGCCAGCAACGACCTGCGGCTGGCGACCGCCGGACCGCCGCAGCCTGAGGTGCAGCCGGACCCGGACACCTGGATCGCCGGCCTTGGCAGCCTGCCGCTGATGGCACAGCCGGGGGAGCGCTGGATGTACAACACGGGCGCGTCGGTGCTCGGCGTCCTGCTCGCCAGGGCCGCAGGCCAGCCGATCGCCGACGTGCTGCGGACCCGCATCTTCGAGCCGCTCGGCATGCGGGACACCGCGTTCTGGGCGGCCCAGCCAGAGCGGCTCGCCACCTCCTACCTGCCGACGCCCGGCGGCCTGGTCGTGCATGACGAGCCCGCCGGGGCGTGGAGCCGCCCGCCGGCCTTCGGCGACGGGGCCGCCGGCCTGGTATCCACGGTCGACGACCTGCTCGCGTTCGCGCGGATGCTGCTACGCGGCGGCGCTCCGGTGCTGTCGCAGGATGCCGTGCGCGCGATGACGACCGACCAGCTCACCAGCGAGCAGAAGTCGCATGGCGGGCTCGGGCCCGGCTTCTTCGACGGCAAGTCCTGGTCCTTCTGCCAGATGGTGCGCGACGGCGGCGCGTTCGGCTGGGACGGCGGACTTGGCACCTCGTGGCTGGTCGACCCGAACTACGACCTCACGGTGATCGTCCTCACCCAGCGCATGTTCGAGACGTCGGACCCGCCGCAGGTGCATCGCGACCTCCAGGCCGCCGCCTACGCCGCGCTCGCCTGAGCGCCGGCCTAGTACGCGCCGGCGTGCTGTGCCGTGGCTAGGCCGCGCTGACCTCGGCGAGCCACGGATGACCGGGGTGCACGAGGCGCAGCGCCCATGCCAGCCAGTCGCGGTCCTCGGCAGCCAGCCTGGGCAGCGTGGCGGCGAGGTCGGCACTGTCTTTGCGCCGGCCATTCTTGGCTTTGAACAGCAGCACGATCTGCGGCGCCAGGTACGGAATCCCGTCGGCGCTCTCGCGGATCACGGCGTCGTAGGGCAGCCTGATGCTCTGGTCGCGGCGGCAGATCCAGGTATCCCCGTCGTGCGGCTCACGGAAGACATCGAGGCAATAGGCACCACTGCTGTGCTGCCAGCCCCAGGTCTGATTCATGATGGCGAAGGCAGGGCTGTCGACGGGCCAGGCCTGACCTGCCCCGACAACGTGAAACTCCAGGTCAGGAAGCGCCGACCTGATGGCCGGGAACCCGGCGGCCGGCACCGCGATCTCGATGTCCTCGTGCGGCCGCGATACCTCGCCGGAGAAGAGATCGACCGCCCACCCGCCAGCCACGCACCAGGGCACCGCGACGCCATCGAGCCGCCCGGCCACCTCCGCGGGACTCCACGGCACCCAGGACGGGTCGCCGATCGGCCTGCCGTCGGGCGGAAACCCACCACGCTCCATTTCCCGATGCTAAGCCGCGGAAAGGCTTAACGAAATGCGCAGCCGCGCCATTTCCGGTAATCGACTGCGCCGTTCCGGCGGTCGACCCCGCTACTGGAGATCATCGAGCCCGTCGCGCCGGGTCGCGCCGGGTCGCGCCGGGTCATGCAGTACTCAGCCGAGGCGGGCCGGCGCTGAGGCGGTCACGCATAGCGCTGAGCCGGTCGGGCAGGTCTTCCTGGGCCCCCCAGCGGGTCTCCAGCCACCACGTGCATCCGGCGTCGTGCCAGCCGTCGACCGATGCCCGGGCCGCAGCCGGGTTGGTGGCCGGCGTCTCGCCGTCGGCGACGAGGTCCAGGTCGCTGCGGGCGCCGTGCGCGGTCAGCCAGTCGCGAGCGGCGCGGGCATCCGAGGGCTCGGCGTCCCGGCCCTCGACGCGGTACTGCGGGATGATGCCGTCACAGCGCAGCACCCGGCGCATCGACCTGGGCGCCGGCCACACGCCGACTACCCAGATAGGGATCCGGTCCTGGACCGGCCGCATGTCCGCCGCCAGGTCCATCCGGCCGGAGCTGTACCGGTAATGCCTGCCCTGGTAGGAGCGCTGGCCGTCCCACAGCGCGCGGACGAGGTCGATGCCCTCGTCCAGGCGCTCCGCCCTGGAGCGCAGGTCGAGGTCCTCGCCGGTGTCGGGCAGTTCCTCGTCGGCGGCGCCGACCCCGACGGCCAGGATCGCGCGCCCGCCCGAGAGCTGGTCAAGCGTCGCCACCTGGCTAGCGACCTTCCAGGGCCGCCGCCACGGCAGCGGCGTCAACATGGTGCCAAGGCGCACACGTGATGTCCGCACGGCGGTCGCCGCGAGCACGCTCCACGGGTCGATGCCATAGGCCGCCTCCCAGGTGAACACGCCGTCCCAGCCCGCCTCTTCGGCCAGAACTCCGAGCTCCACCTGATCAGGCGCCGTCCCGCCGGGTAGAACTGCCCCGTAACGCATCGCCGGCCGCACCACGCTGTCGCTCACACGACTGTCCTATCAGCTGCCACTGACACTCCGGCGAGACATCATGGGGCAGGCACCGCGCACGCGGCGCCGGCAACGCAAGGAGCGGGCACTGTGGACAATACGACCCCGGCTGGCGGCGCTGGCGGCGCAGCCAGGTCCGGCGTGATCGACGTCGCTGACCTGGAACGGCTGCACGCAGTGCTCAGCGAGGCTGGCTACCAGGTGATCGGGCCGACGGTCAGGAACGGCGCGATCGTCCTCGCCGAGCTGGCCTCGGCCAGCGAGCTTCCGTTCGGCTGGGGAGTCGAGCTGGCACCGGGCGGCTACCGGCTGAGGGAGCGGGCCGACACGGCGGCGTTCGGTCACTCGGCCGGGCCGCAGTCGTGGAAGAACTTCCTGCATCCGCCGCGCGAGAAGCTCTGGTCGGTGCGCCGTTCCGACGGGACGGTAACGGCCGGCCAGGAGCCGGAGCAAAGGCTGGCCTTCATCGGCGTTCGTCCCTGCGACCTGCGTGCCATCCAGATCCAGGATCAGGTGCTCGGCACGGGGCCGCATGCGCGGTCACCGTATGCCAGGCGCCGGGCCGGCATCTTCGTCGTAGCGGTGAACTGCACCGAGCCCGGCGAGACCTGCTTCTGTACCTCGATGGGCACCGGACCGGGCGCTGGACCTGGCTACGACCTGGCGCTGACCGAGCTGGTAAAGCCAGGCGAGCATCGCTTCCTGGTCGAGGTCGGCTCGCCGGCGGGCGCCAGAGTGCTCGACCAGCTGCCGGCCAGCCCCGCCGACGAGGCGCTCAGCCACGGCGCGAGGACCGCGGTCAGCCAGGCGGCCGAGATGATGGGCCGCTCGATGCCCGCCGACGTGCTGCACGACCTGATGGCGGGCAGCTACGCCGCCGCCCGCTGGGACGATGTCGCGGCCCGCTGCCTGACCTGCGGAAACTGCACGATGGCCTGCCCGACCTGCTTCTGCACCACGGTGGAGGACACCACTGACCTCAGCGGAGAGCATGCCGAGCGCTGGCAGACCTGGGACTCGTGCTTCACGCTGAGCTTCTCGTACCTGCCCAGCGGACCGGTACGAGCCAGCGACCGCAGCCGGTACCGGCAGTGGCTCACCCACAAGCTCGGAACCTGGCACGACCAGTTCGGCAGCTCCGGGTGCGTCGGCTGCGGCCGGTGCATCGTGTGGTGCCCGGTCGGCATCGATCTCACCGAGGAAGTAGCCGCACTCCAGGCCGAGGCGGGCCGGGCCGTGGCCGCACTCCAGGCCGAGGCGAGCCAGGCCGAGGCGGGCCAGTCGTGACCGGGGTCAGTCCGGCCGAGCTCGGTAGCCACCCGTTCCTGCGCGGGATGCGGGCCGAGCACGTCAGCCGGCTGGCCGGGATCACCAGTGCCCAGACAGTGCCAGCCGGTCACCGGTTCTTCGAGGAGGGCGGCAGGGCGGAGCACCTGTGGCTGATCAGGACCGGCTGCGTCGCCCTCGACCTGCATGTCAGCGGCCGCCGCCCGCTGATCATCGAGACCATCGTCGGCGGCCAGCTGATCGGCCTGTCCTGGATCTCCCCGCCATACGAATGGCAGTACGGCGCGGAGGCGATCGAGACGACGGAGGCGTTCAGGCTCGGCACCGCCGCTCTGACCCGGCTCTGCAACGACGACCCTGAACTCGGTTACCAGGTGACGCGCCGGGTCATGACGGTCGTCGCCGACCGGCTGCACGCGACCAGGATCAGGCTGATCGACCTGTACGCGTCGCCGCGCCAGCGGGCCGGCTCGGCATGACCGGGTACGCGGCGCCGGCGCGCTACCTGGTCCGGTCGCGCCAGGACGAGACCCATGACACGGTGACGCTGACCCTCGAGCCGGCCGACGAGCCGATCGGACAGCACCGGCCCGGGCAGTTCACGATGCTGTGTGCCCTTGGCATCGGCGAGGTGCCGATCTCCGTCAGCGGCCCACCGGACGGCACCGCACTGGTCCAGACGGTCCGCGCCGTCGGCGCGGTCACCAGCGCGCTGTGCGCCGCCGCGCCCGGACAGGTGATCGGCGTGCGCGGGCCGTTCGGCACCGACTGGGGGATCAGCCCGGCCCGCCGGGCCGGAACGAGCCGGGGGAGCGGCAGCGTAACCAGCCACCCGCTGCCCGACCCGGTCGGCAAGGACGTCCTCGTCCTGGCGGGCGGGATCGGCCTGGCGCCGCTACGGTCGGCTGTGCTCACCGCGCTGGCGGGCCGGGAGCGTTACGGCCGGATCAGCGTCCTGATCGGGTCACGGTCGCCCGCCGAGATCGCGTTCAGGGCCGAGCTTGATTCCTGGCGCGCCGCGGGCGCCGACGTGCGGGTCACCGTCGACCGGGCCGATGCCGGGTGGCGCGGGAACGTCGGCGTCGTCACGCAGCTGATCGGCCAGATCGAGATCGACCCGGCGGCGACCGTCGCGCTGATCTGCGGCCCGGAGGTGATGATGCGGCTCACCGCCCGCGCCCTGACCGGCCTGGGCATCGCCGCCGGCGACATCCGGGTCTCGCTGGAGCGCAACATGCGCTGCGGCATCGCCGAGTGCGGGCACTGCCAGCTCGGCCCGGTGCTGCTGTGCCGGGACGGGCCAGTACTCGACTACGAGCGAGCCAGGCCGCTGCTCGCGATCAGGGAGCTGTAGAGCTATGACGCGCCCGACGCTCGCCGTGTGGAAATTCGCCTCCTGCGACGGATGCCAGCTCACCCTGCTCGACTGCACCGACGAGTTGCTCGCGATCGCCGCGCAGGTCGACATCGTGCACTTCACGGAGGCGACCAGGACCGACCTGCCCGGGCCCTACGACGTCTCGCTGGTCGAAGGGTCGGTCACGACGCAGCAGGACGCCGAGCGCATCCGGTGGATCAGGCAGCAGTCCAAGACCCTGGTCACGATCGGTGCGTGCGCCACCGCCGGCGGTATCCAGGCGCTGCGCAACTTCGGCGACGTGGCCGAGTTCGCCGCGGCCGTCTACGCCAGGCCGGATTACCTGGCCACGCTGGCGACCTCGACGGCCATCGGCGACCACGTGCCTGTCGACTTCGAGCTCCGCGGCTGCCCGATCAGCAAGCATCAGCTGCTCGAGCTGATCACGGCGCTGCTGGCCGGGCGCAAGCCGCAGCTTCCCGCGCACAGCGTCTGCGTCGAGTGCAAGAACCGCGGTAACACCTGCGTCATGGTCGCGCACGGCACTCCGTGCCTCGGCCCGGTTACCCAGGCGGGATGCGGTGCGATCTGCCCCTCGTACAACCGCGGCTGCTACGGCTGCTTCGGCCCGGTGCCGGATCCGAACACGGCCTCGCTCATACCCTGGCTCGGCAGGCTCGGAATGAGCGACGAGACGACCGAGCGGGTGTTCTCCACGTTCAACGTCGCCGCACCCGGATTCTCGCCCGGGTCCCGTGCGCAGGCCCGAGCCAGCGAGGACTAAGCCGGCCAGGCCCAGGTCACCGAGTACCGCTGCGGCGACGCTCCCGGCCGCCGTCTGCACGGCAGGGCTCAGCCCGATGCCGTACCCCCAGTCGGCAACCTCGACGGCGCGGACGATCAGCCGTCGCGGCATCCGGTCGAGCGCCTGCGCCAGCCTGATCGCCGCGCCGAGGCCGAGTCCGTGCGAGCTCACCGGTGGTTCCGGCACGGCTGCGGCGCGATCGACGGCGAGCCAGTGCGTGCGGCCGACGGCCTGCCGGTCCGCCGGATCGGCCGGGATCGCGTCGACGACCACGGCGAGGTCCGCACCAGTCCAGGCCTCGATCAGCCGAACCGGCTCGCCGTCGCTGGCCACCAGCCGCACCGAGCCGGGCACCGCGGGACGGACCTGATCGAGCACGGCCAGGCCGACGCCATCGTCACGGCGGAACTCGTTGCCCACGCCGATCACGACCACCAGGCTCACCCTCGGTCCACCCTCAGGTCGAGGAAGTGCGTCGCGCACGAGATGCACGGATCGTAGTTGCGGATCGCCTGCTCGCACGAGCGGGTCAGCTGCTCGTCGTCAAGGTCGAGCCGGTCGGCAACGAACCTGCGCAGGTCGTCCTGGATCGCGGCCTGGTTCTGCGAGGTCGGCGGGATGATGCGGGCGGAGCGGATGGTGCCCGCCTGGTCAAGCTCGTAGCGGTGATAGAGCAGCCCGCGCGGTGCCTCCGATGCACCATGGCCGACGCCCGCCCGCGGCTCCGCCGGGACGAACGCCTCGTCGGGCTGCTGGTACCGCTCGATCAGCGAGATGGCCTCCTCGACCGCGCAGACCACCTCCACGGCGCGCACGATGATGCTCTGGAAGGGGTTGCGGCAGGTCAGTCCGAGCCCGGCCGCCCGGGCGGACTCGGCGGCCACGGGCGGCAGCCACCGCGAGCTGAGCGAGTACCGGGCGAGCGGTCCGGTGAAATAGCTGCCTTCGCGGCCGTCCAGCCGCGCATGCAGCGCGGTCGAGTGCGGCACCTGCTCCTCGACAACGTGGTCCTCGAACTGCGCCACGGCGAACTCCAGCCCGCCGCTGGTGGCCGGCATCCCGCGCTCGATCGCGTAAAGGCCCGGCTCGCGCAGCGCGAGCAGTTCATGGCCGATCGTGAAATCGGGGAAGTCGAAGCCCGCCACCCAGCGCACCGTCTGCACCGCCAGGTCGAGCGCCCTGCGCAACTGCTCGGCCAGCGGCCGTAGCTCGGCCGGCGACGGCGCCCGGTAGAAGCCGCCCACCCGCACGTTCACCGGGTGCACGGACCGGCCGCCGATCGTCGACATGACCGCGTTCGCCGCGCGGCGCAGGGCCAGGCCGCGCTCCACGATGTCCCGGTGGTCGCGGGCCATCTCGACCGCCCCCGGGTAGCCGAGGAAGTCCGGCGCGTGCAGCATGTAGATATGCAGCGCGTGGCTGGAGATCCACTCGCCGCAGTACAGTAGCCTGCGCAGGTCGGCCAGCGGGCCGGGCAGGTTCACGCCGCACGCGGCCTCGATCGCCCAGCAGGCGCTGGTCTGATACGCGACCGGGCAGATGCCGCAGATCCGCGCGGTGATGTCCGGCGGCTCGGTGTATCCGCGGCCGCGCAGGAAGGCCTCGAAGAAGCGCGGTGGCTCGTAGATGTCGAGCCGCACCTCCTCCACGGTGCCGTCAGCCACCCGGACGTACATCGACCCTTCGCCCTCGACTCTGGCCAGCCCGGTCGTCACGAGCGTCCGGTCCGCGCGATGCGTCATGTCCTCGTCCTCATGGCCTTAGCCTGGCAGACCGGCGAACCGACGGGCCGCATTGCCATATCGTCTGCCCATGCTGACGCCGTCACAGCGACGCACGCTGACCGATGTCAACGCCCAGCTTGCCCGGCTGATCCGGTATGACGACCAGTCGATCGTGCATGACAAGTGGATCAGGCAGCGATACGACTGCGGCTGTTACCCGACCTACGGGCCAGCCCGCGAGGCGACCGTCCTGACGGCCTGGCACGAGGCGGGACACGCCGTGGCCGCGCTCGCCATCGGCGCGACGTTCAGCTCGGCGAGCATTCATCACGGTAAGCAGAGCGAGGGCCGGGTGCACCGCATCAGGGCCGCAACGGACACCTCGTTCGTGATCGACGCGGCAGGCCAGATCGCCGAGCGGCTGATGACCTGGACGATGCTGGACGACGATGCCGACCTCCGGCGGTGGCTGCCGACCTGGCGGGCTGACGGCGGGGACGCGCGCCGTTTCCGGCAGGCCATGACCCGCCGTTTCGGCACGGACGAGACCGCTGCCTGGCGCTACAGCGAGACGGTGCTGGTCCCGCTGCGGCCGAGAATGCGCCAGCTAGCCCGGGCGCTGCTCGTTCACCCCAGACCCCTGCCGTACGCAGTGGTCGCGGCGCTCACTGAGGCCTTGTGAGCGAAGTCAGCCAGTATCATGCCGCTTGAGCTAGCTGCGTTCGATATCCCTTTCGGGTTGGCCCGAAATACGGTTAGATGTAGCCGTTCGCGGCACCCGATTTCGGAGGAACACATGACCACTGCGCCGGGGGCGACCTACCGCGCCACCTTTACCAAGGTGACCAGCTTCATCATCGTGACCCAGCAGCGGCGCACCGTGCACACGGGCACCCTCGAGCAACTGCAGGCCGTCGCCCGCTCGACCCTCATCTACAACCTGCTGCTCGGCTGGTGGGGGTTCCCGTTCGGGCTGGTCTGGACTCCGATGGCACTGGCGCGCAACGCCAAGTCGATGCGGCAGGTACGGGCACTCGCGGCCGGCCAGTCTGCTGCAGGGCCGATGCCGCTCCAGTAGGCTCGTCCCGGCGCTCGCACTATCTTGAGCTGCCGCGGCCATGGAGCTTGGAGGACGACCAGCATGCGCACCGCGCGACGGGGCCTGACGACAACTGCCGCGGTAATCGCAGCCATAACCGTCCTGCTGCCGATCACGGCTCAGGGCGCCGTCACCAGGGTCCAGTCAGCGCAGCTCAGGACGGCGACGGTGACGAGGACCGCGCCGACGGTGCCCGCCGTCGTGCTGGTCAACCAGCCAGCCGCCGTGATCTGCTCCGGTCGCAAGTTCACCGTAGGCGTCTGGTACCAGCAGATCTCGGGAGGGTCGCGGGCTTACCGGGTGGCGATCTACGGGCCGAGGCACACCAGGTTCTTCTACCGGCACGGCCGCGCCCCTGCGGCGCACTGGCGGTTCTGGCGTGTGCTCGCTGGCCGGGCCGGGAAGTACCACACGTTCTACTCGACTCACCGGCCCGGCTCGGCAACCTGGTCCACGTACCGCGTGGTCACGCGGGCCCGCCGGTGCGCCGCGAGCTAACGGACTGATCAGATGAGCACCGAGCGAGTCGGTCCGCCGCTGTGCGCGGGGGAGCGCGAGACCCTCAGCGCTTTCCTCGACTATCACCGCGCCACCCTCGCCATGAAGTGCGAGGGACTCTCCGACGACGAGTTGCGCCGCCAGTCCGTGCCGCCGTCGGCGCTGTCCCTCCTTGGCCTGGTGCGGCACCTGGCCGAGGTGGAGCGGACCTGGTTCCGGCGGGTAATCAACGCAGAGGACATCCCGCTCGTCTGGTCGGATCGCGGTGACTACCAGGTGGCCTACGACGCGCGGGACGCGACCAGGTCAGGCGCCTTCGACGCCTGGCAGCGCGAGGTGGAGCACGCGCGCCGGATCGAGCAGAGCGCATCCTCGCTCGACGTGACCGGCTACCAGGCGCGCTGGGACGAGCACGTGTCGCTGCGCCTGGTGATGCTGCACGTCATGCTGGAGTACGCCCGGCATAACGGGCACGCCGACTTGCTGCGCGAGGCCATCGACGGAGTCACCGGCGCCTAGGCTGAGGGAATGCCCTCTCCTGGCCTCCTCGCGGTGTTCACGGTCGCGACGATCGTGCTGACCGCGACCCCTGGTCCTGGGGTGCTGTACGTGGTCGGGCGCTCAGTCGGCGGGGGCCGGCGGTCCGGGCTCGCCTCGATGCTGGGCATCGAGACCGGCGAGGCCGTCTACATCGCGGGGACGGCGCTCGGCCTCACCGCGCTGATCGCGACCTCTGAGGTCGCGCTGTCGATCCTGCGCTATGGCGGCGCCGCGTATCTCGTGCTGCTCGGCATCCGCGCCTGGCGGCAAAGAGAAGAGATGGGCGAGCCGACGCCCGGCTGGGTCACCGGGCACTGGGGTGCGTTTGGCCGTGGCCTGGTCGTGCAGTTGCTCAACCCGAAGGTAGCCGTCTTCTTCGTGGCGTACTTCCCGCAGTTCATCCGGCCCGGTGAACCGGTAGCTCCCCAGGTCCTGCTGCTCGGCGCCATCTACCTCACCGTCGCGGTGGTGACCGACACCAGCTACGTCCTGCTCGCCTCCTGGCTGGCCGCCAAGATCTCGCGAACCGAGCGGGCGCAGCTGCGCCGGGCCCGGCTGAGCGCGCTGGCGTACTTCGCGCTCGCCGGGCTCGCGCTCGCGGCAGGGGACCAGGGCTCGTCGGCCCGGGCTGCGCTGGCCGAGGCGGCCTGACCGCTGCCGTCGGCTGAGCCCATGTGGCAAGGTAGGGACATGGCGACTGGCTCCGCGCACCGCACTGTGACGGTCCACCGCACCGGCAGCGGCCGGTTTACCGTCAGCAACGACCGAGGCGGGCAGATCGCCTTCGGCACCGGCGACGATTCCGACTTCACTCCGACCGAGTTGCTGCTCGCGGCGATCGGCGGCTGCACGGCGATTGACGTGGACATCCTGACCTCGCGACGGGCCGAGCCCGAGGCGTTCGAGGTCGGTGTCGACGCCGAGAAGGTCCGCGACGCCGATGGCAATCACCTGACCGATATCGCGGTCACGTTCCGGCTGGTGTTTCCCGCGACCGCTCAGGGCGACGAGGCGCGTGAGATCCTGCCCAGCGCCGTTCAGCGGTCACACGACCGGCTGTGCACGGTCGGGCGGACGGTCACGCTCGGCACGCCGATCGCGACCAGGATTGAGTAGCGGCCACGCAGGTGACCGCTAGTGGTCCGACCGATGCTGCCCTGACCGGCACTGATCCGCTCGACGAGGCTGGCATCGTCGACGCGCATCATCATGTCTGGGAGCTGAGCGCGCACGACCAGCCCTGGCTGGCGCTCCCCGGCAACGAGCCGCTGCTGCGCGACTACCGTGAGGCCGACCTCCGTCCGCTCGCGGCCACTGCCGGAGTCAGCGCGACGGTGGTCGTGCAGACGGTCGCCGAACGGCAGGAGACGCTCGAGCTGCTGTCGATCGCACTCGGCAGCGACCTGATCGCGGGCGTCGTCGGCTGGACCGACCTGGAGTCCGCCGCCGTATCGGACGCGCTCGCCGAACTGCGCGCAGCGCCAGGCGGAGCGCTGCTGAGCGGGATTCGCCACCCGGTCCTCGTCGAGGACGACCCGGACTGGCTGCGGCGCCCGGCTGTGCTGGCCGGACTTTCCGCAGTAGGCCAGGCCGGGCTGGCATACGACCTCATCGTGCCGTCGGACCTGCTGCCCGCGGCGCGTGACGCCGCCGCCGCCTGCCCCGGCCTGAACTTCGTGATCGACCACTGCGGCAACCCGAACATCGGGCGCCAGCCTGACGAGCTCTGGATGCACGATGTCCGCGAACTGGCTGCGTTGCCCAATACTGTCTGTAAGCTCTCCGGTCTT
>DASWAA010000152.1:0-39463 GCA_036391385.1 Streptosporangiaceae bacterium
CGGCCGCGCCGTCGGCATCGTGAGCCACGTGGCCGATCTCAAGGACCGGATCGCCGAGCGCCTGGAGGTACGCCGCCTCCCCGACGGCTCGTCCACCCTGCGCGTCGTCGCCTGAGGCGGGGGAGCCGGATCGAGTGACCAGGCACACCGCGATCGTGACCGGGTCCAACCACGGCATCGGAGCCGCGACGGCCGTTGCCCTGGCAATGCGCGGCACCGCCGTGCTGTGCGCGTACTGGCGAGTGCATGACGAGGTCGACCCTGGCATCCCGCAGGCCTACCGCGACCGGCGGGCTGGCAACGCGGACGAGGTCGTCGCAGAGATCGAGGCCGCCCGCGCGATGGGCTGTGCCGAGGTACTGTCCGAAGACCTCAGCCACAGACAGGATTACAGCGGCGTCACGGTCACCAACCCATTCCACCAGTAAGCGGGATGTCGCTGATGCCGAGGCTCCGATGCAGAGGGGCTGCCATCGAGACGGCACTCGGCGCAATTCTCATCCTGCTGCTCTCGCGGACTCCCAGACAATTCTTTGCTTCGCTCGCCGCGTCGCTGTTGTTCATGGCGAGTGGTTAGCAATTGCCAGTGGCCGGCTCCCCCGCCTCAGGCGACGACGCGCAGGGTGGACGAGCCGTCGGGGAGGCGGCGTACCTCCAGGCGCTCGGCGATCCGGTCCTTGAGATCGGCCACGTGACTGACGATGCCGACGGCACGGCCGCGATCGCGCAGTTCGTCGATGACGCCGAGCACCTGGTCCAGGGTCTCGGCGTCGAGCGAGCCGAAGCCCTCGTCGATGAACAGGGTCTCCAGGTCGACTCCCCCGGCCTCGGCCTTCACCACATCGGCAAGCCCGAGCGCCAGTGCCAGCGACGTGTAGAACGTCTCGCCGCCCGACAGCGACCTGGGGCTGCGCTCCTCCCCCGTATGCCGGTCGACGATCGTGAGCGTCAGGCCGGCGCGCTGCCTGCGTGACTCGCCGTCGTCGCTGCGGCGCAGCTCGTACCGGCCGGACGACATCACAGCCAGCCGCACGTTCGCCGCGGCGACGACCTGCTCGAACCAGTGCCGCAGCACGTACGTGGTGAGCGCGACCCGCCGGTGCCCGGCCATGCCCTTGGCGAGCTGGGCCAGGTAGATTACGGGCTCGGTCGCGGCAAGCTGAGCCGCTGCGGCGTCCTGCGCCCGGTCCACCTCGGCCAGCCGCTGGCTCAGCCGGACTGACCTGGCCTGATGCGCCTCGCGTGCGGTCCTGGCCTCCTGCTCGCCCTGGCGGGCCCGGGCAAGCTCGGCCGAGGCGCGCTGCGCTGCCGCGTGTTTCTCGTCGGCCAGCGCGGGGTCTAGGCCGGCGAGCTCCGCAGCCCCCGCCGCCGCTTCCAGGGCGGTCAGCTCGGAGTTCCAGGCTGTCACTGCCTCGCCCAGGGCCGACTGCTCCCGCGGGCCAAGTACCGCCGACCTAGCGTCGTCGAGTGCGGCAAAGCCCCTGGCCGTCGCCTCGTTCTCGGCCCGGGCCCGAGCCTGCCGCGCCCTGTCGAGCGCTGTAGCCAGTCCGTCAAGCGCCGCCGCGAGCCCGCGGTCGGCCTCGGCCGCTCGCCGCAGCTCGGCCCGCCTCGCGGCCACCGACGAGTACGGCTGTGCCGCGTGGGCCAGCTCGGCCCGGATGGCGGCCAGCTCGGCCACTGCCTGCTCGGCCTGCTTGGCCGCCGCTGCCTGCGCTGCCGAGGCCGCCATTAGTTCCTCGCCCAGCCGCTCCTGCTCACTGTGCAGCGCCGCGAGCTCGGGCTCCAGCCGGGCCGCGTCCTGCGCGCCCTGCTCGGCCTGGTGCACCCGCGCCGCGGCCGTCACTGTCTCGGCCGCGAGGGCGTCCAGCGTCCGGCCCGCGGCGACCGCGGCGTGTCGCGCCGATTCCCGGTCAAGCTCGGCATGCTCGCGCTCGGCCTGCTCACGGCGGGCTCCGGCGGCGTCGCGCCGATCGCGCGCCCCCGCCACGGCCTCCGCGGTGACCGGATCGGCTCCGGCGGCGGCCGGCGCCGGGTGCTCCGCCGACCCGCAGACCGGGCACGGTGCCCCGTCGGCGAGCCCGGACGCCAGCTCGGCCGCCATGTTGGCCAGCCTCGCGTCCATCAGTCGCTGATGCTCGTCGGTCAGCCGCTGATGCTCGTCCACAGCCGCGTGCCTGGCGGCGGACGCAGCGACGAGCAGCGGCTCAAGCTCGGCGAGCCGCTGCGCCGCCGCCCGCACGGTCGCGAGCGCTGACTGCTGCTGGCTCGCCGCGTCGAGATCCGTGGCGGCCGACCTGGCCGCGGCGAGCGCGGCCTGTACCGCGGCGATCTGCCCGGGCAGGTCCCGTCTGGCCGCCGAGAGCGACTCGACCAGCGCCGACGCTCCGGCCGCGGCCGACTCAAGCTGGCTGACAGCGATCTGGAGATCAGGTACTGCCGATTCCTTCTTAACGAGGTGGTCTAGCCCGGTCGCCTCGTGCAGGCCGGCCTCGACGCGGGCGGCTGCCAGCTCGCCGGCGGCCCGGATCCGGCCGGTATCGGCGCCGAGACTGCCGCCGGCGGAGCGGAGCAGCGCCCCGATCGCAGCCCGGTCATCCCGTTCGCCGTCTGGCGCGGCTGGTGACCCGGCCGCAGCGTGCCACCCCGCCTCGTCATCGGGTCCAGCCGGAAGGCGAGTCTTCGCTTCGCGGCGGGCGGCCGCCGCGGCATCCTCGGCCTCGTCAAGCACGGCGAGCAACGGCCGGACCGGGTCAGCGCGGCGCGCCGCCTCCAGCCTGGCTGACCGCACGTCGTGGTCGGGGCGGGTCTCCTCATGGGCGCGCAGGGCCGTCAGCGCAGTGGTCAGCCTGCCCATCAGGTCCGACTGCCGCACGGCTGCCTGCTCCGCCCGCAGCGCCCGCCCGACCTCGGCAGCCGCGATCTCGACCGCCTCGCCGGTGAGCGCGAGGCTGGCAGCAAGTTCCTCGCCGAGCTGCTTGAACCGCACCGTTCGCTCGGCGGCGGGCAGCGACACCAGCTCGCCGCGGTCGGATTCCGCGAGCCCGGCCGCCTCGGCCGCCGCCGATACGGCCTGCGTGATCGCCGACTCGGCCTCGCGCCTGGACCTGACCGCCTCCGACTGACGGCGATCGAGCTCGGCGGTGATCTCGTCGTAGAGCTGGGTGCCGAACAGCTTGGTCAGCACGGCCCGGCGGGCGTCGTCGTCGCAGCGCAGGAACCGGGCGAACTCACCCTGCGGCAGCAGCATCACCTGGGTGAACTGTGCCCGGTTCAGCCCGACGATCTCGGCGATCCAGTCGGCGACCTCGGCCTTGTTCGACGACAGGCTGAGCCAGCCGTCCTGCTCACGGCGCCGCAGGTGCACCCGCATGGGCTCGGTCGTGTAGCCGTCTCCGCGCCGCTTGAGCCGCTGATGCTCGGGCACCCGGGTGATCAGGTACCGGACGCCGCGCAGCGAGAACTCAAGCGTGACCGATGGCTCGACCTCGGGACCGGCGAAGTCGGAGTGCAGCCGGTCCTGGGCCGCGTCCTCCCCGGCTAGCCCGCCGTACAGCGCGAACGTGATCGCGTCGAGTACCGTCGTCTTCCCCGCACCGGTCGGTCCTTCCAGCAGGAACAGGCCGCCGCTGGCGAGCCGGTCGAAGTCGACCCGCTGCGGCGCCGCGTACGGCCCGAACGCCTGGAGCTCCAGCGTGTGCAGCCGCATCAGGCTGCCGCCTCTGCCGCCCCCGCCATCATGGCCGCCGCCGCCATTCCGGCCGGACCTGCCATTCCTGCCATCGGGAGGTCGGACGACTCGGCGTGCCGCACCGCCTCGACCACCTCGCGCAGCACCGCGCGCTGGTCGTCGTCTGGCGGGCCGCCGCTGGTGAACTCGACCTGCAGCGCGCAGATCTCGACCGGATCCGTGGTCTGGGAAAGCCGCCGCAGGTCGGTCGCCGCGCAGACGATCTCGCCCTCGGGGTCGAAGTCGAGCACCAGCGTGTACGGCCATTTCTCGCGCAGCCGCTCCATCGGCGCGGCGGGCCGGATCGTGTCGGTGAGCACGACCTTCACCCAGGCGCCGGCCAGGTCCGCATCGCCGACCCTGGCAAGCAGGTCGCCGAGCTTCCCGCGTACCTCACGCAGCGGGCGCGGCACAGGCGCCGCGAGCAGCGTCGTGCTCGCCTTCCCGGCCTCGTCAAGCTCGACTAGCGTCACCGACTTAGCGTGGTGGCGCTCGGAGAACGAGAACGCCAGCGGCGACCCGCTATAGCGGACGGTCGTGGTCACCTCGCCCGAGGGGACCTCCTGCTGGCCGTGCAGGTGCCCGAGCGCGACGTAGCTGATACCGGCGAACACGCAGGCCGGCACGTCGCTGATCCCGCCGACCCGGATGTCGCGTTCCGAATCGCAGGGCAGTGCACCGGTGACGAACGCGTGCGCGGCGACGACGGTGCGCGCGATGCCTCGTTCGGCGGCGTCGGCACGGACCCTGGCTGTGGCCGCGGCGAGCACGCTGGCATGCGACCGCTGCGCGCCGAGGTCCGCCATGACGGCGTCGGGCAGCAGGTAAGGAATGCCGTAAAGGGCCACGTCGCCGTGCTCGTCGGCCAGCACGACCGGCCTGGCCAGGTCGGCCACGCCGGTGCGCAGATGGACGCCGGCCACCTCGCTCAGCCGCGAGCCGAAGCCGAGCCTGATCGCCGAGTCGTGGTTGCCGCTGGTGATCAGCACGGGAATCCGCGCGGCGGCGAATCCCAGCAGGGCGCGGTCGAGCACCGCGACGGCGTCGGTCGACGGCACCGCGCGGTCGTAGACGTCGCCAGCGACGACAACCGCGTGGACCTCGTGCGCCCGGGCCTGACCGAGGAGCCAGTCAAGGAAGGCAGCCTGGTGCGGCAGCAGGTCCTCGCCGTGCAGTGTCCGCCCCAGATGCCAGTCCGAGGTGTGGAGCAGTCTCATCGGTTTTCATCATGGCCGACGGCCCGGCGATACCCGGCTATTGCGGAACGACGGCGTGTCGTGCCCGATCAGGGTTGGTAGCGTTGGCTCATCCCAGCCCGACGGAAGGTCCTGACCCATGCCGGCCCGCCCATGACCGCCAGCACAGTGATCGATGCGCTGTTCCCGACCGACCTTCCCGAGCCTCGGCACTGGGAAGAGCGGTATCCGTCCCGGATGCTGCCAGCAGGGGCGAAGGTGACCAGGCTCGGGCCGTCTCCGACCGGGTTCATGCACATCGGCACGATCTACATCGCCATGATCGACCACGACGTCGCGCACAGGTCCGGCGGGCGCTACCTGGTCCGGATCGAGGACACCGACCAGGCGCGCGAGATGCAGGGCGCGCTCGACCAGTTCGCGCGGGCGTTCCGCTATTTCGGGCTGACCGCGGATGAGGAAGAGGGCAACGGCGACTACGGGCCCTACCATCAGTCCGCGCGGGAGGCCATGTACCTGAGCTATGCCAGGGAACTGCTGCGGGACGGCCGTGCCTATCTGTGCTTCGCCACCTCAGCGGAGCTCGCCGAGATCAGGGAACGGCAGCAGGCGGCGAAGCTGCCGCCCGGCTACTACGGCGAGTGGGCCATCTGGCGGGACGCGACCGACGAGCAGGTGCGGGCGAAGCTGGACGGGGGCGTGCCATTTGTGGTGCGATTCCGCTCGCCGGGCGTTCCCGGCCAGCGGGTCGAGTTCACCGAGGCGATCCGCGGCGAGCTGTCGTCCGAGGACAACTACAACGACGTCGTGATACTCAAGTCGGCGCGGGACGGCGTGCGGCTGCCCACCTACCATTTCGCGCACGCGGTCGACGACCACCTGATGCGGGTCAACCTCGTCATCAGGGGCGAGGAATGGCTCCCGTCCGTACCGATGCACCTGCAGCTCTTCGCCGCGCTCGGCTTCGAGCCGCCCGCCTACGCGCACACCTCCCTGCTGATGAAGCAGATTCCGGGCGGCAAGCGCAAGCTCTCCAAGCGCAAGGACCCTGAGGCGAGCGTCGACTTCTACATCGAGGCCGGCTATCCGGCGAAGGCGGTGCTGTACTACCTGCGCGGGCTGGCCAACGGGGCGCTGGCCGAACTGCCGCTGGACGAGGCGCTGCAGGCTCCGATCCGGCTGTCCGAGCTCGGCGGCGCCGGTCCGCTGATCGACCAGGTGAAGCTGGAGGACATCAGCGCCGACCACATCGCGACCCTGAGCCGCGCGCAGATCCTGCTGGCCATGCAGACCTGGGCGGCACAGTACGACCCAGAGCTTGCCGCGGTTCTGGACCAGGAGCAGGACCTGGCGCTCGATGCCCTCGCCGTGGAGCGCGAGGGCGTCGAGAACCCGCGCAAGGACCTGCGTAAATGGTCGGATTTCCGCAGTGCCTACGGTTTCTTCTTCGCCGATCTGTTCACCGTGGTCGGTGGCCGTGACGAGCGGCTCGGCGGGCTGCCAGAGGAGCTGGTACGCGCGTTCGCCGCCGACTTCGTGGCCGGCTACCAGGACACAGCCGACCCGCAGGAATGGTTTGGCCAGATTCGCGAGCTGGCCGCCAAGCACGGCTTCGCCCCGAACGCCAAGGCCTACAAGCAGGCGCCGCAGGACTACCCGGGGTCGATCAGGGAGGCGTCGCAGCTGATCCGGGTCGCGCTCACCGGATCGACCAGGAGCCCCGACCTGGCCAGCGTCGCGCGCGTGCTCGGCCGCGATGAGGTCATCCGGCGGGTCACCGCGCTTACCAGCTAGCTCAGGTGTCGCAAGCCGGAAAGAGACGGCACGGCGGACCGGGCAGGAGGCGAGGGATGCGGCGGTGCGGCTGACCGGGCAGGAGGCGAGGC
This sequence comes from Streptosporangiaceae bacterium, assembly GCA_036391385.1. GTDB lineage: Bacteria > Actinomycetota > Actinomycetes > Streptosporangiales > Streptosporangiaceae > Chersky-822. The sequence goes on from DASWAA010000152.1 coordinate 6,810, forward strand.
GACGGCTTGCGTCGGCCCGGGTCGCCCGGCTGGCGACCGTGTCCGCGGACGGGCTGCCGCATCTGGTGCCGATCACGTTCGCGGTCGACGGGGATGTGCTGTACACCTGCGTGGACGCCAAACCGAAGTCCACGCCGGATCTGCGGCGGCTGCGTAACCTGCGGATCAATCCGGCAGTCGCCGTGCTGGCCGACCATTACGACGACGACTGGTCCACCTTGTGGTGGGCGCGCGCGGATGGCGAGGCAGCCATCGTCGAGGATCACGCTGGCATGATGGCGCCCATCGCGCTGCTCGCCAGCCGCTACCCGCAGTACCGGGACAACGTGCCAGCGGGGCCTGTCATCGCTGTCGGCGTCAGCCGGTGGACTGGCTGGTCAGCCACCTGACGGCATCACAGGCCGGCGACGGCCGGGATGACCTGGCTGCCGATCACCTCGAGCGGCGTAAGCTCCCAGACGTTGGCGACCGCGCCGATCGCCGTGTCGAAGCCAAGCTCGGCGAGGGCACCAAGTTGGTCGACGACCTCGCTCGCCTTCTCACCCTTGCGGCCGACGTCGAAGACGAAGTAGCACGACTTGCGGATCTCGTCGTAGACCCGGTCCTCCGCGTCGCAGTGAGCGCGCAGTACGTCGAGCTTGCGTGCCAGGTCAGGGCCGGGGAAGAGGTTGCAGGCCTGAGCGTAGCGGGCGACGAGCCGCAGCGTCTTCCGCTCTCCCCCGCCGCCGATCATGATCGGCGGATGCGGCCTGGACAGCGACTGCGGGACGTTCATCGTGCGGTCGAGTTCGTAATGCTGCCCGCGATACGGCGACTCGTCTCCGCTCCACATCTGCAGGCAGATCTGCAGCGTCTCCTCCAGGCGCTCGAACCGCTCGGCGACCGGAGGGAACGGGATCCCGAGACCCCTGGACTCCTCCTCGTTCCAGGCGGCGCCGATGCCGAGCCAGGCGCGGCCGCCGGACAGCACATCCAGGGTCGTCACGATCTTCGCGAGCACACCCGGATACCGGTACACCGCGCCGGTCACCAAAGTGATCAGCTTCGCTCTCGACGTGCAGGCCGCCAGGTAGCCCAGGGTCGTGTAGGCCTCGAGCATGTCGTGCTCTGCCGGGCCGACACCCTGGATCTGGAAGAAGTGGTCCATCACGCTGATGAACTCAAATCCCGCCTCGTCAGCCGTCTTCGCCACGGCCGCAAGATCGCTGCCCAGCTTTGCCGGGCCGCCAGGCCAGGTGAAGTCCGGAATCTGGAGTCCGATCTGCATAGCACCCCTTCGGGATCTGCTCATTCCGCACGGCCAGACTATTGGAGTAACGACGAGAAATTGGGCACGCACTCGCCCGGTGCGCCGTGCCGTCGCTCCTGTGACCGCCGCGCGCCCCGCCGACCCCATCGATGGCCCATTGGTGGCGCTATAGGCCCACCGATGGGCCATCGATGGGCTGGTCGGGTGGTCGGATTCCGCGGACAGGCCGAACCGGTAATTCCGCGGGAATCGTCTTCATAGCGCTGGTGTAAGCTGCGGCGCCATGGGGAGCGGGCGCATTTCAGCACCTGTCAGGAAAGCCGCTGACCTTGACGGACCGGGCGCCGAGACCGACCGTCAGGTCCGCAGGCCACGGCGAGGCAGGCCACGCAGCGAGGACGCCGACCGAGCGATCCTGAGTGCCGCGGCGGAGGTACTCGCAGATCGCGGGCTGGCCGCCATGTCCATCGAGGAGGTCGCGTCGCGAGCGGGCGTGGGCAAGGCCACGATCTATCGCCGCTGGTCATCGAAGGGGACACTGGCGCTCGATGCCTTCCTGGCGCAAACGAAGCAGCAGCTTCCGCCACCGGACACCGGGACGCTCAGGGAAGATCTGCAGGCGGCGCTGCAGAACTGGGTCCATACAGTCACGCTCACCGATGCCGGCGGGACGGTGGCAAGCCTGGTCGCGGAAACCCAGCAGGATCCCGAGCTCGCCGCAAGCTGGCGTGACCGGGTCGTGGTGCCCGTGCGGAGGATGTACACGATCGTGATCGAGCGCGCCATCCGCCGGGGGGAGATACCAGCCGACACCGACGCCGACGTCGCGCTCGACCTAGTGTTCGGGGCCGCCTTCTACCGGCTGCTGAACCGCCACCGGCCGCTGAACGAGCAGTTCGTCAGGCAGGTCGCGGACGTCGTGACCGCGGGCCTGGTCGCGAGATAAGCCGGCCAGCGGCGTGAGTTCACCTCGGCGTGAGCTCACCTCGGCCTGACCTGAACTCAACCCTCGACCTGAAGACCTTGTCGCGTATCGCTTCGCGCTGACGGGTCAGGTCGCCTGGCAAGTGCAGTAGTCACGCCGGATGGCATCCCAGTTGGCGGTGGCCCGGAGATCGGCGAGCACGGCCGACAGTCCCAGGTTCACACGGACCGTCGACAGGAAGTCCGCCGGTATCGTCAGCCGGCTGATCACCTCGGCATATCGCCCAGAAGGCGACAGGTCACGGCTGGTCAGCCCGGCCACGAGCTCGGGCGTGTAGGTGAAAGGCTGCGGCGCCACCACCGGCATCAGGTTCTGCTGCAGCCAGGCAAGCAGCTCCTCGCGGTCCGGCGGGTCAGCCTGGTTGATGTAGCCGGCCTGGGAGAGGACCTCGTACAGGTATGCCGCGTCGGACGTGGCGGCTGCGTGGATCGCTGAGCAGACGGTGAGGACCTGCCGGGGACTGTAACGGCGCACGCAGCCGAAGTCGAGGAAGGTCACGCTGCCGTCCGCATGGAACAGGTAGTTCCCCGGCTGCGGGTCGGCATTGATCATGCCGAGCCGGATCAGGCTGCCGATCGCGAACCGGTACAGTACCTCGCCCCAGCGGTCGCGCAGCGGCTGCGACGCGGTACGAGCCTGTGACCAGCGCAGGCCGTCGCTGAATTCCATCGTGAGGACCCGGCGAGTGCACAGCTCGGGCACGATTTCCGGAATCCTGATCAGCGGATGGCCACGGTAGGCGGCAGCGAACGCCTGCTGACTGACGGCCTCGGCCTGGTAGTCGATCTCCTCGTTGATGCGGGCCGACAGCTCCCTGGCCAGGGCGGGAACGTCCGGCCGGACGAAGGTCAGCCCCGATCCCAGCTTGAGTAGCGAGGCGAGCACTTCGGCGTTGCGCAGGTCGGCGCGGATCGCCTGCTCGACGCCGGGGTACTGGATCTTTACCGCGACTTCCCGCCCGTCATACAGGCGCGCGAGGTGTACCTGACCTATCGAGGCGGCGGCGATCGGATGCGGATCGAAGTCAGCGAAGATCTCGTGCAGCGGGCAGCCGAACTCGGTCTCGGCAACATCGGCCGCCAGGCCCGCCGGCATGGGCGGCGCGTTTTCCTGCAGCCGGGCGAGCACTGCCTGGTACAGCGGCTGATCGTCCGGCGAGACGACTCCCTGCAAGCCAGCCATCGACAACAGCTGACCCGCCTTCATCAGCACACCCCGGGAGTGACCGAGCAGCTCGGCATACCGCTCGGCCGCCCGGCCGTGCCTGGCCGCGATCGACACGTCGGCCTGCCGCCTGCGGAGCGCGGACGTGGTCGTAGCGCCGGCGAGATCGCGCGTGGACAGGCCTACGAGCGGCAGCGTACGGGCGAGGCGGCCTTGCGCCAGGTAGTAGCCGGGAGAAACAGAATGCGGTGATTCGTCGGGCTGATCAGGTTCGTCAGTACCAGGTTCTGGCGACTCTGCCACTGTCCGCTCCAAGCCCTAGCCGCTTCCTAGCCGGGCCGCTGTCTAGTTGACCTGTCTAGTTGACCTGTCGAGTTGGACGATCTGGTTGAACTGCCTGCCGAGCTATCCGAACTGCTTACTGTGCCAGTAGGCCGACGGGGCCAGCAAGGCCAACCCCGCCGGCAAGAGCCGAGTTTCACTTGCTACTTAGCTCACCCAAGTATTTACTTAGTAAATGACAGTGTCAATGCCGACCAGGGATCGGATCATCGACGCGGCCATGCGGCTGTTCAGCGAGCAGGGCTTCCGCGGCACGAGCGTGACGCAGATCGAGGACGCGGCGGGTCTGGCAGCGGGGGCCGGCGGGATCTACCACTATTTCCGCAGCAAGGAAGAGCTGCTCGCCGCAGGCATCGACCGGCACCTGGCCAGGCTCGTGGCACTGCGCGAGCTACGGCAGCTGCTGACCGGACTGTCAGACCTGCGCAGCGAGCTGACCATCATGGCCAGGTACACCCTGGCCGAACTGGACCGGGAGCGCGAGCTGCTGCTGATCCTGGCCACCGAGTCACGGTCCCGTCCCGAACTGGTCAGGGACGCCGTGGATCAGCTGATCGACGCGAGCTATCCCGACTTCGCCGGCTGGCTCCGTGACCGCAGCGGCGGCGTCATGCCGACCGAGCGGGCCAGGGCGGTGTCGGTGGTCGGGCTCGGCGCGCTGCTGTCACCGCGGATCCTGTCCGTGCTCGGGATGACGTCCGTCACGGTCGACGACGAGGCTTTCGTGCAGACCTGGGTCGACATGATGATTGCCATGATCGAGGGCGGATCAGTTCCGGCCTCCTGGTAGCTAGCGCGCTCGGCGGAATGGTCCCTGCGCACCTGGCGAGCAAAGGTCGGCCGGCCACCGGGATGGCATGGTGGCCGGCTGACGTTGCGGCTGGTCGAGCTCAGACGTTTCCGAAGATCGGACCGACCGATGCGCACGCCGGCTGGAAGCTCGGATCGTCCGGGCCCAGGGCGTTGATCATGTCCTGCAGGGCATTCGAGTCATACGCGATCGACACGTGATCGCTGGCATCCTGCGAGCACTGATTCTGCAGCGTGATGTTCTGCACGTTCGGTGCCGCTGGCAGGTAGGCGTTGGTATACGGCGTGACTACCTCGTCATCCTTCGTCTGGATCACGACGTACCGGACGCCGGAGGCAGTAGGCGTCTGGTTGAGGTTAGTGAGGAACGACGATCCCTGCAGCTGCTGCACGCAGGCGTAGCAGGTGGGTGACAGCAACGCGGTCGCGAGGCCAAGCAGTCCAAAGTCGGTGATCAGGTTCACGACGCCATCGAGAGTGGTGCCGTAATTGGATGGCGAGAAGCCGACCAGCATGTTCACCTTGGATGCTCCGCCGAGGTTGTTGATGTAGTAGCGGGGCATCATGCCGCCCTGCGACCAGCCGACAAGATCCACTTTCGTGGCTCCCGTCGCCGCCAGGACGTTGCTCACTTCCGTGGCTAGCTGGGCGGCCGAATTGCGCATGTCGCCCGTGGCATAGATCCCCGTGCCCCAGAGCGTCTGGCCGTAGTTGAATGCGTAGACGCAGTATCCGTTGTTGACCAGGTCTGGTGAGATGGCGCCAAAGCTGTTGTACATACTGGAGAAAGTGCCCTCGACCAGGACCACTGGATATGGGTGCGCTGCTGACGGCTGACAGCTCACGTTGGCGCCTGGCGGAGACGCGTTGAAGTTCCAGAAGAACGTTGAGTTAATGAAGGCCGATGACTCGCTCTCCAGCGGCAGCGTGGACGCTTGTGCAGGTAGAGAGTTGACAAAAAGAGCTATTGTCGCACCTATAGCGAGAACTGGCACTTGGAGAAAGGCTCTATGCCACCGCCGATACTTCATTCATCCTCCTTGGGCGCGCTGTAACAATCCGGGGGCAGATTGCATGACGAAGAAACGGCGCGCTGTGCACCGTCATGACCCGCCATATGGCGCTTGTTACTGACGAGTATTAACTTGGCAATACTTGGCTGTCAATGCACTCGATCGACAAACCGGGTGCCGCTTGCGCGCCTGAGCAGACCTCCTGCACCGAGCCGCGCCCTACCTCGGCGGACTACGTCCGCGCCGTCCTGGCCAGACCGTTCCCGGCGGCCTGAGGACCAGGCTGGGGACTGCCGTGTGCCTAAGCCGCGGATCGCGCTGGCCAGGCTGATGACGGCGAGCACGGCCATCACGCCAGCACCGATCAGCGTGACCAGCCGGATCGGGATCACGCGCACCAGGCCGCGCCCGCCCACGATGGCGAGCCCCGCCACCGTCCACAACGCGAGCAGTCCCCCGGTGCCCACCGCCAGCGGATCGTGGAACCTGGCGGCCAGGTTCACCAGAACGATCTGGGTCAGGTCACCGAACTCGGCGAGGAAGATAAGCCCGAAGCTGACCGCGGCGACGCGCCAGAACGTAGGCGGAGTCTGCGCCGTGGCCCGGTCGACGTCATCGTCCTCGCCGCGGCGGAGAAAGAGCAGCACCGCACCGACTCCGAACAGCGCCGCAACGACCGCCGAGAGCACGCGGTGCGGCAGCAGCCCGAGCAGGCCGCCAGCGACCAGGGCGAGGACGACGTGCACGGCGAACGCCGCCGCCACGCCGGCGAACACGTAGACGGGGCGGTAGCGGTTGCCGAGCATCAGGCTGGCCAGCGCAGTCTTGTCGGGCAACTCGGCCGGGAACACCACGGCGAACGTGGTCAGCGCCACGGCGGGATACACAACGGCGATCCTGCCCTGCGCCGTCCCGCCCGCCAACGCCGGGTCACGAGTACGCCAGACGAGGCCGGGCCGCTTCGGCGCCACGATGGCCGCCGGCCTGACCGGACGAGAAGATCGAATGTGTGTTCTACTGGAGCGATGAGCGGGGAATCTCGTCCGGAGTGGTGGCCGTATCCGGCACAGTGCCCGGCAGGCCATCCGTGGGGGCCGGGCAAGGTCATCGTCAGTTGGTCCCCGTGCGACTGCCCGGGGGCGCTGACCCATCCCGGCAAGGGCCACCAGTGCGTGCGATGCGGCACCCCGGGTTGCACGGCCGCCTGGTACAAGCCCCGGCACGGCTGAAGATCCCTAGCGGCCGGGTATGTCACCGTTACGCCGCCGCGACCAGCCTGTCAGACTACGGACCATGCAGACGCTGGTCGCCGATCATCCGCTGATCGCACACAAGCTCACCGCGCTCCGTGACATCCGCACGGAGACTCCGGTCTTCCGCAGCCTGGCCGACGAACTCGTCACACTGCTCGCCTACGAGGCCACCCGGGACATCCGGGTCGAGCCGACCACAGTGCAGACGCCCGTCGCCCCGGCGCAGGGCGTACGGCTCGCCCGGCCCAAGCCGCTGGTCATCCCGGTGCTGCGGGCCGGAATCGGGATGCTCGACGGGATGGCCAGGCTGCTGCCCAAGGCAGACGTCGGCTTCGTCGGCCTGGCCAGGGACGAGGAAACGCTGGTAGCGACGACGTACGCGACCAGGCTGCCCGCCGACCTGACCGGGCGGGACACGTTCGTCCTCGACCCGATGCTGGCCACCGGCGGGACGCTCGTCACGGTCTTCGAGATGCTCGCCGAGCGAGGCGCGGCGTCGATGACCGCGATCTGCCTGCTGGCAGCGCCGGAGGGCATCGCCCGGGTGGAAGCGTCGTTCGGCGACGACTGCCCGATCCCGGTGAAGGTTGTCACCGCCGGGCTGGACGAGCGGCTGAACGAGCGCGGCTACATCGTGCCCGGCCTCGGCGACGCCGGCGACCGCCTGTTCGGCCAGATCTAGCCGGGCCAGGCTGGCGAGCGGCCCAGCTTCGCGAGGATCCGGTCGAGCGCGGTGGCGTCCGCCGGCACTGGGATGCCGGGCCGGAAGGCAGCGCCGGGCGCCAGCCTCCGCTCGCCCTCCGGGACCGCCTCGGCGACCGGCAGCGCGGCTTGCACCAGGTCGGCGGGCAGCGAGTAAGGCAGGCCGAGCGATCGCGCCACGTCCCAGCCGTGCACGACGTAGTCGATGAAGTGGAAGCCGATCGCCTGGGCGGCGCGGAACTTGAGGCCAGGAATGATCTCGGGAAGCTCGAACTTGCGCTCAAGGACTCCCGGTTCGGCGAACGCGGCGATGACGCACTCGGCCGCGGCTGCGTAGTCGGCGACCGGATCCTGACTCGGCGGCCGCGGCTTCCAGACCGCCAGGTCCGCTCCGCGCCCTGCCGCCGCGGCCGCGAACCCATAGTGCTGCACCGTCATGTGCGCGAGCAGATCCGCGAGCGTCCATCCGGCGCATGGCGTCGGCCGTCGCAGGTCGTCCGTGGTCGAACGGGAGACCACCTCGACGCTGGCCTGCACGGCTCGCCGGTCCAGGTCGCGAATATCGCCCGTCGTCATGCCTCATCTCCTGCCGAATCGTCTCAATGGCCGCGTTCCCGGCCGCGGGTCATCTCCTACGTTGTCACGTGCGAACCATGTGAGCCAGCACGAAGGCGGGCGGTAACGGCGTGTTAACGGTCCCGACATTCGGTCCGGCCAGACTGGTCAGGGAGCCGAACCGGAAGGGGAGCCGATGGGCAGGCCCAAGGAGATCGCCCTCATAGCGCACGACAACAAGAAGGCCGACCTGATCGAGTGGGCCAGGTACAACCGGGCGGTGCTGAGCAACCACAACCTGATCGCGACCGGCACCACCGGGCAGTTGCTGCACGACGAGCTTGGCCTGGATGTCACCTGCGTGCTGTCCGGTCCGCTCGGCGGCGACCTGCAGATCGGTGCGAGGATCGCCGACTGCGACGTCGACCTGCTCGTCTTCTTCTGGGATCCGCTCGAGCCGCAGCCGCACGACCCGGACGTCAGGGCACTGCTCCGTATCGCTGTGGTGTGGAATGTACCGGTCGCCTGCAACCGGTCCAGCGCGGACTTCCTGATCTCCTCGCCGCTGCTCAGCGACGGCTACGACCGCGCGCAGCCCGACTACGCCAGCGCGAGCACCTGACAGCACACCGCGATACCCCTCTGGTCCGACCCGGCGACATATCCAGTAACCTGTCTCGATTTCGGATTTTCGCTGATGCATACCACTGCGAGGGTCGATGAGCGTATCGCGGCCGGCGCGTGCCCGGATTCAGAGTCGGCCCCGGCGCAGCGCTCGCCTGCTCGCTGTCGTGGCCGCGGGCCTCGCCGCCGGGGTCCTGGCCCTCGCGGGTCCTGCGACCGGCAGCCGCGCCGCACCGGCAGCCCGCGTGCCGTCAGCTAGCGCGCTAGTACCTCCGCTCTACCTCGGCCTGGACAGCTATCTGCATCTGGACAAGCTCTCTTACCTCGAGGTCGGGGACCGGGTGGCCGGCTGGTCGGCCGCCGATCCGGGCGGCAGCGACTACATCGTGCATACACTCGACCTCCTCCATCAGGCCGGGCCCGGGATCGTCACGTCGATGCGAATGCATCAGACCTCGGGCAGCCCGTGGAGCCTGACCACCGACGGCACCACGCTGGGCTTCGGGCCCACCGATCTCGGCAGCTCAGGCGGCAACGTCTTCCCCTATCCGCTGGCGCTGAATCCGAGCCAGGACGAGGGCAGCGCCATCATCAACACGCCGGTCGCCTTCAGCCGCATGATCGATCTCCGGTCGACCAGCACCAGGGACGCGAACTTCGACGGCATCTACCGCAAGCTCCCCTACGGCACGCCGCTCCCGGCCGACAGTGCCCTGTCGCCGGCGAACCCCGCGATGCAGCGGGTCGTCTCCCTGCTGAAGTCCGCGGGCACCGACATCGCGCCGACCGGGCTGCCGTCGGTGTCGGGCACGATCAGCCTGGGCGCCGCCGGCGCGCCGACTCCGCTGACCGTCATCAGCGGGGCCGACCAGCTCCGCTCGATCACGATCAGCGTGCCGCTCTCCGAGGCGGTCCAGCTCGGCAATTCGACGCTGCAGATCACCTGGGACGGCGAGAGCACCCCCGACGTCAGCGCTCCGCTGAAGTTCCTGGCCGGCGACGGCGCCGGCGTCTACCAGCCGGCCGGCCGGCAGCTGGTCCAGGGCCTGCTGGCCGGCATCAGCAGCGACGGCTCGACCTACGTGAGCTATCACCTGTACTACCCGATGCCGTTCGCCAGGAGTGCCTCGATCGCGATCGTGCCTGACGACGCCTCCGCCGGGCTGGCGTCGGTCAGCTGGTCGGTGTCCTACCAGCCGTTCACGGCCCCGGCAGGCTGGTGGGGGTATTTCCACGCGAACTACACGAGCATCGCGCAGCCGACCCTGAACCAGAACATGACGTTCCTCGACTACCGGGGCAGCGGCAAACTGGTCGGGACCGTGGTGAACTTCGGAGCTATCGGCACGGTGCTTGAAGGCGGGCCGCAGATCTTCATCGACAACAGCCAGACGCCGCAGATCGCCTACACCGGAACCGAGGAATGGGGTCTCGGCGGCAATTACTGGGATGGCGGGGTTCAGGATTCGCTGCCACTAGGCGGCCTGCCAAGCTCGACGAATAACCCGGCAGGGACTGACATCGAGGGTGCCGCGATGTACCGGTTCCTGATCGCGGACTCGATCGCGTTCAGCAACCAGATCGTGGTGCAGTGGGAGCACGGCGGTACCGACAACGTGCAGAGTCCCTACAGCGCCTCGATGATGTGGTACGGAACCCCGGTCCCGTCGGCGATACGGACCGACAGCCTGACGGTGGGCGATCCGCTGAGCGTGTCGGCGCACCACTATGTCTCGCCCGGCCAGATGCTGTTCCCGCTGACCGCGGGCTATGAGTACCAGCCCTACGTGCCGCTGATCACCGGAACGGTCGCGAAGACGTCGGGGTCGGCCACGTTCACGATGCGCCTGGCCGCCGGGAACGCCGGGGCGTTCCTGCGGCGCACGTTCGACTCGTGCGTGGCGGGTCAGCGCGCGGCCGTCTATGTCGACGGGGAGTACGCGGGCACCTGGTACAACTCCGGCGTGTCAAGCGGGACCGGCTGGGACGGGCACCTGCGCTGCTGGCGCGACGACGACTTCCCGCTGCCGGCCTCGCTGACCGCCGGGAGGACCTCGATCACCATCCGGATCCAGCACCCGGGAGCGAGCTCGTACTGGACGGCCAGCAGCTACAAGCTGTACAGCTTTGTCATGCGGGGCTAGCTAGATCCCGGCTGGATGCCAGACAGTCTTTGTTTCCAGGAACGCAAGCATCCGGCGCGGTCCCGGTACGCAGGCCCAGTCGTCGTCCGCGCAGAACACCCGCTTCACGTTCCCCGCGGCCAGCCGCTCGAGCTCGGCCCGCACGCCTGCGGCGGCCCCGGTCAGGTCGATGGCATTGACGTCAAAGTGGCCGGCCAGCACCGGCGCGAGCTCGGCGGTGCGCCCGGTCAGGACGTTGACCACGCCGCCTGGCACGTCCGAGGTCGCCAGCACCTCCGACAGCGTGATCGCCGGGAGCGGCCTCTCCTCGCTGGCCACCACGACGGCCGTGTTGCCCGTGGCGATCACCGGCGCGATCACGCTGACCAGCCCGAGCAGGCTGGACTCCTGCGGGGCCAGCACGGCAACCACCCCGGTCGGCTCCGGCACGCTGAAGTTGAAGTACGGCCCGGCCACCTGATTAGCCCCGCCAGCAACCTGCGCCACCTTGTCCGGCCACCCGGCGTACCAGACCCACCGGTCGATCACCGCGGCCACGGTCCGCCGCGCGGCCGCCGACGACGCCCCCTCAGCCGCGGCGACCTCCTCAGCGAACTGCCCAGCCCGCCCCTCGATCATCTCCGCGACCCGGTACAGCACCTGCCCCCGGTTATAGGCAGTAGCCCCGCTCCACCCCCCGAACGCAGCCCGAGCCGCCACGACCGCATCCCGAGCATCCTTCCGAGATGCCTGCGAGGCGTAGGCGAGCAACTCCCCGCCCTTTGCGGCACGCACCCCGTACGACCGCCCAGACTCCGACCGAGGAAACCCCCCGCCCACATACAGCTTGTACGTCTTCCGCACGCCGAGCCGCCCCGGCGCCGAGTCCAGCTTGCCGCTCGTGCGTTTCGCCAAATCGGAGACCGACGCGGCAGACTCAGGCTTGGTGGCCGACGGCTCGTCGGGAGCGCGTTCAGCCGCGCCCGGCGAGTTGGTGGCCGCCGAGGCTCTCTGGCGGGCGGTTTTCTTTGTCTCAGGCATCGAGATAAGCCCCCAGCCCCTGCCGGCCGCCCTCGCGGCCGTACCCCGACTCCTTGTACCCGCCGAACGGACTGGCCGGATCGAATTTGTTAAACGTATTAGCCCACACCACTCCTGCTCGCATCCGCTGTGCCATCCACAAGATCCTGCTGCCCTTCTCGGTCCAGATCCCGGCCGACAGCCCGTACGGGGTGTTGTTCGCCTTCGCGACAGCCTCGTCCGGAGTCCGGAAGGTCAGCACCGACAGCACCGGGCCGAAGATCTCCTCCCTGGCGATCCGGTGCGACTGGCTGACTCCGGTGAACACGGTCGGCGCGAACCAGAAGCCCCTGGCCGGCAGCTCGCACGCGGGTGACCATCGGTGCGCGCCCTCCGCCTCCCCGGCGGCGGCGAGCTCGGTGATCTTGTCGAGCTGCTGACGCGAGTTGATCGCGCCGATATCGGTGTTCTTGTCCAGCGGGTCGCCGAGCCGCAGGGTCGCCAGGCGTTGCTTGAGCCGGTCGATCACGTGTTCAGCGACGGACTCCTGCACGAGCAGCCGGGACCCCGCGCAGCAGACGTGACCCTGGTTGAAGAAGATGCCGTTGACGATGCCCTCGATCGCCTGGTCGATCGGCGCGTCGTCGAAGACGATGTTGGCCGCCTTCCCGCCGAGTTCCAGGGTCAGCTTCTTGCCCGTGCCGGCGATCGCCCGCGCGATCGCGATGCCGACCTCCGTAGACCCGGTGAACGCCACCTTGTCCACCCCGGGATGACCGACGACCGCGGCCCCGGTTTCCCCGGCGCCGGTCAGCACGTTCACCACGCCGGGCGGAAGCTCGGCCTGCTGGCAGACCTCGGCGAGCAGCAGCGCGGACAGCGGCGTGGTTTCGGCCGGCTTGAGCACGCAGGTGTTGCCCGCGGCCAGTGCCGGGGCCAGCTTCCAGGCGGCCATCAGCAGCGGGAAGTTCCACGGGATGACCTGGCCCGCCACGCCGAGCGACCGGGGCTGCGGGCCGAACCCGGCGTAGTCGAGCTTGTCCGCCCAGCCCGCGTAGTAGAAGAAGTGCGCGGCGGCGAGCGGGACGTCGACGTCCCTGGTCTCCTTGATCGGCTTACCGTTGTCGATCGACTCGAGCACGGCGAACTCGCGCGAGCGCTCCTGCAAGATCCTGGCGATCCGGTACAGGTACTTGGCCCGCTCGGAGCCGGGCATCGGCCCCCAGACCTGCTCGTAGGCGGTCCGGGCGGCGGCGACCGCGCGGTCGACGTCGGCCTTGCCTGCGAGGGCGATCTGGGCGAGCGGCTCCTCGGTGGCGGGGTCGATCGTGGCGAAGGTCCGGCCTCTCCTCGCCGGGCCGAACTCACCGCCGACGAACAGGCCGTACTCCGAGGCGATCGAGACGATCTCCCTCGACTCCGGCGCTGGCGCGTACTGCCAGTCGAGCGCGCGCGGTACTACGTCAGTCAAGCCCGCCTCCTGCCGTTCCGCCACATTGTCGCACGCATCGCCGCGAGGCTGGGCTGGCCCGTATTGCTATCAGTACAGCGCTCGCAGCGCCATAATAGCGCTATGGCGACGATACAGATCCGGAACGTTCCCGAGCGTGTCCACCGGATCTACCAGGCCCGGGCGGCGGCCAAGGGAATGAGCTTGCAGGAATTCATGCTGGCCGAACTGCTGCGGAATGCTGAGCTCCGTACTCCCGCGGAGATCGTGATCGAGGTCGAGCGCCGGCTGCACCAGGAGGGCGCGGAAGGCTTCAGCAATGTGTCGTCCGCCGACGTCATCGCTGCCGACCGGCAGTCGCACTGACGGCGCGCCAGATGCCGGTTCTCGACGCGTCGGTGGTCGTCGACGCCCTCGTCACGCTCGGCCCTGCTGGTGATCTCGCTCGAGCCGAACTGCGCGAGCTCACCGAGCTTCAGGTGCCGGCGATCTTCGCCGCCGAGGTCACATCCGCACTGCGCGCCCTGGTGCGCGGCGGAGCGCTCAGCCCGGTGCGGGCGGGAACGGCGCTCAGCGATGTCCTGTCCGTCCGGACGCTGACCTATACCTTTGAGCCGTTCGCCAGGCGGGCCTGGGAATTGCGGGAGAACCTGACCGTGTACGACGCCTGGTACGTCGCGCTAGCCGAGCGACTGGATACCGAGCTAGTCACCGCTGACCGGCGACTGGCCGGCGCCGTCGGCCCGCGCTGCCCGGTCCGTTTCCTGAAGCCGTGACCGGCAAGAAGCCGCACCGTCCGGGTACTCGCCGCCGAGGCGATCAGTCCAGCGTGAAGTAGTCTCCGCCGGAGTATGCGCCGGTCAGCTGCTTACGGCGCTGCATCAGCAGGTCGTTCAGCAAGCTCGACGCGCCGATACGGAACAGCGCCGGCGTCAGCCACTCCGGACCGGCCACCTCGTTCACCAGCACCAGATACCGGATGGCGTCCTTCGCGGTCCGGATCCCGCCTGCCACTTTCACCCCGACCCGCCGGCCAGCCGTCCGCTCGAAGTCCCGCACCGCGCCCAGCATCACCAGCGCCACCGGCGGCGTCGACGCCGGGACCACCTTCCCCGTCGAGGTCTTGATGAAGTCAGCCCCCGCCAGCAGCGCCAGCCACGACGCACGCGAGACGTTGTCGAGCGTGGCGAGCTCCCCGGTCTCCAGGATCACCTTCAGGTGCGCGCTGCCACAGGCCTCCCTGACCGCCCGGATCTCCTGATAGACCTGGCCGTACCGCCCAGCAAGGAACGCGCCGCGGTCGATCACCATGTCGATCTCATCAGCTCCGGCCTCGACCGCATCATGCACGTCAGCCAGCTTGACCGCCGGCGATGCCCGCCCGGACGGGAACGCCGTCGCCACCGAGGCGACAGCCACCCCGCTCCCCTCCAGCTCCGCCCGCGCCACCCCCACGAGGTCCGGGTACACGCACACCGCCGCCACCGGCGGCACAGCGGGATCGGCCGGATCCGGCCGCATCGCCTTGACGCACAGCCCGCGTACCTTCCCCGGCGTGTCGGCGCCCTCCAGCGTCGTCAGGTCCACCATCCGCACGGCCAGGTCGAGCGCAGCCAGCTTGGAGTCCTTCTTGATCGACCGCGTCGCCAGGGCATCCACCCGCGCCTGCGCGCCCACCTGGTCAACCCCGGCGAGCCCATGCAGCACCTGCCGCAGCGCAGCGTCCGACGTACCGATATCTGCTATCGCCAGTTCCACCGCCACGGTCAAGAAGCTACCGTGGCCCGACCGCCTTGAGTAGGCCAGACCGGCGGTGGCACCAGCCCCAGGACGGCATCAGCCCAGGACGGCGGCAGGCCTGCCGCAGCATCAGGCACGCGACCGCACCCGGCCGGCGGCGGCCGGCCGGCTTGTTACCGGCGGTGCCATCGCTGTCGCGAACCCTGGCTTGATCACGGTGTTGATCAGCTCGAGCCGCTCGTCGAACGGCGCGAAGGCGCTCTTCATCGCATTGATCGTCAGCCACTGGATGTCTGACCAGCCATACCCGAATGCCTCGCACAAGGCCGCGAACTCCGACGACAGCGTGACCCCGCTCATCAGCCGGTTGTCGGTGTTCACGGTGACGCGGAACGACAGTCGCCGCAGCAGCCCGATCGGATGCTCGCCGATCGACCGGGCGGCCCCGGTGTGCACGTTGGAGGTCGGGCACATCTCCAGCGGGATCCGCCGGTCCCGCACGAAGCTAGCCAGGCGGCCGAGCTGGGCGGTCCCGTCCGGCAGCACCGTGATGTCGTCGATGATCCGCACGCCGTGCCCGAGCCGCTCGGCGCCGCACCACTGCACGGCCTCCCAGATCGACGGCAGTCCGAATCCCTCGCCGGCGTGGATCGTGATGTGGAAGTTCTCCCGCTCCACGTACTGGAACGCGTCCAGGTGCCGGCTCGGCGGGCTGCCCGCCTCGGCTCCCGCGATGTCGAACCCGACCACGCCCTCGTCCCTGTGCCGCACGGCGAGCTCGGCGATCTCCAGCGACCGCGCGGCGGTCCGCATGGCTGTCAGCAGCGCGTACACCCGGATGTTGCGGCCGGTGCTGCCGAGTGCGAACCCTTCGAGCACCGCCTCGACGACCTCGTCAAGGTTCAGCCCGGCGGTCACGTGCAGCTCGGGAGCGAACCGCACCTCGGCATACACGACGCCGTCGGCCGCGAGGTCCTCCGCGCACTCGGCGGCCACCCGTACCAAAGCCTGCCTGGTCTGCATTACCCCGACGGTGTGCTTGAACGTCTCCAGGTAGAACTCCAGGTTGCCCCGCTCAGCCGCCGCGGCGGCGATCAGCCCGCCCAGCTCCTCCGGGTCGCTGGTAGGCAGGCCTCGGTAACCGTTCTGCTCGGCGAGCTCGACGATGGTGGCGGGACGTAGCCCGCCGTCCAGGTGGTCGTGCAGCAGCACCTTCGGCACGGGCCGGATCTGGTCAAGCGTCGGTGACATGCCGTCCATTCTGGCACCCCGCCGGCCGGCACCCCGCCGGGCGGCGGCGCCCCGGCAGGGCGCTCATGATCAACGGAGTACTTTCAGCGTCGATCCCTGAGAATCATCCGTTGATCATGAGCGCGACGCCGGGGGCGCGGGCCGAGGCGGGCCGATGAGCGCGACGCGGGGGCGCAGGCCGAGGCGGGCCGGCGCGGCTATCTGATCCGCTCTATCACGGGCGAGCCGGTCACCGGAGGCTGCGTCCCTACCTCGATGGCGCCCTCCAGCGCCGCCAGGGCGCGGTCGAACCGGTCAGGCTCGTCGCTGCGCAGCTCGAGCAGCGGCTGCCCCGCCTCCACCTGCTCTCCCGGTTTGGCCAGGCAGATCACCCCAGCCCCGGCACTCACCGGGTCTTCCTTCCGCGCCCGGCCGGCCCCGAGCCGCCACGCGGCAGTGCCGACGGCCAGCGCGTCCAGCCGCCGCAGCCAGCCCGTAGCCGACGCCGGCACGACCTGCGCGTGCGCGGCTTCGGGCAGCGCCGCGTCCGGGTCGCCGCCCTGAGCCACGATCATCTCGCGGTATTTCGCCAGCGCCCGCCCGTCGGCCAGCGCGGCAGCCGGGTCATGAGCCGTCTGCGCCGCCTCGATCCCCGCTAGCGCCAGCATCTCGCGGGCCAGTTCCAGCGTCACAGCGACCAGGTCCGCCGGGCCGCCGCCGCGCAGCACCTGCACCGACTCCGCTACCTCGACAGCGTTTCCGACCGCGCGCCCGAGCGGCGTGTCCATCGCCGTCAGCAGCGCCGTCGTCCGCACTCCGGACTCCGTGCCCAGCCGCACCATCGTCCTGGCCAGCTCCCGCGCCGGGCCGATCTCGCGCATGAACGCACCGCTGCCGACCTTCACGTCCAGCACCAGAGACTGCGTTCCCTCGGCGATTTTCTTGGACATGATGGAGCTGGCGATCAGCGGAATGGACTCAACCGTTCCTGTGACGTCCCGAAGGGCATAAAGCTTCCGGTCGGCAGGCGCCAGATCGTCCCCGGCGGCACAGATGACACATCCGACTGTCGACAAGAGGTCAACAAATTCGCGCGCCGACAGCCCGGCTCGCCAGCCTGGTATTGACTCGAGCTTGTCAAGGGTTCCTCCGGTGTGGCCGAGCCCGCGCCCGGATAGCTGCGGCACCGCCGCGCCGCAACTGGCCACCAGCGGTGCCAGGATCAGCGAGACCTTGTCACCGACGCCGCCAGTGGAGTGCTTGTCCACGGTCGGCGCCGGCACCGAGCTGAGGTCCAGCCGCTGCCCGGACGCGATCATGGCATCGGTCCACGCCCTAAGCTCGCCCGGCTCCAGGCCGTTGAAGAAGATCGCCATCGCCATGGCCGACATCTGCTCGTCGGCGACGACGCCCTTGGTATAGGCGTCGATCAGCCAGGCAAGATCGGCCTCTGCGAGCACCTGCCCGTCCCGCTTCGCCCTGATCAGGTCGACCGCGTCAGTCATCGCCATCCCGCCGCTCGGCCAGATCCGTGCCGGTGAACGCATCAGGCAGCAGACTGCCGAGCGAGCGCGGCTCGCCGTCGGCGTCGATCAGCAGACCGGGCCCGCCCGCCTCAAGCAGCAGCTGCCTGCACCGCCCGCAGGGCACCAGCGGGGCGCCATCCGCGGCGACCACGCTGACCGCGATCAGCCGCCCGGCTCCGGCCGCGTGCAGCGCGCTGACCAGTCCGCACTCCGCGCACAAGGTGAGGCCGAACGAGGCGTTCTCCACGTTGCAGCCGGTGACCACGGCACCGTTAGCTGTCAGCCCGGCAGCGCCGACCCGCAATCGGGAGTACGGCGCGTAGGCGTTACCGGCCACCGCTGTGGCGGCCGTTCGCAGGGCTGTCCAGTCGATGCTCATCAGGCCTCTCCGGTCGGCTTTAGCGTATCGATTTCACAACAGCACCGTACTGTCGTGAATACCCGCTTCCGTAACACTGGTGACGGTAATAGATTCCTGATCAACCCGGGGGACTCCGGGGTCTTCTTCTATGCCTTGACCGGCCAGGGCGGGGTCAGCAGGCCGGTGATGATCGGCGGCAATAGCGCCGCCCCCAGAGGAGGTACCGTGAGAGGGACAGTCAAGGCCGTCACCGCGATCAGCGTACTTGCGCTGCTCGCCGCGGGGTGCGGCAACAGCAAGCCGAGCAGTCCGTCCGGTGGCTCGTCCAGTTCATCTCCTGCCGCCGGCCCGTCGTTCACCGCATGCATGGTCACCGACACCGGCGGTCTCGACGACAAGTCTTTCAACCAGTCCTCGTGGGAGGGCTTCCAGGCCGCGGCCAAGACCGATCCCAGCATCCAGATCAAGAACCTCCCGTCCACCTCGCCGGCCGACTACGCCAAGAACATCTCCACCTTCGAGGGCGAGAACTGCGGCATCATCATCACCGTCGGCTTCCTGATGGCGAGCGCTACCCAGACGGCCGCTGCCGCCGACCCGAAGCAGAAGTTCGCGATCGTCGACTGCTCTTACGCCTCCTTCTGCCTGCCGCTCAAGAAGGGCGCGAAGCCGCTCACCAACATCGACCAGCTGGTTTACAACACAGTCCAGGATGGCTTCCTCGGCGGCTACCTTGCCGCCGGCATGACCAAGACCGGCAAGGTCGCGACCTACGGCGGCATGCAGTTCGGCACGGTCACCATCTACGAGGACGGCTTCTGGGACGGCGTCCAGTACTACAACTCCAAGCACGGCACCCACGTCCAGGTGCTTGGCTGGAGCGAGAAGACCCAGAAGGGCACCATGGCCGGCAGCTTCACCAACCTGGGCGCCGGCCAGCAGATCGCCAACACCTTCATCAACGAGGGCGCCGACATCATCTTCCCGGTCGCGGGCGGCGTGGGCCTCGGAACGGCGAAGGCCGTCCAGACTGCCGACGCCTCCGGCAAGAACATCAGCATGATGTGGGTCGACACCGACGGCTGCATCAGCGCGGCCGCCTACTGCAAGTACTTCATCACCAGCGTGGAGAAGGGCATCACCTCGTCGGTGAAGGCAGCCATCCTCTCGGCCGCCAACGGCACGTTCAAGGGCGGCACCTACGTCGGCACGCTCTCTAACGGCGGCGCGGTGCTGGCTCCGTTCCACGACTGGGCCAGCAAGGTTCCTACCTCTCTGAAGAACGAACTGAACGCCCTCACCAAGCAGATCGAGAGTGGCCAGATCGTCCCGGCCACCAAGAGCCCGGTGTAACCACCTGAGCGACAGGTACCGTCTGAGCCGGTCAGCTGCCCAGGTCCTGCCTGGGCAGCTGACCGGAACCAGTTGGAGGGGGAGGGCCACCAGGTGAAGCTTGAGCTTCGCGGCATCACCAAGCGCTTCGGCGATCTCGTAGCCAACGACCGCATCGACCTCGTGGTTCAGCCAGGCGAGATCCGGGCGCTGCTCGGCGAGAACGGCGCCGGCAAGACCACCCTGATGAACGTGCTCTATGGCCTGGTCCAGCCGGACGAGGGCCAGATCCTCATGGACGATCAGCCGGTACAGATCCGTTCTCCCAAAGACGCGATCAGCGCTGGTGTCGGCATGGTGCACCAGCACTTCATGCTGGTACCGGTCTTCACCGTGGCCGAGAACGTGACGCTCGGGACAGAGCGGCTGCGGCGCGTGCGGATTCCCCCGGTGCACGCGGGTCCGGTGTCCTGGCCGGCGCTGAGTGTCCCGACCTTCGGCCTGCTCGACCGGCGCCAGGCCCGGCGGGACGTGCTCGAGCTGTCGGAGCGGTTCGGCCTGCAGGTCGACCCGGACGCCTACGTTGAGGACCTGCCGGTCGGCGTGCAGCAGCGCGTGGAGATCATCAAGGCGCTGCTGCGCGACGCCAGCGTCCTGGTACTCGACGAGCCGACCGCCGTGCTGACACCCGGCGAGACCGACGACCTGTTCCGGATCATGCGCGAGCTCAGGGATGGCGGGCGCTCCATCATCTTCATCTCGCACAAGCTCAGAGAAGTCCAGGCGATCGCCGACACCATCACGATCATCCGGCGCGGCGCCGTGGTCGGCGATCGGCCTCCAGCCACCAGCGACTCCGAGCTCGCGGCACTGATGGTCGGCCGGTCGGTCCAGCTGCGGGTCAGCAAGGACCAGGCCCGGCCAGCCGAGGTCCGCCTGGGCGTCCGGGACCTCACGGTGCCGGGCGAGCGCGGCGGTGACGCCGTGCACGGGCTGACGTTCGAAGTGCGGGCCGGCGAGATCCTCGGGATCGCCGGTGTCCAGGGCAACGGCCAGACCGAGCTGTGCGAGGCGCTGATCGGACTGCGGCCGTCGACCGGCTCGGTGCTGCTCGACGGCGTGGACGTCAGCCGCATGTCCACCAGGGACCGGCTCCGGGCCGGCATCGGCTACGTGCCGGAGGACCGCCAGGAAGACGGCCTGGTCGGCGAGTTCTCGGTGGCCGACAACCTGATCCTCGATGTCTTCGACCGGCCGCCGTACGCCTCGCGCATCGCCATGAACCTGACCGCGATCCGCGAGGCCGCCGAGCGCCGGGTCGCCGATTACGACGTGCGCACGACGTCGGTGCAGACTCCGGCAGGCACCCTGTCAGGCGGCAACCAGCAGAAGGTGATCGTCGCCAGGGAAGTGAGCCGGGACAGCAAGGTACTGCTAGCCAGCCAGCCGACCCGCGGGCTGGACGTCGGCTCGATCGAGTTCGTGCACAGGCAGATCGTCGCCCAGCGCGACAACGGAATGGCGGTCGTCATCGTCTCGTCCGAACTCGACGAGATCTACGCGCTCGCGGACCGGATCGCCGTGATGTACGAGGGCAGGATCGTCGGGTTCTGCCCGCCCGATACTCCCGAGGCCGAGCTCGGCCTGCTGATGGCCGGCGCGGCCGTCGGCGGGCGAGACGCAGAGCAGGCTAGTGATCCCGAGGAGCCTTCACAGCCATGACCGATGAGCCGCTAGCAGCCCCGGCCGAGCCTACGCCAGGCCAGGGTGGTTCCGCGCCCGCCCCGGCGGAGAAGGGCAGCGGTCGCCTCCAGTTCACCGGAGCCGCCATTATCGCGGCGATCACCGAGGGCAGCCCGGCCGTGATCACGGTCCTGGCCATCTTCATGGCGCTGGTGATCAGCGCGCTGCTGATCGTGTTCAGCGATCCAGGCGTCCTGCACGCCTGGGGCTCGTTCTTCGCCTATCCCGGGAATGCGCTGTACCTGACCTGGACATCGGTCTCCACCGCGTATTCCGCCCTGTTCGAGGGCTCCATCTTCAGCCCGGCGACCATCTCGGCGGCATTCCACGGCGGCTCCGTCGCGGCGATTTTCTACCCGTTGTCATTGACCGCGTTCGAGGCCACCCCGCTGATCCTGACCGGCCTGTCGGTCGCGATCGCGTTCCGCACGGGCCTGTTCAACATCGGCGCCCCTGGCCAGTTCGTCGGCGGTGCGATCGTCGCGGCCTGGCTCGGCTTCGGCGTGCACCTTCCGGCCGGAATCCACATCATCGTCTGCGTGGCCGGCGGCCTGGTCGGCGGCGCGGTGATCGGCTGGATCGTCGGCGAGCTGAAGGCCCGCACGGGGGCCCATGAAGTCATCCTCACGATCATGCTCAATTACGTCATGTACAACCTGCTCGGCTACCTCCTCTCCACCCCGAGCGCGCTCCAGCAGCCGCACCAGTCGAACTCGATCGCCCCAGCCATCGACGCCAATGCCGTGTTCCCCCATGTGGGTGGCCGGCCGCCGCAGGTGAATGTCGGCTTCCTGATAGCCCTGGCGGCTGCGGCAGCGGTCTGGTGGCTGCTGTCTCGCAGCACCATCGGCTTCCAGTTCCGCACCGTGGGCGCGAATCCGCGAGCGGCCCGCAGCGCCGGAATGAGCGTGGAGCGGAACTGGTCGCTCGTCATGCTCATCGCCGGAGGGCTGGCCGGGCTGGCGGCCGCTACCGTCATCCAGGGCGGAGGCCCGCCGCCACCGCTGACGACCAGCACCTACGGCACCTACGGTTTCGACGGCATCACGGTGGCGCTGCTCGGCCGGGCCCGGCCGCTTGGCGTGGTCCTGGCCGGCCTGCTCTTCGGAGCGCTTCAGGCGGGCGGAACCGTGATGCAGGCCGCGACGAACCCGCAGGTTCCGGTGGACATCGTCGAGGTCATCCAGGGCCTCATCGTCCTGTTCGTCGCGGCTCCTCCGCTGATCAGGGCCATCTTCCGGCTGCGCGCGGCGCGCGGCACCGGCATGGAGGCCGTCGCGAAGGGGTGGAACGGGTGAACTCGCTGACGACCCTCGCGGGCGGGATGGCCGCGATCGTGCCGCCACCAGTACGGCGGGCCACCTCGGCTGCGTCGGCCCGGCTAGGCCCCGGGATCCGCCGGAACCTGGCGGCCGGCACCTTCATCGTGCTCGGAGCGATCGACATTCTCGTGTTCGGCCTCTTCTCCCACACCGGCGAGGCGACCTTCGAACTGTCGATCTCCGGCTCCGGTGTTCAGCTGCCGAGCATCCACGCGCCAGCCGCCCTGGTCTGCTACGTCGTCGGCGGGATTTCGGTCGCGCTCGGCATCTGGCGGGCCGTCGCCGAGCCGGGCAGGCTGGCCAGGCGATTCAGCATCGCCGGAGCCTTGCTGTGCTTCCTGATCGCCCTGTTGTGCTGGTCAGATGCCGGCAACTCGACGGCGGTGAACCTGATCAGCCTGTTCCAGCAGTCTCTCGTCCCCTCGATGCCCCTGGTCTTCGGCGCTCTGGCTGGCTGCATGTGCGAGCGGTCGGGCGTCATCAACATCGCCATCGAGGGACAGTTGCTGGTCGGCGCGTTCACCGGGGCTGCCATCGCCAGCGCCGTCGGCTCGCTCTGGCTGGGCCTGATCTCCGGTTCGCTGGCGGGCGGACTGCTCGGTCTGCTCCTCGCCTTGTTCGCGATCAACTTCCTGGTCGACCAGATCATCCTGGGCGTGGTGCTGAACGTGCTCGCGCTCGGACTGACCGGCTTCCTCTATGACCGGCTGATGGTGCCTAATCCCAACCTCAACGCGGGCAACACGTTCAGCGCCGTCAAGATCCCGGTCCTCGGCGACATCCCGATCATCGGGCCGATCTTCTTCGACTCCACGATCTTTCTCTACATTGCCTACGCGCTGATCATCGTGATCCAGGTGGGCCTGTTCAGCACCCGGTGGGGACTTCGGGTCCGCGCGGTCGGCGAGCACCCGACCGCCGCCGATACGGTCGGCATCCGGGTGCTGTGGATCAGGTACCGCAACGTGGTACTCGGCGGAATGGTGGCCGGGATCGGCGGGGCCTTTCTTACCATCGGCTCGGTCGGGTTCTTCAACAAGGACATCAGCTCAGGCTTCGGTTTTATCGCGCTGGCAGCGATGATCTTCGGGCGATGGACACCGCTCGGCTCGGTCGCCGCGTCGCTGCTCTTCGGCTTCGCGAGCGAGCTAGCCACGGTGATCTCGACGCTGAACGTGCCGATCCCGTCGTACTTCCTGCTGATGACGCCGTACGTGGCGACGATCGTCGCGGTGGCCGGGCTGGTCGGCAAGGTCCGGGCTCCGGCCGCCGACGGCAAACCCTATGTGAAGGCATGAGCGTTCGCGCCCCTCGTTACGCTGCTTCGGTGATGACTAAGTGACTGATGATGCATACGCAGCCGCGCAGGCCAGCGCGGCGAACCTGGCCAGGCTCTCCGGCCAGGCCGGGCACGACGTGGCCGTCGTGCTGGGCTCGGGCTGGGCGCCGGCGGCCGACGCGCTCGGGATCCCGGCGGCGGAGATCTCACTGGCCGACCTCGGCGGCTTTGCGCAGCCGACTGTGGCCGGTCACGTTCCGGTCGCCCGCTCGCTGCTGATCGGCGGGCTGCGGGTACTTGTTTACCTCGGCCGTGCGCACCTGTACGAGGGTCACCCGGTCGACACCGTGGTGCACGGAGTCCGGACCGCCGCGGCGGCCGGCTGCCGGGTCATCGTGCTGACCAACGCGGCGGGCGGGATCAACGAGAGCTATCACGTCGGCCAGGCCGTGCTGCTGAGCGACCACATCAACCTGACCGGCCGCTCGCCGCTGTCCGGTCCCGAGCCGCCGGCCGGCTATGCGTCGCGGTTCGTCGACCTGAGCCAGGCGTACTCGCCCCGCCTGCGCGAGCTGGCAAGGCAGGCCGACCCGAGCCTGGCCGATGGCGTCTACGCGGCGCTGCCCGGCCCGCATTACGAGACGCCGGCCGAGATCAGGATGCTGCGCACGATGGGCGCTGACCTGGTCGGGATGTCCACTGCCCTGGAGGCGATCGCGGCCCGGCACGCCGGTCTCGACGTGCTCGGGATCTCGCTGGTCACCAACCCGGCGGCCGGGTTGTCGGCGACGGGCCTGAACCACGCCGAGGTCGTTGCCGCCGGCCGCGAGTCGGCCGCCAGGATCGGCGCGCTGCTCGCCGAGATCCTGCCGCGCGTCACGGGCCCCGCCGACTCCGTCGGTCCCGCCGACTCCGCCGAACCCCCGGGGACGGCTGGCCACGGCAGCCCCGCCTACCCGGCCGGCGGCTGACGTGATCAGCCCCGAACTGTACGACCAGGTCAGGACCTGGATCGCGGACGACCCAGACGAGCGCGACCGGGCCGAGCTGGCCGCGCTGCTCCGCGCCGCATCCGCCCCCGACACGCTGGATGAGACCACCCGCGCCGCCGCCGAGCTGGCCGACCGGTTCTCCGCCCGGCTCGAGTTCGGCACCGCCGGGCTGCGCGGCGCCATCGCGGCCGGGCCGAACCGGATGAACCGCGCCGTCGTCCGCGGCACGACCGCCGCGCTGGCCAGCTGGCTTTCCTACGTCGACCCGGCCGCCGCCAGGGACGGTGTCGTGGTCGGCTGCGACGCCAGGCACCGGTCGGAGGAGTTCGCCCTGGAGGCGGCGACCGTGCTGGCCGGCGCCGGGATTCCGGCGCACCTGCTGCCGCCGCGCCAGCCGACGCCCGTGCTGGCGTTCGCGGTCCGGCAGCTCAGAGCCGCCGCCGGGATCATGATCACCGCGAGCCACAACCCGCCGGCCGACAACGGCTACAAGCTCTACCTGCGGGACGGCGCGCAGATCGTGCCGCCGGCGGACCTGGAGATCGAGGCCGCGACCAGAGCGCTCGGCCCGCTATCCGACGTCCCGGTCACCCGGCTTGAGGACCCGCTGATCGTCAGGCACGGGGACCAGGTCACCGCCGCCTACCTGGACGCGGTGTGCGCCCGGTCGCAGGCTCCCAGGGGCGCGGCCTGGCTTCGCTACATCTACACGCCGTTGCACGGCGTGGCTGGCGGCCTCGCCCTGCGAGCGTTCGAGCAGGCTGGCTTCCCGCCAGCGGACATCGTCGAGGCTCAGTTCGAGCCCGATCCCGACTTCCGTACCGTGGCATTCCCCAATCCCGAGGAGCCAGGTTCGCTGTACCTGGCGCTGGCGCAGGCCCGGCGGTCTGGCGCCGACCTGGTGCTGGCCAACGACCCGGACGGCGACCGGCTGGCGGTGGCCGTTCCCGACGACGACGCGCCGGGTGGCTGGCGGACGTTCACCGGTGACCAGGTCGGCGCTCTGCTCGGCGCCTACCTGCTGGAGCACGAGGCCGAACGTGACGGCACCGGGCAGCCGCTGGTCGTCACCACGATCGTGTCCTCCACCATGCTGTCGGCCATCGCGGCTGAGGCCGGCGCCAGGTACGCCGAGACGCTGACCGGTTTCAAGTGGATCGCTCGGGCCGGCGACCTCATTCCCGACAGCCATTTCGCGTTCGGATACGAGGAGGCGCTCGGCTATTGCGTCGGCGGCACGGTCCGTGACAAGGACGGCATCGGCGCCGCACTCGCCGTGCTCAGCCTCGCGGCGGAGGCCCGGTCGAGAGGCGAGTCGCTGCTCGATGCCTACGATGCGCTGGAACTCGCGCACGGAGTGCATCTGACCGGGCAGATCACCGTCCAGACCACCGCTCCCGTGCACGTGATGTCCCGGCTGCGGTTCGCCGCGCCAGCGGAACTGGCCGGAGAGCCCATCCTGGCGACGTCCGACCTGACCGGCGGTACCGCGGAACTCCCGTCGGCTGACGTGCTCAGGTACCACCTGCGCGGCGCCCGGGTCGTGATCAGGCCGAGCGGAACCGAGCCGAAGATCAAGGCCTATCTTGAAGTCATCGAGCCGGTCATCGCTGGTCGCCTGGCTGAGGCCAGGAGCGCCGCCCGGACCAGGATGGATCCGCTCAGCGAAGCCGTCCGCGACCTGCTCAATAGCTAGCACTGCTCGGACCGTCCGCAGATCGGCCCTAAACGGCATACCTCCTCCATCACCACAGTACTACCGATAGTAGTTTTATTACTTTTTTCTGTTTATTTGACTTAACATCAACTGATGCGACCGGTAGCCTGCTGGCGAGCCGGATGGACCGGAATCTCGTTCTGGAGGTGAGATCATGCGGCGATTGCGCATTCGCCTGCTGATCAGCCCGCTCGTCGTCGGTGCTGCGCTGCTGGCCGTTCCCGCGGCGCAGGCAAGCACCCTTCCGCACGCCGTTCAGGCGGGCAGGATAGGTACCGGCGTGCCCGCAAGCAAGGCTGCCGGGTCGGTCAATGCCGTACTCAACGGCGTGTCCTGCCTCAGCACGACCTCATGCGTGTCAGTCGGCTGGTACAAGAACGGCACGGTCTACTCGGGCCTGTCGGAGATCCTCGCCGGCACTGCCTGGTCGCTGGCGACGGTGGCCACTCCTACCCGCAATAACTTCGTGACGTTCCCCGGCGAGGTGTCCTGCGCTTCGGCTACCAACTGCATGCTGGTCGGCGAGCACTACACCAGGACGCCCACGCTCCTCGCCGAGAGATGGAACGGCTCAGCCTGGACGATTGCCGCCTCCTCCAGCCCGATCGGCGCGAATTCCAGCTGGCTCGGCGACGTCGCCTGCCCTGGACCGACGTTCTGCATGACGGTCGGCCAGGAGACGCTGACCAGCGGCAAGAAGCGGGCCATCGCGCGACAGTGGAACGGATCTTCCTGGGGGCCGATCGCCGTCCCGGCCCCTGCCCATGCCCGCACCAGCGAGCTCGGCGGCCTGGCCTGCACGACCACCACAAGGTGCATGGCGGTCGGCGACTACCAGAAGTCCGGACCGCAGCTGCTGACCTACGCCGCCTCCTGGAACGGCAGCACATGGAAGATCCTGCCCGCCGCTAGCGCCTCCGGAGAGGCCCGGACCATCTTCAACGCCGTCGCCTGCCCGACGGCGACACAGTGCGTGGCCGTCGGCTACTCCGCTGGCCCGGGCACGCACCCGATCGTGGAGACCCTGTCCAACGGCGCCTTCCACTTCGTGGCCACTCCGCGCCGGACGCTCAAGAGCGGTCTGGCCAGCGTCACCTGCGCCGACACCTCCCATTGCATCACCGTCGGATGGTCCGGCACGAAGTCGCTGATCGAGGCCTGGAGCGGTCACGGCTGGGTCGTCCAGACAGCTCCTGCGACCGGCACGGTGACCAGCAGCAACGTGCTGCTGCACGTATCGTGCGTCTCGGCCACTCATTGCGTGGCGGTTGGCGCGCGAGCCAATCCGAATAGCCCTTCCACCACTAACCACACGCTGATCGAGGTGTTCAACGGCAGCAAGTGGACGATCCAGAACTCCCTGAACCCGTAATCTGAGCTCGCCGCCAGAGTAGTGGTGGTGCCCTCGCAGGCGTCATGCCTCGCCGGGGCACCACCACTGATGGCATGTCAGGGCAGCTCGTGGCAAGCTCGGTCCTATGACCAGCGACCACGGGCACGACCACCACGCCGGACACGATCACCCGCACGACCACGAGCACGACGCGGCCTGTGAGGTCGCGCACGGGACGGCACCGGCTCCGGCGGACGGCCGGAGCCTGGTCGCCGTCTTCGCGGGCCCGGTTGCGACGTACCTGCTCCGGTATGCCGCCGACGCCGGGTACCGGACGGTGCTGGTCGAGCCTGACCCGGAACTCGCCAGGCAAGCGGGCGAGGCAGGCTTTGACGTGCACTCGGCCATCGGATCGATTCCAGATGCCAGCACCGACGTGGTAGTTACCGACCACCACAGGGACGATCTCGGCGTCATGCTGCGGGACGCGCTGGCTTCCCCGGCACGCTGGGTCGGCATCATGGGCAGCCCGCGGGCCGAGCCGCCGCATATCCAGGCGCTCGCGATGCTGGGAGTCGAGCCGGATGAAGTCGCCAGGGTGCACCGGCCGATCGGCCTCAACATCGGCTCGAAGACCCCGCCTGAGATCGCCATCGCGACGCTGGCCGGCCTGATCGCTGACCGGAACGACCGCTCGGGCGGTTTCACGTTCAGATAGATTGGATCTTCGTCGCATTTAGCTGAAAAAGGCTGCCAGGCTGACCCGTATCAGATGGAGAAGGGAAAGGCCGAGTCGATGAGTGAGCAGGCTGGCTACTCGGGGACGCCGCTGGCGCGCAAGCTCGGCATCGGCGAGGACGACGAGGTCGTCGTCGTCGGCGCGCCTGACGGGTTCGCTGACCGGCTGGCGGCCGAGGTCGGCGACGAGGCACTGATCCATACCAGTCTGGATGAGGCCGATCTGTTCGACGTCATCGTCGCGTTCGTCACCTGGCGCGTCGACCTCGAATCCGAGCTCGGGCGATATCGCGCCAGGATGGCGCCGGCCTGCGGGCTATGGATCGCCTGGCCGAAACGCGCGGCGAAGGTGCCGACCGACATGAGCGACAGCCTGATCCGCGAGGTAGCCCTGCCGACCGGCCTGGTCGACAACAAGGTGTGCGCTATCGACCAGACCTGGTCAGGGCTGCGGCTGGTCATCCGCCGCGAGCTCCGCTAAGCCACGGCCAGCAGCGAGGCCGGCCCAGGCGGGCACTCAGTCCAGCAGGGGCTTGCCGTTGAAGACGCCTAGCTCCTCGCGGTAAAGCTCGAGCCCGACGCCATTCGGGTCGCGAAAGTACATGCTCTCCTCGACGCCTCGGTCCGGACCGAGGTACTCCACTCCGGCCTCGTCGAGCTTCTTCTTGGCCGCGTCGAACTGCCCGGGCGAGATGGAGATCGCCAGGTGCTGTACCCCGCCGATCGTCTCCTCCCATGCCGGGTGCTCATGGCCAGGGAAGTCGAAGAACCCCAGCAGGTTCTTGTTGCCGATGTCGAAGAAGAAATGGTTCGATCCTGCGTAGTCGCGGTTCTCGACAAGCTCGACCAGCGGGAAGCCGAGGAACTCCTGGTAGAACTTGATCGTCTCCTCGGTATCGCGGCAGATCAGGGCGAGATGATGGACGCCCTGAACGGGTGTCGCCGGCCGCTCGGCGGTCGGCCTCAGGTACTTCTCGCGCAGTTCCGCCCGGCGCGCGCGAACCCGCTCAAGCTCCTTGCCCTCAGGCTGTGGCATGACATTCTCCTGGCTCCGCCGATGATCTCCTGGGGTTCAGCCAGGTGGCGTGACGTTCGCCAGCCGCCGGCCTTCCCGCACGACAACAGTCTCCCCCACGCTGTCAACGAGACGACAGCCCCGCACCCGTTCACCGGAAGCCCAGGAACTTGATACCTTCCATGAATTGACAGTTGCTCTCATAATCAGTTAGCATCATTTTGCTTGTAACAATCACAAGGAGGTGACTGTCATGACTGCCACGGACTCCCGCCGGTGGTGGGCGCTCGGCGCCCTTTCCCTGAGCGTCCTCGTTGTCGCGCTCGACCTGTTCGTTCTCACGCTGGCACTGCCGACCGTCTCGGCCGACCTGCACGCTTCCTCTGGTGACCTGCAGTGGTTCGTCGACGCTTACAGCCTGGTGCTCGCCGCCGCGCTGCTGCCCGCCGGCCTGCTCGGCGACAGGCTCGGCCGGAAGCGGCTTCTGCTCGGCGCGCTCGCGGCCTTCGGTGCCGCCTCACTGGCATGCGCCTACTCGGTCTCCGCGGGCCAGCTGATCGCGGCCAGGGCCGTGCTCGGCCTCGCCGCCGCGGTCATCTTGCCGATGTCGCTTGCCGTGCTGCCGATCCTGTTTACGGCCAGCGAGCGGCCGAAGGCGATCGCGGCGGTCGGCGGGGCGACCTTCCTCGGCTACCCGATCGGCCCTATCCTGGGCGGCTGGCTGCTCGACCACTTCTGGTGGGGCTCGGTCTTCCTGATCAACGTCCCGGTGGTGATCATCGCCATCGTCGCCGTGGCCCTGCTGATGCCCGAATCGCGGGGCGACCACAAGCCGCGCATCGACGTTGCCGGCATCGTCTTGTCCAGCGCTGGCCTGACGTCGCTCACCTACGGGCTGATCAAGGCGGGCGACAACGGATGGACCGACCGGACTGCCGTCCTGACGATGCTCGCCGGGGCCGTCGGTCTCGCCGTGTTCGCCGGATGGGAGCGCCAGGTCGCCAGGAGGCCGGGGCAGACCGCAGGCGAGGAGGCGCTGCCCCTGGTCGACCTCGGGCTGTTCGGCTCGGCCGGCTTCACCTGGGGAACGGTGCTGTCGACCCTGGTGTCGTTCGCCCTGTTCGGGCTCGTCTTCGCGATGCCGCAGTATTTCCTCGACGTACGCGGCTTCAACTCGCTCGGCGCGGGCCTTCGGATGCTCCCGTTGATCGGCGGCCTCGCGCTTGGGCTGATCGTGGGCCAGCGCCTGCAGACGCCGCCCAGGCCCCGACGTTCGAAGGCCGGTGCTCTGGAGGCGGGCACGCCGATCGCCGCGCCCGAGCCGCGAGTGGGCGTGAAGATCCTGGTCGCCACCGGGTTCGTGATCATGGCAGCGGCACTCGCCATCGGGACCCGCACTACCGTGGGCAGCGGCACTGGCTTTGCCGCCGCCTGGTTCGCGGCGGCCGGGTTCGGGCTGGGCATGGCCATGCCCACAGCGCTGAACGCGGCCATCGGAGCGCTCTCACCCGCCCGCAGCGGATCAGGATCGGCGCTGATCACCGCGACGCGCCAGGTCGGCGGGACGATCGGGGTCGCGGTGCTGGGTACTGTCATGGCCACCGTGTACCGGAGCCACCTGCACCTGGGCGCACTCCCCGCGACGGCGCAGCATGTCATTCGCGACAGCGTCGCTGGAGGCATCGCTGCGGCACGGGCGACCGGCTCCCGGGTCCTGCTAGAAGCAGTGCGCGGCGGGTACGTGCACGGCCTGGACGTCATGCTCTGGGTGTGCAGCGGGATCGCTGTCGGCTCGGCCGTACTCGCCCTGATGTTCCTGCCGAACCACGGCGGGGCCTCGCCTGACGACGAGTCGGGCAGCATCCCCGGTGACACGGGCACGTCCGCGACATCGGCACTGGATAAGAGCACAATTACCACATGAGTGAAGCGCCGGCAGCGCAGCGGCCAGGACTGCGCGAGCGCAAGAAGGCACGGACGCGTGCTTCCATCCGGGAGCACGCGCTCCGGCTCTTCCGCGAGCAGGGGTATGCCGCGACCACCGTCGACCAGATCGCCGAGGCCGCCGACGTCTCCCCCAGCACCTTCTTCCGGTACTTCCCGACCAAGGAGGATGTCGTCCTCCAGGACGAGGTCGACGTACTCGCGATCACGGCATTCGAGGCCCAGCCGCCTGATCTTTCGCCGGTCGCGGCCTTCCGCGCCGCCGCCCGGGATGCCTTCGCCTCACTCGGCGACGAGGAACTCACCCGGCTGCGGGAGACAGCCGCGCTGACGCTCACCGTTCCTGAGCTGCGTGCCCGGGCCATGGACGAGTTCGCCCGGACGATGAGCGTCATCGCGGAGGCGGCCGCACGCCGCTCAGGCCGCGATCCGGACGACTTCGAGGCGCGGAATATCGCCGGTGCCATCGTCGGCGTCATCATGGCGGCGACCACGCCCTGGACCGAGTGGACCGAGGCCAAGCCCGATGCCGACATGCTCGGGCGCATCGATGCCGCCCTGGCCCACCTGGAGGCCGGGCTCCCGCTCTGAGCGCTCAGGGCGCTCAGGCTGGGCGGGGCAGGCTGAGCGCGAAGGCCAGCCCGATGTCCACCAGCCGCATGGTAGGCGGTGAGAGACTCCCCTTTACTGGCCCGAGCTCATCCTTATTCAGCGGGCCGATGTCATCACAGTCCACCCAGCCCTCGAAGCGATCGCGGTTCCTGACCAGCGGCACGCAGCTTGGCCTCGCGGACTTCGGTGCGGTAGTGGTGAGTATTACCGTTATGACCTCTTCAAAGTGCTCGTTACGTCGATTGTTGCTCACGACGAGCCAGTAGTGGGGGCCGATTACCGGCAGGTCGACATGAAAGACCTGGCCCCGTAGCGGAACCGCCATTCCCGTCATCCTTCGGTCCTCGCGACGGCAGCGATCAGACGAGCGCGCATCGCTTCCATGCGAGCCCGGCGCTCCGGGGTGTGCGCAGCGGCTTCAGCGGCATAGCTGATGTCCGCCAGCTCGGACTCCAGCTGGTCGATGCCCATCCTCAACAG
>DASWAA010000153.1:0-3052 GCA_036391385.1 Streptosporangiaceae bacterium
CAGAACCCGCTCGGTGCCTGCGCCTGCTTGCGGACGCCCGGATTGAGCAACGTCGGCGGCCGCCCTCCGTCGAGTCCGGCGAAAAGACGGCCGGCGGCCGGGCCCTCCGGTGGTAGCCTCGGCCCCGTTGACTTCTTCGACCTCGTTCACTAGACGGACGCTGATCGCGGCACCGGGTGCCGCGATCGCGCGGGTTCTCGTGGCAGTGGCCGCCGTCTTCGCGGTCACCAGTTGCTCTCCCGCAGCCCGTCATGACCCGGCGAAGGCCACCATCCCCGCTCCTACCCCCAGCCATTCCAGGCGACAGCTGACGTCGCCCTTCACGGGCGAGCCCGTCAAGTACCTGCGCCGCGTCCTGATCTTCAAGATCGACAACGTCCAGCAGGCCCGGCCGCCCACAGGCCTGACCTACGCCGACATCGTCTACCTGCTCCCGGTCGAAGGCGGCCTCAGCCGGATCATGGCCGTGTTCTCCTCGCACGTCCCGCCCGTCGTCGGTCCGGTGCGCAGCTCCCGCGAGGAGGACATCAAGCTGCTCAGGCAGTTCGGGAAGCCGGCGTTCGCGTTCTCCGGGGCGCAGCCCGCCCTGCTGCCCGTCGTGGAGCACGCCAGGATCGTCGACCTGTACGCCGGCATCGTCGGCGGCTACTTCCGCAGCGCCGCCAGGGTCGAGCCGTACAACCTCTATGCCAGTACCAGGACCCTGCTCCACGAGGCGCCGCATGCCAGCCTGGCACGCGACATCGGCTTCCGCTTCGGCCCGCCGCCGCCGGGCGGCAAGCCGACCCATTCCTACAGCGTGGGCTACCAGGCAGCGCACTTCACCTTCTGGTGGTCGCACAAGCAGCACCGCTGGCTGGTGTCGATGGACGGCCGGCCGGCCAGGGCCGCCAACGGGCACTGGCTGGGCGGGCGCACGGTCGTCGTCCAGTACACCCGCGTCCGGACGTCGGTCTTCCGCGAGCTCGGGATCAGGCCGCCGTATGCCAATACGGTCGGCCAGGGCACCGCCGTTATCCTCCGCAACGGGCGCGCCTACCGCGTGCACTGGTCCCGGCCGACCAAGAACGGCGGCACGAGGTTCACCCTGCCGGACGGCCACCGGATGACGTTCGCCCGCGGCCAGGTCTGGGTCGTGTACGGCCTCGCACCTGGCTCCACCGGGTGACCGCCGGCCACGACGGCTGCCCGGTCAGCCCGCGGTCAGCGCAGAAGAGTTAACGCGATCCCCGCGGGGCACCCTGGCACCATGACCCCGCGCCGTCCGCCAGACCCCCCAGACCCGCCCGATCCGGTCACGGAAGCGGCCGACTATCTGTACGGGCTGCCGCTGGACGAGTTCACGGCCGCGCGCAACGACCGAGCGCGGCAGGCGCGTGCCCAGGGTGACCGGGAGACCGCGCAGGCCATCGGCGGGCTCGCCAAGCCGAGCGTGGTCGCCTGGCTGGCCAACCGGCTTGTCCGCGAGCACCGGGACGAGATCACTCCGCTGCTCGAGGTCGGCGCACAGCTCCGCGAGGCAACCGCGTCCCTGGACGCCGCCCAGCTGCGTCAGCTCTCCCGCCAGCAGCAGCAGGTCGTCCGCGCGCTGGTTCGCCAGGCTCGTGCCCTGGCCGGTGCTGCGGGCCAGGCATTCACCGACGCTACCGAGCGGGGCCTTGAGAGCACCCTGCACGCCGCCCTGGCCGACGAGGAGGCGGCCAGGGAGCTGGCGACCGCCCGGCTGACGACCGGCTTGTCCCGGCCCGGATTTCCGGGAGCAGGCGCATTCGGGGCCCCGTCAGCGGTCCCGTCGGCGGCCCCGGCCGTAGCGGCGGGCGGCCGGCAGCCAGGCACGCGCGTGTCCAGGGACGAGGAAGCTTCCGTGCGAGCGGACCGGCTCGCCCGCGCCCGCCAGGACGAGCAGCAGGCCAGAGACCGGGCCGAGCAAGCCGGCCAGGCCCAGGAGGAGGCACGGGCCGAGCAGGCGCGGGCCGAGCAGGAAGCCCGAGATGCCGTCCAGGCCGTGCAACGGCTGCGCTCGGAACTCGACGATGCGGAGCGGACGCGCACCGAGGCAAGCCGGGCCGAGCGGCAGGCTCGCAAGGACGCCGAGCTGGCCGACCGGGCCGCCCGAGCGGCCCAGCGGCGGCTGGCGGACGCGGCCGCGCGGGTCAGGGAACTATCCGGCTGATCCTCCGCGCGTCCGACCCTAGGCGCCGATACCCTCGGCGGCTAAACCGACCCGATCAACGCGCCTTGTCGTGAATGACCGAACTGGTCGCTATCATGTCGTTCCACGCCATATAGCACCGTCGACTCTCCGGCAAGGGACTGACCGTTATGCAATCGGACATCAAGGGCACCGTCATGCCCGTCCTGGAAATCATGCTCGAGCGCGGGGAATCGGTGGTGACACCGCACGGAGAGCTGGTCTGGATGAGCAAGGGCGTCCACATGTCGCAGACCACGCGAGCCGGCAGCGGCGGCCTCATCCGCGGCCTCAAGCGGATGCTCGGGGGCGGCGGCTTGTTCCTCACCAAGTACGAGGGCCCGGGCCGGGTCGCCTTCGCGCCCAGGCTCCCCGGCCAGATTGTCCCCGTCGACATCGCGCACGGCGACTCCTACCTGGTGCACAAGCACGGCTGGCTCGCCAGCACGCAGGGCATCCGGCCGAGCGTCGGCCTGCAGCACAGCATCCGCGGCGGGCTGTTCGGCGGCGAGGGCTTCGTCCTGCAGAAGCTGGAAGGCGAGGGCCGGGCCTGGATCGAGATCGGCGGCGAGATGATGCCCTATGACCTGCCGAAGGGCGAGGTCATGCTGGTGCACCCCGGCCACATCGGCATGTTCGCCGGAACCGTGAAGTTCTCGGTCACCAGGCTGAAGGGGATCGCGAACATGGTGTTTGGCGGCGACGGACTGCTCCTGGTGGAGCTCACCGGGCCCGGACGGGTCTGGCTGCAGTCCATGCCGGTGCCGATGCTCGCCGGCGCGCTGACGCCCTATATCGCCGAAGCGCTGGCCGAATCCGGGAACTCCGAGTAACCCCATTCGTAGCTGACGCAACCCCGCC
>DASWAA010000154.1:0-3629 GCA_036391385.1 Streptosporangiaceae bacterium
CCACAGCTCGGTCGCGTGCGGCTGCGCAGCATCCTCGGGCGTTTCCGGCGTCGCCGGAGCCTGCCAGGCGGCTGTCGGTTCGAACGGCTCGCCAGATGACGGTATCTCCGGCGGCATGACCATGCCCGGCTCGGCCTGCTCGGCGGGCGCGGGCTGCTCGGCCTGCTCGGCGGGCGCGGGCGGCTCGGCGGGCGCGGGCGGCGGAGCAAGGGGCTCCGCGTCTGGCGCGGCCTTCGCCTGCGGCGGCACCTGCGCCGCGGGCGCTCCATGGGCCGACCTGCCACCAGGCGTCCCGGCGGCTCTGGCCATCCCGGCGGCTTCGCCGATCCCGGCGGCCCCGGCGATCCCGGCGGCTCCGGCTGGGCCCGAT
The DNA here is from genome assembly GCA_036391385.1 of Streptosporangiaceae bacterium. GTDB lineage: Bacteria > Actinomycetota > Actinomycetes > Streptosporangiales > Streptosporangiaceae > Chersky-822. Next base: position 371 of record DASWAA010000154.1, read on the forward strand.
CCTGCGTCACCCGCGCGGTAGTAGCTCAGGCCGCCGGCCCGCACCGTGCCGGCATCAAGGCGGGAGAACCGGTCGGTGCTCGCGGCGCCGTTGTCGGCGGGGCTGAGCCCGCCCCGAATGCTAGTCACCGGCGAGCGCAGCACGCTGCGCAGCAGCATTCCCGGGTGGCTGGCCTCCAGACGGGCAGTGCCGTGGGCCGTGGTGACCTCGGCCCAGGCCCCGCCGCTGACGGTCACTGCCAGACCGCCCGACGGGCCAGCCGGGCCGAACGCGAGCACGGACGGCTCGTGGCCGGCCTCGCCAGCGGCTGCTGCGGACGCGCCAGCACCGTACGGCGGGCTGACCTCCAGCGCGTCGCCGATGGCGTCGGCGAAGCGCCGGCCGTATCCGCCGGATTCGGCGAACTCTTCCAGCAGGTCAAGCAGGGTATCGACGAGGTGGCCGTCGTCCAGGCTGCTGAGCAGGATCAGGTCGCCATGCCTGGCAAGCACCCCCTCGCCGGGGACGGGCCAGAGTCCGGGAGCGTGCCCTTGCTCGCCAGCGCCGTGCTCGCTCACACCAGCCTCCCGCCGAAGAAGCGCCACCTGATGAACGGAACTCGCATCGGCCCGTTGGCGACCAGCCAGACCACGATCCAGACGAGGAGGAAGTCGATCACGAACGCCGGAGCCGGCACTGCCCCGGCAGGTATACCCGGGATAAGGCCGGCGTCGAGTAGGAGCCAGACGACAAGTCCCTCGGGTATGCAGGTGAGCAGGCCGAACAGCGTGGGCCAGTCCTTCTCCCAGCGCCATTGCATCAGGAAGTGGTACACGAACTCCCAGCCCACGCCGAGCACGGCGACGGCGGCGAGGATCAGGAAGGTGTCCTTGTAGACCGTGGACAGCGGCGCGTCGACCGGCAGCACCGGGCTGATGATGAGCGTCACGATCCCGCCGACCACGGCGAGCAGCACCAGCCGGGTCTGGATGCGACCGCCCAGGGTGGGTAGCACTGTGATTCTTCTCCTGTCTAAGGCTGCTTGTTCCGTGCCCACCGCAGCCATTGCCGGGTCGAGCGGACCACGCCGATCCGCTTGCAGAATCCGCGCCGGGCGAGGTCGTCAGCGATCTCCTGAGCGGCGACCTGGAGCCCGAGGAAAGTGTCGACCCCCGGGAAGTAGCCACCGAGCGTGGTCGCACCTGAGGCATACATTACTCCGGGCCCGCTCGCCGACCCGCGTAGCTCGAAGGTCCGCTCGACGTCCAGGCGGCCAACCGGGTTGCGGCCCGCGCCGGAGTGGGCGAGCAGGTCGGCGAGCACCCTGTGCTCGGCGATGTCGGCCTCCAGCCCCGTGCAGTCGATCACGAAGTCGGCAGCGACTGCGACGGTGCCCTGCGCGGTCTTGACCTCGCTGACAATCTTGCCGTTCTCCAGCCGCATCTGCTCGACGGTGCCGGCCATGGTGCGATACCAGCCCGCGGAGCGGCCCTCATTCATCTGCGCCTGCCAGCGCCGGCGCCACGGCGTGTTCGTGCCGCCCATGAGCTTGTACTCCCTGGCCCGGTCCTCCCCCTCTAGCTTGCGCATCTTCGCCTTCAGCTGGCCGCCCCAGACCGACTTGGGGTAGTTAAAGCCCTGGTAGGCGAAGCCGTTGCCGCCCTTGCGGCGGCTCCAGGCGTTCGGCCCGTGCGAGCCGTCGATATAGGTGCGGAACAGGTGCACGATCTCGGTCGACAGCCCGTGCTTAGCCCGGTCGTCCATGAGCCGCGCCAGCACGCGCGACGCGACGATGCCGCCGCCGCGTAGCATCACCACGACGTGCCTGGTCCGCGCGGTCTCGTAGATGTGCTCGTGTTCCTCGTACGCGCTGACCACGTGATGGAAGTCCTGATGCGCCGTCCGGAACTCCTGCAGCTCGGGCAGGAACCTCAGGCCCGGGTAGCCGACCGCCAGATGCACGAACTCGGCGCGGTAAGCCAGGCGCTTGGTCGCGGTCGACCCCACCATGGGAGTCAGGATCACGAAGTAACCGCCCCCCTGCCGCTTGCGCACCATCCGTACCTGGCCCTTGACCAGCATCTGGGACCAGCCGATCCGCGCAGACTCGCGCTCGAGGCCGGCGAACACCCGGCCGGCCTTGGGCGTGTAGAAGTCGGCCCACATCGGCTCGATCAGCACCTGCCACAGCGGCGCCAGCGTGCGCTCGCTGACCGCCTCGGCCAGTGCGTACGAGGGAAAGCCCCAGATGTTGTCGGGCCTTGAGGCCGAGTCCGACCTGATCCGCTCCGGGCGCGGTATCTGCGAGACCCTGGTCAGGTACTCGTAGGTCTGCCAGGGGTAGTCCAGATTCGACAGGACAGCGATCCGGTCCGGCGTGACTCCGGCGATCCGCAGGTAGTCGACGGTCACGAACGAGCCGATCCCGCCGCCGATGCTCACGAACGGCACGTCGGTCACCGGGATGCCGGCGGTGCGCAGCATCTCGTCCGTCCACTGGTCGGACCTGAGCAGTTCGTCGGTCAGATCGCCAGACCCGGGTGCCGCGCCTTCCGCGGCCGCGGCCGGCCGGGCCGCCTGCTCGGCTCCGGGACTGCGCCGCTGTACCGTCTCTTGCTCTGCCTGCGCGCCGTCTGATCCGGTAACTGCTGCTGCGGACACCTCGGTCGGCTGATCGCTCACATCCGGCTCCGATTCGCGCTTGCCACATAGAACTGAGGCCGGGCGCCAGCCGCGGTCGCCCTGGCGCTCGGGCTCCGCCGGCGGCATCCCGGCATGACTAAACACCTGAGAGTGTGGCATGGGAGGCAGGAGCCGACAAGACAGGCCGCCATACTCTGACGGGAGCCCATGACCAATCCTGGTGCATCACCAAAAATAGCGGTTTGAGATATTTTTATAGCGTGATAATTAGTTGCCTGTCGAGCCCGGTCCGATACCGAAGGCAACCCATACCTGGCCGCGCGCGAACGGCATTCGCTGGCCATCGGGCAGCGTGTACGTGGTTCCGCTATCGCTGGTCGGCCGGGACCAGTGCACGTGATAGGCGCGGCCGTTACGGAGGACGACTGCCGAGCCGCTGCCGACCGTGTTGGAGTACGGCGGCCTGATCCCGAGCTCCAGGAAGCCGGACGTGCCCACCCTGACGTACTGGACCACCACCGTCGGACCGCCGAGCTGACCGCCGCCCGCTGCGACCGCCGCCTTGCCGTCCATCCAGACCAGCCACCGGTGCTGCGCGGCCGACCAGCGGAACGTGAACGCAGCGGATCGGTAGGAC
>DASWAA010000155.1:0-5962 GCA_036391385.1 Streptosporangiaceae bacterium
AGTTCGGGACGCTCAATTTCAGCCAGTGGAATGCGGTCTCCCCGATCAGCGCGCCGCCGGCCAGCAAGATCGTCAATATCGGCTGACGCCGCCAGACTCAGGCAGATGGCCCGGCCGGTCTAACCGGGCCGGGCCGCGTGAGCGCTCCTGGCTGGGCCTGGCTGGGTAGCGGAGCAGGACTCGCTGCCCAGCCAGGCCCCACGCTCAGCCAGGCTCGACGCTCAGCCAGGCTCGACGCTCAGCCAGGCCCGACCGCTCAGCCGACGTGCCAGGTGTCGCTGCCTGCCAGCAGGGCGGTCAGGTCGCCCTCTCCCTGCCGCTCCTGCGCGGCATCGATCTGAGCTGCCATCGCGTCGTCGTAGGTGGTCCGCTGGACGTCGCGGAACACGCCGATCGGCGTATGCGCGAAGTCCGAGCTGTCAAGCCTGGTCAGCGCGAACGCATACGACGGGTCGGCGGCGTGCGCGTCATGTACGAGCAGCGAGCCGGAATCGCCGTCGTCGGCGGGAACGGCCTCGAGCGCGCCGAGCCTGCCGAACCGCAGGCCCTGGCTGGCGTCGGTACCGAACCTGACCGGCTGCCCGTGCTCCAGCCTGATCAGGTGCTCGTCCCTGGCGCCAGGCTGGGTGACAGCGGCGAAGGCGTCGTCGTTGAAGATCGGGCAGTTCTGGTAGATCTCCACGAACGCGGTGCCCCGATGGTCCGCCGCGGCCCGCAGGACGCTGGTCAGGTGCTTGCGGTCGGAGTCGATCGTCCTGGCCACGAAGCTGGCCTCGGCGCCGAGCGCGAGCGACAGCGGGTTGAACGGCATGTCCAGCGAACCGAACGGGGTCGACTTGGTGACCTTCCCCTGTTCCGACGTCGGCGAGTACTGGCCCTTGGTGAGTCCGTAGATCCTGTTGTTGAACAGCAGGATCTTGATGTTGACGTTGCGGCGCAGCGCATGGATCAGGTGGTTACCGCCGATCGACAGCGCGTCGCCGTCGCCGGTGATCACCCAGACCGACAGGTCCTGCCTGGCGGCGGCAAGGCCGGTAGCGATCGCCGGAGCGCGACCGTGGATCGAGTGCAGGCCGTAGCTGTTCACGTAGTACGGGAGCCTGGATGAGCAGCCGATGCCGGAGACGATGACGAGGTTCTCCTTCGGCACGTCAAGCTCGGGCAGGAAGGACTGGAACGCGGCCAGGATGGCATAGTCACCGCAGCCCGGGCACCACCTGACCTCCTGGTCGGACTTGAAATCCCTCGTGGACAGCTGCCCGTGCGCGTGCGGTACGAGGGTCAGGGCGGCGAGCCGGTCCTTTCCCGCGAGCCCGTCAGGCCCGCCGAGCTCGTCCTCGCCTGGCGCTTGGTCGGTCTGGTTAGGCATTCGCGATCACATCCTGGATGACGCCGGCCAGTTCGGCCGCGCGGAACGGCAGCCCGCGCACCCGGTTGTAGGAGATCACATCGGTCAGGTAACGGCCGCGCAGGATCAGGGCAAGCTGGCCGAGGTTGATCTCGGGCACCAGCACCTTGTCGTAGCGCTTCAGCACGTCGGCGAGGTTGGCGGGGAAAGGCGAGAGGTGCCGCAGGTGCGCCTGGGCGACTGACCCGCCCGCCAGCCGCACCCGCCGGACGGCGGCTCCGATGGAGCCGAAGGTCGATCCCCAGCCCAGCACGAGCACCCGGGCGTCACCTTGCGGATCGTCGACATCGAGGGGCGGGATGTCCGCCGAGATCCCGTCGATCTTGGCCTGGCGGAGCCTGACCATCTTGTCGTGGTTATCGGGGTCATAGGAGATCGTGCCGGACCCGTCGGCCTTCTCGATTCCGCCGATCCTGTGCTCAAGGCCGGTGGTGCCGGGAATCGCCCAGGGCCGGGCGAGCGTATGCGGGTCGCGCTGGAATGGCTGGAACGAGGCCCCGTCGCCGTTCGCCGGCGTGGCGAAGGAGAACTCGGCTCGAAGGTCGGGCAGATCGGCCACGTCGGGCACGCGCCAGGGCTCCGAGCCATTGGCGAGGTAGCCGTCGGACAAGATGATCACCGGCGTGCGGTACTTCACGGCGATCCTGGTCGCCTCGATCGCCGTGGTGAAGCAGTCACCGGGAGTCGCCGGGGCCAGCACGACCAGGGGCGACTCGCCGTTGCGGCCGTACAGCGCCATCAGCAGGTCGGCCTGCTCGGTCTTGGTCGGCATGCCGGTCGACGGCCCGGCTCGCTGGATGTCACAGACGACCAGCGGTAGCTCGACGGCGACGGCAAGCCCGATCGTCTCGGCCTTGAGGCACATGCCGGGACCCGACGTGGTGGTGACACCGAGCGCTCCGCCGAAGGAGGCGCCGAGCGCCGCGCCAACTCCGCTGATCTCGTCCTCGGCCTGGAACGTCCGGATGCCGAACCGCTTGTACTTGGACAGCTCGTGCAGGATGTCCGAGGCAGGGGTGATCGGGTAGGAGCCGAGGAACATCGGAAGGCCGGCCAGCTGCGCGCCCGCGACGAGGCCGTTGGCCAGGGCGGTGTTGCCGGTGATGTTCCGGTACATGCCGGGCGGCAGCGTGGCTGGCTTGATCTCGTACTGGACCGAGAATTCCTCGGTCGTCTCGCCGTAGTTCCAGCCGGCCTGGAAGGCCGCGACATTGGCCCGCATGATCTCGGGCTTGGACGCGAACTTAGACTCAAGGAACCGTAGCGTTCCCTCGGCCGGCCGGTTGTACAGCCAGCACAGCATTCCGAGAGAGAACATGTTCTTCGCCCGCTCGGCGTCCTTCTTGCTGATCGCGAACCCCTCAAGCGCCTTGACGGTGACCGAGGTGATCGGGATCGCGTGCAGCTGGTAGCCGGCTAGGGAGCCGTCTTCGAGCGGGTTGGAGTCGTAGCCGACCTTCACCAGGTTCCGCTTGGTGAACTCGTCAGTATTGGCGATGATGTCGGCTCCGCGCGGCAGGTCCTCGAGGTTCGCCCTGAGCGCTGCGGGGTTCATCGCCACGAGCACGTCCGGGGCATCGCCGGGCGTGAGGATGTCGTGGTCAGCGAAGTGCAGCTGGAAACTGGACACGCCGGGCAGCGTGCCGGCCGGAGCGCGGATCTCCGCCGGGAAGTTGGGCAGCGTGGACAGGTCGTTCCCGAAGGTCGCCGTCTCCTGGGTGAACCGGTCGCCCGCGAGCTGCATGCCGTCGCCGGAGTCGCCGGCGAACCTGATGATCACCCGATCAAGCTGCTTGACTTGCTTGGTCACAGTGGAGCGCCTCCTCTGTGGTTCCTTATGACATGGCGCCGGACAACTGTCGCAGGCGCGTGATACGTGCCGTGGGAGAGCAGCCTGGCCATCACTGCTGACCTGCGGTAATGGTGTGTCGTTCCGAGGCGCCTGGATGGCGGGACGGGGGGCGCGCACCTGGCTGCATCCTAATACCCACGCAGAGTACTTAGCGCGAGCACGGTCACCTGGAATAGTCGCGCCGATGCAATCTGAGAATAACTGACTCCGCGTAGCCGCACGGTGCGATATTGACTACGGCGCGTGTCAACCACCGGGGGCCGCCGCGCGTCATACTCGCGTCAGCACCACCCATTCGCAAGGAGGCCGCGGTCTCATGACTGATCTCGCTCAGGGGCAGGCAGGCAGCTCGGGCAGGCCTGGCGGGCGGGCTACGGCACGGGCTGTACTCGGCGATGCGCTGACAGGTGTGGAGCTGACCGCCGCCGAGCGGCGGTTCCTTTCCAGGCTCAGTCAGTGGGACAAGCGCGACGCGATGATCGTGGCCTCGCTGGTGGCTCGTGCCAGGCGGGCCGGACGGCAGGAGGCTCGCGCCGATGCGGCGGTGCCCGGCTCTGAGCAGCCGGAGATCGTGCTGGCCGCCCTGATGGACGTGCTCGCCTACCGCACGTCGGCTCCGGTGCCGACCGTCACGCCGGCCGGGATCTCGCGCCTGGACCCGGTCCGGCGGCACCAGGCCGCGGTGGCCTCGTAGCCACGTGCGTCCGTCCGTGGTGCCCATGCTCATGCGGCCTAGCCCGGCGGCCCGAAATGCTGCGCGAACCAGTCCCTGGCGAGCCGGGTGACGGTCTGCAGCGCCCCGGGCTCCTCGAACAGGTGGGTGGCACCAGGCACGATCGCCAGCCGGTGCTCGCAGCGCAGCTGCCTTAGTGCCTGCCGGTTCAGGTCGAGTACGACCTCGTCGCGATCGCCCACGATCAGCAGTGTCGGCGAGGTCACCTCGGCCAGCCGGCCCTCGGCCAGATCCGGGCGGCCGCCACGGGACACCACCGCGTCGATGTGCGCACCTGGCTCGGCCGCGGCCCAGAGCGCTGCCGCCGCTCCGGTGCTCGCTCCGAAGTACCCGATCGCGGACTGAACGCCGCACGGGCCCTCGCGCAGCCAGCGCGTGACGTGAATCAGCCGGGCCGCGAGAGTGCCGATGTCGAACACGTTGGCCCGGTCGAGTTCTTCCTCCGCGGTCAGCAGGTCGAACAGCAGGGTGCCGAAGCCGGCCTCGTTCAGCTGGTCGGCCACGTACCGGTTGCGCGGACTGTGCCTGCTGCTGCCGCTGCCGTGCACGAAGACCACGATGCTCGTCGCCGCGGCAGGCATGGCCAGGTGCCCGGCCAGCGTGACTCCCGCCGCCTCGACCTCCACGTGCTCGTCCCGGCCCGGCCAGCCGGGAGGATCGGGCGCGGATTGCGTAGAAACTGTGCCTGATGGCGCGTCACCGGGGTCCGCGCCGCCTGCTGCGGACGCGGCGCCGCCAGCGGTAACCGTCGCTGTGGCCGCTGCCCGGGCCAGCAGGCCGGCCACCTCCGCATCGGGCACATGCCGGAAGTCGTCATAGAACGTGCCGACGGCCATGAAGAGGTCCGGCGCGTGCAGGCATATCACCTCGTCGCAGACGTCGCTGAGCTGCGCGATGGACTCAGGCGCGCCGACCGGCACGGCCAGGACGACCCTGGTGGCTCCCAGCTGACGCGCGACCTGGCAGGCGGCACGCGCGGTGGAGCCGGTCGCGATTCCGTCGTCGACTACGACCGCGACGTGGCCGGCGATGTCGACGTGCGGGCGTCCGGCCCGGAACTGCCTTGCCTGGCTGTCGAGGTCGGCCCGCTCGCGCGCGGCCACGGCGGCGATCTCCTGCTCGGTGATGCCGCCACGGCTGATGACGTCCTCGTTACGTACCTGCACACCGCCCTCGCCGATGGCGCCCATGGCCAGCTCGGGCTGGAACGGAACCCCCAGCTTGCGCACCACGATCACGTCAAGCGGTGCGCCAAGCGCGCGGGCGACCTCGAACGCTACTGGCACGCCGCCCCGAGGCAGCCCGAGCACGACGGTGTCCGCGCCCCGAAGATTCTCAAGCGACCTGGCCAGCCGCTGCCCGGCTTGAGTCCGATCCCTGAATCGCACCGGCCACCCCCTGTTGCCTAGCGCGCGTCAACGGCTCACTGCGACGGTAAGCCACCAGCGCGACGTTGAGACAGGGCCATACGTCACTGGCAGACATACCCATGTTCGGCGCGGGGGATGACCTGACTTAGTGGCGTGCCGCGATGGCGAGACGCGATGGCGTGACGCGGCGGCTCGGCCCGCTTGAAGGTGACGGGGTGACCTGGCGAGCGGGGACCTTTGCCTCTGGGATGGCGGGTCGGGACGCGAGCGAATAGATGTCTGGACGGAGGTTCGCGATGATCACGTATGCGGACGTTGAGCGGCTGCTGGACATCCACGATCAGGAGCGCTCGGTGCTCTCGCTTTACCTGCGGGTCCCAGCTGATCCCGCTGAGCTGCGAGAACTGCCTGCCAGGGCGCATGACATGCTCAAGCTGGCGGTCGGCGACCGGGACATCGGCGATGGCGCCGACGGCGCTGCCGAAGCCGCCCGCCCGGCCGACGCCGCCTGGCCGGCCGACGCCGAGCAGCGGGCGCGCAAGCTGCTCGAAGTCCACGGCCGGGACTGGCTCGGGCACACCGCGGCGATCTTCGTCGAT
>DASWAA010000156.1:0-5071 GCA_036391385.1 Streptosporangiaceae bacterium
CGGGCCGATTGCCGCGCAATTGTCCTGTCTCCTGGTAAACCCGGAGACAGAGCCGCGCGTCTGCTGAGAAAGGGCACGGCCTTCGCCGGAGCCGGCTTTCCGGCGGCGGCGGATCAGGGAATCCGATGATTGATCCCCAGCATGCGGCAGGTGATCGGCTTTGAGTGGAACGCCCGTCGGGCTATCGATCGAAGATCCGGAGGACTCCCCGAGATCCAGTCCGGCCCGGGCAGCACGGCTGTCATTTCGGTTCACGCCAGAAGTCGCGGTCATATCAGCGGCCACACTCTTGGCGCTGGCGCTGCGGGCCTATCAGCTGGCCCAGCCGGGTCACCTGCTGGGCGTTGGTGATTATGACGACGGGACTGATTTCGGAAGCGCCATCCTCTTTGTCCACGGCGCGCTGCCATACCGCGATTTCGTCACCCTTCAGCCTCCCGGGATCACGCTGCTGATGACGCCGGCCGCGCTATTGTCCCGGCTGATCGGCACAGCCTGGGCGATCGCCGCAGGGCGGATTCTCACCGCTCTCGCCAGCGCCGGCGCCGTGGTGCTGGCAGGGCTGATCGTGCGCCATCGCGGTATCTTCGCCGTAACCGCGACTTGCGGATTCATCGCGGTCTACCCGGGGAGCGTGCAGGCAGCTCACACCGTGCTGCTTGAGCCGTGGCTCGTGCTGTTCTGCCTGGCAGGCGTGGCGCAGACGTTCGACGGTGACGTGCTGGCCAGCAACCGCAGGCTGACGTGGGGCGGCGCGGCGTTCGGATTCGCCGGCGCCATCAAAGCATGGGCGATCATCCCTGCAGCGGTCATTCTCGTCATCTTGCTAGCCAGGCGACGGTCGGCTGCACGGTACCTGGCCGGCGTCGCGGCCGGCTTCCTCATCCCCGTACTGCCGTTCGCGGCAATGGCGCCGGGCAGGTTTTACGACGACGTCGTGAAGGCGCAGCTCATCCGTACCAGCGTCCGAACCTCCCTGGCGTACCGGCTACAGGAACTGACCGGCCTGACCGGCTGGCAACCGAGCAGGCTCGTCGTGGCACTCTTGGTCGTGATCATGGCGGCAGCAGTCGGCGGAGCGCTGATGGGCGCGTCGCTTGTCACCCTCCAGTGGCCGCCCGTGCTCGATTGGTTCGCTGTGGCAGTGGCCGGGCTCGTGGGCGTCGCCTTCCTGGTGCCGGACGATTTCTACTATCACTATCCGGCCTTCTTCGGGCCCTTCCTCGGCATGGCCTTTGCTCTGCCGGCCGCGCGGCTCATCGACAACGCCAGTCACGCGGAGAAAGGACCAGGCAGTGACCTGGGATCGCGCCCGCGCCGAGGATGGCCGCCTGCGCCCGAGCGGCTGCGGCATGCCGCCGTCGGCGTCACCGCGCTTGCTTTCGTCGTCCTGCCGATTGCTGCGCCTCAGGCCGAGAACAGCCAGCAACCCACGTTCAGCGCGGCGATCGCCGCTGTCACCCCGGTCATCCCTAAGGGAGCATGCGTAGTGACGGACCAGGCGTCACTGCTCATCTCCGCAGATCGGTTTGTCTCATCCGTTCCCGGTTGCCTCCCTGTGGTGGACGGATTCGGAATTAGCTACGCGCTAGGCGGGCGTAGAACCAACGCGGCGGGCGCGATCCCCGCGGTTGCCGACGTGTGGAAGCGGGCGTTCGACGCCGCGCAATACGTGCTGCTGACCCAGTACAATTCGCGGAGGATCGCCTGGACGCCTGAACTCAGAACATACCTGCGCAGCAATTTCGTTTATGTAAAAGGGCCCTGGCCGGGGCTCAAGCTCTACGTGCGCAGTCATCCGCGCTGACGGGCGACCAGCAGCCAGATCACGAATGCCTCGCACCCGAGCCGAACGGAAACTGCTCGGTCCACTGCCTGCTGCCGTCGAATCCGATCACGAGGGCCTCATAGCCTTCGATCCCATCGACAATGGTCAGGCCTGGCTCACCGGCCACCGCAAGTGCCGTTGCCAGGGCGTCGGCAAGGCCAAGATCCGGACCAGTCACACTGGCCGAGGCTACTGCCGCGGCGGGCTGGCCGGAATGCGGATCGACCAGGTGGACTCCCCGTTCGTAAGTTCCCGAGGTAGCGATCGCGCCGGTGAGTTCGACGATCTCCGCGAGTCGCCTGGGCGACGCCGGATCGGCGATCCCGATTCGGAAGGCGGCTCCGTCAGGAAGAGCGCCGAAGCTTGCGATGTCGCCGGCCGCGTTGACGATCGCCCCACAATTGTCATGCTCGGCGAACGCACCGAGCGCTCGCTGAGCCGCCCAGCCCTTGACATATCCGGTCGGGTCGACCCCGCCGGGCATCGCCCACGGGTCGAACCATCCGCCGGACAGCTCCCGCGCCACCGCGCAGCGCTCGAGAACCTCGGTGACTTCCGCCGGCACTTCCGAGGGCGCGACCTCGCCCCGCCGCAGGCGGCTTACCGGGCTGTCCGGCCGCCAGGTGCTGAACACCTCGTCGGCCCGATGCAAGGTGGCCCGCGCACGGGCCAGCTGCTCACGCAGCGCACCGGACTCGCTGACAGCGGCCGGCGTGCTCGTGAAGACGTCAATGGTCACTATCGTGCCCATGACTTCCTCAAGATGGTGGATCGCGGGAGCGGTCGGCCGGGATGCCGCGCCGGGAACCTGCGCCATCAGCGCAACCCTAGGGCGTGCAGCGCCGACTGGAGCGACTGAGCGAAGCCCGCGCTGGTGTAGCTCGCCCCTGAGACGCCCTGGATCCTGGCACTCTGCACCTGCATGACCTGCTGCTCGAGCATCGGGATGGACTGCGAGTCGATGTACTGCGAGCGAGGATTCCCGCCGTCGTTGAGCGACGCGATCCCCACCTTCACGATCTTGTTCCCCGATACCGTGACCCTTACCGCAAGGACGCCGAAGTAGTAGTTGACCTTCGAGCCCACGGCGGTGCGCACTCCGCCCGCCTGCGTGCCGCCCGAGCCTGAGCCCGTGCCCGAGTTCGCTCCTCCCGATGGCCCTGACCCGGCGGCACCACCTGACGGTGACTGGGAGCCCGTCCTCGCCGTGGCTCCCGCGGGCGCCGCCATCGCCGGCGTACTCGTGAAGACCAGCCGGCTCGGCGAGGTGTGGAAGGTCAGCACGCCGACTAGGCCTGCCACCGTTCCCCCGACCACGATCGGCCAACGCCTCATACAGTTCCCTCCGCCATCCTCAGCTGCGATTGATTGCGTCGCGATCTAGAACGCGAACGTTTCCTGATGGATCTGGTCCGCGGTGACACCGAGCTGTGACATCGCGGCGGCGATCTCCGCGCTGAACCCGGCAGGACCGCAGACGTAGATGTCTCGCTGCGCGATATCGGGGACAAGGCGGCGTAGGGCCCGTGCGTTGAGGCGAACCTTGTGCCGGGAGCCGACGATCTCGTGCAGCCGGCCGCCTCGCTCGCGGACCAGTGCGGCGATCTCATCGCCGTGCACCACGTCGTCGGCGGTCGACGCGCGGACCAGCATGACCACGTCCGTCTCGTCGGGCAGGTCTTCGAGCAGCGCCCGCAGCGGGGTGACGCCGACCCCGGCGCCGATCAGCGCGACGCTGTCCGAGCCGCGCGCATGCCTGGTGAATGCGCCGTACGGTCCTTCGATGGCGACGCGAGTACCCGGGTGCAGCCGGGCGATCGCGCGGCTTGAATCGCCGAGTCCCTTGACGGTCACCCGCAGGAAGGGCGGACTCGGCAGTGCCGAGAGCGAGTACGGATGCGACTGCCACCACAGACCGGGGGTAAGGAAACGCCAGTGAAAGAACTGGCCGCCGGAGACCGCCAGTTCGTTCAGCCGCCGGCCATGACAGATCACCGAGACGACGTCCGGGGCCTCGTCCCGTACCTCGACAATCCTGAGCCGGTGCCGCGCGCTCAGCAGGATCGGCTGCCCGATCCGGTACACGACGACCACGCCAGCGGTCGCGATCCAGATCAGCATCCACAGCGCCCGGACCAGAGGATGAGTGATGAACGCGACACCGGTCACTATCTGGTGGGTGAACGCGAGCGCAAGACCGAGGTAGAGGTAAAGGTGCACCACCCACCACGTCTCATATCGCATCCGGCTCCTGACCCGCCGGTAGGAGGTGACCCCGGCAGTCACGATCAGCGCGAACCCGACCGCGGCAGCGAGCATGTCCGGATACGAGCTCAGCAGCGCCCACAGTTCCCGCGGCAGTCCCGACTTCGCCGCTGCCGCATAGCCGAGCGTGATCAGGACCACGTGGACGGCGATCAGCCCGAGTGCCCATGGACTGGTACGCCGGTGCCAGCGCACCAGCCGGTCCTGGCCGACCGCAAGCTCGAGCCACGGCAGCCGGGCGACCAGGACCACCATGATCAGCATCAGGTAGGTACCAGTCAGCCCGGCGAACCGTCCAGCGGCGATCAGCAGGCCGCCGGGCGCGGCCAGAGAGCCAGGCGACTCGCCGGTGATCACCGCGGCCAGGACCGCGCCGAATCCCAGTCCAGCCAGGCCGGCCGCGAGGTCGGCTACCGCAGGACGGGGCACGGGAGCCGGCCGGCGCCGGGGACTGGGCCGCAGTTCCGCAGGATCGAACGGCGCACGGGTCGCTGTGGTCACTGGAGCGTCAGACATCACGCACGTATTGTTACGTATCGTCCTGAAGAGAAGCTGAGGGCCACCCGAACGGTGGCTGACATCTCGGCTGCTTCTGGACGCTTCAGTTTAGGGTGCTGTCGTGGCGATAGCAGAGATGGCCTGCGTCAGCCGGCCAGTGCGCATCTACCGCGATCAGTGGGGCATTCCGCATGTAGGCGCCGAGTCGATGCACGATGTGTTCGCCGGACAAGGATACGCGCACGCCATGGACCGGCTGTGGCAGATGGACGCGAGCCGGAAGCAGATGCAGGGCCGGTGGGCTGAGTGGGTAGGTCCTGGTGGCATCGCGGCCGACACGCTCGCCAGGCGCCTGGGCGCCGCGGCCGCGTCAGTCCGGGACTACGAGGCCCTGGGCGCGGATGCGCGCATGATGGTCGACGCCTACGCGGCCGGCGTCAACGCCTATATCGCGAGCGGCCCCGTTCCGCTGGAGTACCG
>DASWAA010000157.1:0-7836 GCA_036391385.1 Streptosporangiaceae bacterium
GTCGTAGGCGCTCAGAATGACCACCCGAACCGTCGGGTATCGCCGCGTGATGACCTTGGCCAGGTCGATGCCATTCATGCCGGGTAGTTCCACGTCGGCGAGCAGCACGTCAGGTTCGAGACTTGCCAGCAGCTCCAGCGCGTCTTCGGCTGACCCGGCCTGGGCGGCCACCGTCAGGTCGGGGGCACGTTCAAGCAGTTCGGCAGTGCCCTCGCGGACGAGGGTATGGTCCTCGACCACCATGATCGTGATGTCGCGGTGGCCGGGTCGGCTGTCATTCATCACCACCAGGCTAGACCGGGTTTGCTGGCAAGTTCAGCCGCCGCCTGTGCGGCCGCCGCGCTGGCGGGCCCGTGATCGCACGGAGTTCCCGGCCGTGAGAATCCGGAGCTATAACCGCTAATCTCCACGTTCCGCGAGCGGCGCCGGCACTCGACGATGGTGTCATGATGGTGCCTCGGCTGCTGATTGGCATCGGGCTGGTCATTCTCGTCCTGTCACTGGTCGCCGTGATCGGCATTGTGATGGCCTGGGTGGTCGTCGGCCTGAGCACTGTCGCTGGGGCGGCCCGCAGGGATCGCCTCAGGCGGCAGCGGCTGGGACCGCTCCGAGGCCAGTTGGCGCAGAGCGACCTGGCCGACATCGACGAGACACTCGAGCGGATCTTCGCCCAGGAATACACCGGCCTGACCAGCAGTTACGGCACGCATCAACTGCCCCCGTGACCTTCACGGAACGACCTCCGTGAAATCACGGAACTAGGTCCCGTGATAGCCGGGACCTTTGGTCCTGACCGCGCGCGTCGTGCGGGTGCACCTTGCGGGTATGACACTGCCAGCCAGCACCGCCCAGACCACAGCTGACCAGTCCCGCGCCACCAGCGAGGGCGGACGCCCCGAGCCGGTGTCCGTCGCCCTGCACCTGCGTCCGCCGCAGCGCGCTGGCGCGGAGGCCAGATTCGCCCCATCGGATCCGCCGCGCGGCTGGGACATCACCAGGAATCCCCGTATCGCGCGGATCGTCCGAGACCGGCGCTTCCAGTTTCTGCTCATCCTTCCTAACCAGATCATCTTCTGGACTGTGATCTTCGTGGGCCTGCTCGGCACGGCCGACCCCGGGCTCAACTTCGGCACGGCGATCACCTGGTACGTCTGGTTCTGCCTGGTGTTCGTTCTGATGGTGGCGCTCGGCCGGGCCTGGTGCGCGATGTGCCCGTTCGGCGGCTTCGCCGAATGGATACAGCGCCGCACATTCTTCCGGCGTACCCAGAGCGCTCTGGGCCTGGGCCGTAAGCTCCCTGAGCCGATCGCTCGCTTCGGCTTCGTGATCCCGGTCGCGTCCTTCCTGCTGCTGACCTGGCTCGAGGAGTTCTTTAACATCGCCGGCCCTGGCAACCCGGCTGATACCAGCCTGATGGTGGCCGGAATCGTGAGCTCCGCCCTTCTTTTCTTCCTGGTCTTCGAACGCCGCACGTTCTGCCGGTATTTCTGCCCGCTCACGACGCTGATCGGCACGGTCGGCTCGATGGGTACCGTGGCCGGCTTCCGCACCAGGGACCGCGAGGTCTGCCTGAGCTGCGAGACCAAGGACTGCATGCGCGGCGGCGAGAACGGCTACGGCTGCCCGTGGTACACCTGGCCCGGCAGTTCCGACTCGAACCTGTACTGCGGGCTGTGCTCGGAGTGCTTCAAGTCCTGCCCGAGCGACAACGTCGGGCTGTACCTGCAGAAGCCGCTCACCTCGGTGATCGCGCCGACCCGCCGCCGCCCCGACGTGGCCTGGGGTATCGCGCTGCTCTGGGGCCTGGTGGTTTACCAGCAGGTCAACGCGACGGTCAGCTATACGGCCGCCGAGGACTGGCTGAACAAGGTGATGAGCTTCCCGCATTACCCGAACCCGGTCGCCTACCTGGGCACCATCGGACTGCTTGCAGCCCTCACCGCCGCCGCGACCTTGGGAATCAGCGCGCTCCTGGCTCGCCGGGACGTGACATTCGCCTCGGCCGGCCGCTTCCAGGACCATGCGTCCCGGTTCCGCAGCTTCTTCGTCCCGCTCGCCTACGGGATGATCCCGGTGGTCGGTGCCGACTACTTCGCCCGGCAGCTGCCGAAGTTCTTCCAGCACGCCACCCGGGTGATCCCCTCGGTGCAGCACCTGATCGGGGCCGGCGGAGCTCACTCACCGCTGTACTCCATGGCGCTGCTCTCTGACCCGAGGATCATCACCGCCCAGCTCGTCGTGATCGGCCTCGGAACGGCCGCCTCGCTCTGGTCAACCTGGCGGATCACCAACCGGGAGCTCGTGCCGGTCAGCCGGAACGCGACCGCCGTGCGCGTCGCCTCGCTCAGCCTCGTCCTGATCTGCGGCATCGCCGCGGCCTGGCTCTACGTCCTGATCCAAGCGGCGGACTGACACCCGCAAGCCCCGCGGCCAGCCGGCCGGCCCGTGCGAAGAACTCCAAGAGGAGAGAGTGACGAAGATGACCGCGACAGTGCGTGACGAGGTGCCAGCCGGATTCGGCCAGCTGCACGTGACGGTCCTGACCGACCGCTGCGCGGGCTGCCAGGAATGCGTCATCCGCTGCCCGGCCGGTGCTCTGGCGATGGACCAGGGCCGGTGGGTGGCCGTTGCCGACGAGGCGCTCTGCGTCGGCTGCCGGCAGTGCGAGCGGACCTGCCCCTTCAGCGCCATCAGGGTCGACGGCGAACCGATGGTCATGGCCCGGGCCGAGCTTGAGCCTCGCTACCCCGAGTCGCTGCTCGGGCACTCGGGCGAGGTGCGGCCCGGTTTCGATTCCTGGGACGCCGCGATCGCCGAGGCCAGCAGGTGCCTCGACTGCCCGGATCCGACGTGCGTACGCGGCTGCCCGGCACACAATGACATCCCGTCGTTCATCCGGGCCATTGCCGCCGGGGACCTGACCGCGGCCCACGACGTGCTGCACCGCACCTCGGTCCTGCCGGACGTGTGCAGCCGGGTCTGCAACCAGGCGGCTCAATGCGAGGGCGCCTGCACCTGGTCGCTGGCCGGGGGCGAGCCGGTGGCGATCGGCAAGCTCGAGCGGTTCGTCGCCGACCAGGCTCCGGTGCCACCGCCTGCGGCGGTTCCGCCGGCCAGGACCGGCGGCCAGCGCAAGCTCTCGGTGGGAATCGTCGGAGCCGGGCCGGCCGGGATCGGCGCCGCCTGGCGGCTGGTAGAGGCTGGCGCGGCCGTCACGGTCTATGAGAAGCAGGCCGAGCCTGGCGGGCTGCTGCACTGGGGCATCCCGGCGTTCACCCTGCCCGGGCAGGTGGCTGCCCGGCCGTGGGATCAGCTCACCGCGGCAGGTGCCGACCTGCGGTGCGGCACGGAGATCGGTCCGGCGGACCTGGATCGCCTGCTTGACGCGCACGACGGCGTGATCCTGGCGCACGGGGCGACGCTGCCGCTACGGCTGCCTGTTCCCGGCGCGGACCTCGGCGGCGTGACCGACGCGACGTCGTTCCTGCGTGCGGGGCGGGACGCTCTGGCTGGCGGCGACCTGGCTGGATTCCGCGAGTCGTACGGGCTGGCCGCCGAAGGCAGCCAGGGAACGGCCGAGCCGATGGTGCTGGTGCTCGGCGCCGGCAATACCGCGATGGACGTGGCCCGCACAGCGCGGCGCGCCGGGCTGCGGGCGGTCTGCGTCGACTGGGTGGACGAGCGATTCGCGCTGGCCAGGCCAGAGGAACTAGCCGAGGCACGGCATGAAGGCGTGCGGATCGAGTTTCTGCGCACGGTCACCGGCCTGGAAGGCGCTGGCCCCGATGACGCGCATCCGGGCCGGGTCCGGCGCGCGGTGCTCGCCCGGACCAGCCAGCACCGCGCCGACCAGCGCCCGAAGGTGCACGATGACGACACCGAAGTGCTCGACGTCGACCTGGTCGTGATGGCAATGGGCTACCGGAACGACCCGGCGTTCGCCGCCACCCTGCCCGGCACGCCGCTGCCGCGGAAGGCCAGCGGCCTGCCTGACCGGCGCTGGGTGGCCAGCGGCATTCTCGCCAGCCCTGCCTCCGCGTTCGCGCACCACAGCCCGGTCGGCAACCTGGCGCTTGGCCGCGAGGCCGCGCTGACCGCCTCGGCCCTGCCGTTCCAGCGCAGGCTCTGGGCGGCCGGTGACGCCCTTGTCGGGCCATCCACGGTGGTCGAGGCGATGGCTCAGGGCCGCCGCGCGGCGGATGCCCTGCTGGCAGCCCAGCCGGACCGCGGACCGGTACGGGCACCTGAGCGGGTCCTCGTGGCCTACGAGAGCCGCGGTGGCCGGACCGCTCGCCTGGCCGGGCTGGTCGCCGAAGGCTTGCGGACCACCGGAGCCGTCGTGCGCGCCGTCCCGATCGGCCAGGTCGGACCGGCTGACCTGGCCGAGACGGACCTTCTGGTGTTCGGGACGTGGGTGGAGGGGTTCGTGGTCGCAGGAGTGCGGCCCGCCGCCGCCGCCCGCACGTGGCTCGCCAGCCTGCCCAGGCTGCCCGGGCTCCGCACGGCTACCTTCTGCACGTTCGCGGTCGCGCCGAAGGGAGCCCTGACCGCGATCCGCACCGAGCTTGAGCACCGCGGCATGACGGTGCTCGCCGAGCACGCCTTCGGGCGCGCAGACGCCGGCCCGGAGGCAGCCGCGTTCACCGAGCAACTCCGCGAGCTCGCCTGGCCGGCGGCGCAGAAATGCTGACTACCTCCGCTGATCCGGTCGGTGCCAGGTACGTGAACTCCCACGGTGAGTTCACCCGCGATCAGCGCTACATCACCACCCGGATCACCGCCGACGGACGTGACGGCTTCCCGGTCGAACCCGGTCGGTACCGTCTCGTGGTCAGCCGGGCCTGCCCGTGGGCCAGCCGGGCAATCATCGTCCGCCGCCTCCTTGGCCTGGAGGAGGTGCTGTCGATGGGCGTGACCGGGCCGGTCCATGACGCGCGGAGCTGGACCTTCGATCTCGACCCCGGCGGACGTGACCCGGTCCTGGGCATCGAGCGGCTGCGGGAGGCCTACTTCGCTCGCTTCCCCGGCTACGGACGTGGCATCACCGTCCCGGCGGTGGTAGACATTCCCAGCGGCCAGGTCGTGACCAACGACTACGCCCAGATCACTCTTGACCTGTCGACGCAGTGGTCGGCCTTCCACCGGCGCGGCGCACCGGACCTGTACCCCCGGCACCGTCGCACCGAGATCGACGAGGTGGCCAGGCTGGTGTTCGTCGATGTCAACAACGGCGTCTACCGGTGCGGCTTCACCGGCAGCCAGGACGCCTACGAGAGGGCCTACCAGCGCCTGTTCGACCGGCTCGACTGGCTGTCCGCTCGCCTGGAGGGTCAGCGTTACCTAGTCGGCGACACGATTACCGAAGCCGACATCCGGCTGTTCACCACCCTGGTTCGCTTCGACGCCGTCTACCACGGGCACTTCAAGTGCAATCGCAGCAAGCTCACCGAGCTACCCGTGCTGTGGGCCTACGCGCGGGACCTGTTCCAGACACCGGGCTTCGGGGACACCGTCGACTTCGACCACATCAAGCGCCACTACTACCAGGTACACCGCGACATCAACCCGGCCGGCATCGTGCCCGCCGGCCCCGACCTGTCCGGGTGGCTCAGCCCGCACGGCCGGGAGGCACTCGGCGGGCACCCCTTCGGTGACGGCACGCCACCGGGACCGCCGCCACCTGCCGAGGTCATCCCCCGCACGCACGCCGCTCGCGGCTGAGCCCCGGCATCGGGGCTCGCGCGAAGGCGTGGCTCAGGGCGCGGGCCCCCGTTCCGGGTCGCCGGCCCGCAACGGGACCTGCTGGTACCGGCCCTCGTGCGCGAGCACCGGTCGACGTTCGCCGGCCAGTTCCGGGTAACGCTCCTCCAGCTTGCGCCGCCGGTCCGCGGTCCGGCGCAGGATCGCGACATACTCGCGGTTGCCTTCGTAGGTGCCACGCCAGGTTTGCGGCATCGACTCCGGCGGTGGTGGCAGGGACCCTGCTGCCTGCCCGGCGAAGCCGAAGACCGAGGGCACCTTCGCCGTCTGTCCCCCGCAGTCCGGGCACGCGGGCAGCGGCGCGGTGAAGGACTGGATCACCTCGAAGCTGTGCCCGCCGGTGCAGCGAAGCTGGTAAATGGGCATCGTAACTTCTCCCGCTGCGCTCAGGCATAGTTCCCCTCCGGGGCGCGGCGCAGCGAGCGCAACTGCTCCGCGTCGTGCCCGAACACGACGGTCGCGTTTGCCTGCTCGGCGATGTGGCGGATCTTTTCCACCGAGGCGTACCAGGCGGACAGATCGTTCACGATCGCCGCCGGCGTGGCAGGCGGACCGTAGGAGTCACCCATGTACAGGGCGTCGGAGGTGAAGATCATCGTGCCGGTGTCGGCGAGGTCCACCCGCATGGCCATCGTGCCCGGGGTATGGCCGGGCGCTTCGATGAAGCTGACCCCTGGCAGGAACTCGGCATCCCCGCTGACGGTCTCGAACTCGAGGCCTTCGTAGTCGGCCTTCAGGTGCGCGCCGTTGAACGCCCCCTCATAGCCGAACGCCCACACTTTTTCCTTGTCGTTGACGATCAGGCGCGGTCCGGCCCCCGCGAACGCCCGGACGTTGCCGGCGTGGTCGACATGCAGGTGCGAGAGCACGACGTAGTCCAGGTCGGCCGCGCCGATACCGAGCTGCGCAAGCCGGGCATCCAGGTACTGCTCCTCGGTGACCTGGTCGTAGGGGAAGAACTCCTGCAAGCCGGTCGGCGCCCACCGGGTCTCCCAGTCCCGCGGGCAGCTGGTATCCCATAGCATCCTGCCGTCGGGCGTCTCCACCACCACCGCATGCGTCGTGCACGGATACCACTCGACCGGCTTCTCGCGGTCCGCACGGGACCGGAGGCAACGGCCAGGCTTGAGCAGCAGCCAGGTCAGATCGCAGCTCATCGCGCCGCAGTCGAGCACGTGCAACCTCGTCGCTGTCGCCATCGGGCCCCCCGAGATCCGCTACCGCCGTCCATGTGTCGGATGCCCGGCGCGCGATGTACTCATGCGGACGGCACCGGCCCGATCTGGTGACCGATGTAGCCTGTCAAGTCGCCGGGGAACGCGGGACCTCATCAGGACCTGAGCTAACCAGGATCAGGCGTCCACGGCCGGAGCCGGGGAATCCAGGCGCGCACAGCGCGTCGGTATGCCTGGTACTCGGCGCCGAACTTGCGGGCGAGGGTGGGCTCCTCGTAGAACCGGACGCCCGCCGCTCCCACACACCAGGCCAGCGCGGTGTACTCGAGCATGCCAAGCGAGCCGAACAGCAGCGTCTCGCCGAGCAGTACGACCAGGAACCCGACATAGATCGGATTACGCACGTAGCGGTAGAAGCCGCTGACCACGAGCCGAGGCGGAGCCGCGGCTGGCACTGGAGTCCCGCCCGACCTGATGAAGTCGACAAACGACCGGACTTGCGGCACCAGGCCGAGGCCGATCAGCACGACACCTGCGGTCTGGGCGACGCCCCACCAGGGCAGTGGCCGATGGAAACGCCAGTCACCCAGCAGGTAAGGCAGCAGCCAGCCGAAGGTCCCGCCGAGTGCCGCGCCCCAGGCGACGCTCACGGCCGCGGCCGTCGACCGGTGCATCACAGCGGCGCCGTGGTGACGGTCAAGCCTGAGATGCAGACCATAGTTCGAGAGTACAACTCTCATTTCAGCGAATAGCTGCCTCACGCGATGGCCGTTGATGCCGCCGACTCACCTTCGTCGCTTACGCGGTTTCAGTCACGACCAGGTCAGCGACTCTGCCATCGGTGTAGGTCACGCTGTTGGCTGCGATGGCCGGGATGCGGGGGCCGGGCAGGATGATGCCG
>DASWAA010000158.1:0-7320 GCA_036391385.1 Streptosporangiaceae bacterium
CTCAAGCCGAAGAGTTTGTCCAATCCCGAAGAGTTGGCGTCACCGGTGACGCCTTACTCTTCGGGTAACCGAAACTCGGCTAGTTCCGGCCAGTCAGGCCGGCGACAGCGAGCGAGTCAAGCCGCCGGACGGCCTCGGCGACCGACTCCGGGGCGGCGGGCAGCAGCGGCAGCCGGACGGCCGGGCTCGGGATGAGTCCCCGCGCGTGCAGGACGCCCTTGATCACGGACGGGTTTGGCTCGGCGAACGCTGCCGCTGACAGAGGCGCGAGCGCGCCGCCCAGTTCGCGGGCGAGCGGGACGTCAGGGGTGGCCCACGCGGCGCACAGGCGGACGAACATGCTGGTCCCCAGATGGGCCGACGCGAGGATGGCGCCCGCCGCGCCGAGCGCGAGCAGCGGGGACACGAACACGTCATCGCCGGCCAGGACAGCGAAGCCCGGCGGCGGGTCACCGAGCAGGTCGATAGCTTCCGCGTCGATCGCGCCGGTCGCGTACTTGATGCCGGCGATGCCAGGCGTGCGCGCCAGTGCCCGCAGGGTCGCCGCCGTCAGCGGGCGCGCGGTCCGGTACGGGATGTGGTAGACGACGATCGGGACATCGCTGGCCGATGCCAGCTCGCGGAAGTGGGCGAGTACCCCGGCTTCGGAGGGACGGGTGTACGCGGGCACGGGCACGAGGGCGGCCGTGATCCGCGGCCAGGCCGTGAGCCCGGCAAGCGCGGCGGCACTCGCCCGGGTGTCGCTCGACCCGGCGCCGACGATCAGCTGAGCGCCGCGCTCGGCGCACACGCTGGCGCACACCTCGATGACCTGATGCTTCTCGGCTGCCGCGAGCGTCGTGGCCTCACCGGTCGTGCCGAGAGCGACCAGGCCCGATGCCCCGGCGTCGAGCACGGAACGGGCGAGCGCGTCGAGCGCGGAGACGGCTATGACGCCGTCCGCGGTGAAGGGCGTGATCAGCGGCACGTACAGGCCGCCGAGGCAGGGCGTGCCTGCGGAGTCTGGTTGAACGGACATGCCTCAAGCGTCCCGGCTGCGTACCGCGTAGGTCCAGTTCGCATTGTTCATGCTAAGCGTAAGCTGAGCTAATGCTTGATCTCCGGCGGCTGCGGCTGCTGCGCGAGCTTGCCTACCGTGGCACGATCGCCGCGGTCGCGGGCGCGCTCTCGTTCACGCCGTCGGCGGTCTCCCAGCAGCTCAGCATCCTCGAACGGGAGGCCGGGGTCCGGCTGCTCGAGCGCAGCGGGCGCGGCGTGGTGATCACCCCGGCCGGATACGTCCTGGTCCGCCACGCCGAACTGCTCCTGGCGCAGCTGGAGAGCGCCGCCGCCGAACTGGCAAGCGCGAAAGGCGGGCTGGCCGGGCCGGTCCGCATCGGCACGTTCGCGACCGCGGCCCGGGCCATCATCCCGGCGGCACTGATCCGCCTCGCCGGTGACCATCCGGGCCTGGAGCCGATGGTCACCGAGATCGACCCGGCGCGCGTCGCGCAGGCGCTCCGGGCGGGTGACCTGGATATCGCGCTGATCCAGGAGTACGACCTCGTCCCGCCGCCGCACGAGCCGGGCCTGGCGAGCGAGCCGCTGTGCAGCGAGGACATGTACCTGGCGACGGCATACGGGCCGGGCGCACGAAGCGAGCCGAGCAGTAGGACTGGGCCGGGCGGAGCCGACGAGACTGGCGCTGGCGGATCGGACACCGGCCCCGGCCCGATCGCGACCTTCCTGGCCGAGCCGTGGATTACCGCCACAACGGGAACGCTCTGTCACGCGATGACGATCCGGGCCTGTCAGAACGCGGGATTCGAGCCCCGGGTCCGGCACCAGGTCGACGACTTCGGCACCGTACTGACCCTGGTCGGGGCCGGGCACGGTGTCGCCCTCGTGCCGCAGCTGGCGGTCACCGGCTCACCTGCCGGGGTACGGCTGACCCGGCTGCCCATCCGGCGCCGCACCATGATCGCCTTCCGCGCCGGCGCCGAGCGGCACCCAGCCGTCCGTGCCGTCAGCGATGCACTGTGCGCCGCCGTCCCCCCAGAGCTCAGCCCCGGGCCGCCATGCTCGGCTTGAACTATTATCATTCGCTCATCCTCATCCGACGACAGGAGCGCGGAGATGGCCGAGGTCGTTCTGTTCCATCACGTGCAGGGACTGACCGACGGGGTCTGCGCGTTCGCCGACGAGCTACGCCGGGGCGGGCACACCGTGCACACGCCTGACCTCTTCGGCGGAGAGCGGCCAGCGACCATCGAGGACGGCATCGCCCTCACCCGGAGTATCGGGGATGACATCCTCGGTGCGCGCGCCGACCAGGCGGTGACCGGCTTGCCGGCGGGCCTGGTGTACGCCGGCTTCTCTTTCGGGGCTGGTACCGCGCAGCGGCTCGCCCAGACGCGCGCTGGGGCGCGGGGCGCGCTGCTCTACGAGTCCTGCATCCCGATCACCGGCGAGTGGGCCTTCGGGCCCTGGCCTGCGGGGGTCCCGGTACAGATCCACGGCATGGACAAGGACCCGTTCTTCGCATTGGAGGGCGACATCGACGCCGCCCGCGAGCTAGTCGAGGCGGTCGGGCCCGAACTGGCCCGGCTGTACGTCTACCCGGGCGACCGGCACCTGTTCGCCGACAGCTCGCTTCCGTCGTACGACGCGGAGGCGGCGATGCTGGTGGTCCGGCGCTCGCTGGAGTTCCTCGACCGGAACGGCTGACTTCGGCTGACTTCGGCTGACTCGGGAGAGCCGCTCGGGCCCGCGACCCGGGCGCGACAGCTGTGCAGATCCCCGCGACTAAGATGAATACGGCGCTGATCCGCCGGGTCCGCGGACGCTATGTCAGGTTCTGCCTGGATTGCTCGGCCGCTCCTGAACTGGTGCGGACGCGAACGGACTCGCGCGGATCACCGGCGGGGGGTCGGGCATGAACGCAGTGGAGTCCAGGACCGTGCTGCTTCACGGCCGGCCCGTCACCTACCTCGAGGCGGGCAGCGGTCCCGTGCTGCTCCTGATCCACGGCATCGCGGGCAACATCGGGAACTGGCAGGCAGTGATCGGGCCGCTGGCGCGGCACCACACCGTCGTCGCGCCCGATCTGCCGGGCCATGGCGCCTCCGCGCCCGGTGCCGGCGATTACTCGCTCGGAGCACTCGCCGCTGGCCTGCGCGACCTGCTCGTCATGCTCGGGCACGAGCGCGCGACGCTCGTCGGGCACTCACTCGGCGGCGGGATAGCGATGCAGTTCGCCTATCAGTTCCCCGAGATGACCGAGCGTCTGGTGCTCGTCTCCAGCGGCGGCCTGGGCCCGGAGGTCAGCCCGGTCCTGCGTGCCGCGGCGCTGCCTGGCGCGGACCTGTTCATCGCCGTCACCGCCGCGGCGGGGCGCCCCGCCGGAGCCGCGCTGGCACGCGGCCTCGCGGCTATCGGGCTGCGGCCGATCGCGGACGTCGCCGAGATCGCACGAGGCTACGCATCGCTCGCCGACGCCGACCGCCGCAAGGCCTTCCTTGCCACCTTGCGCTCGGTCATCGGCCTGGGCGGTCAGCGCGTCCACGCCGGCGACCGGCTCTACCTCGCCGCGGGCATGCCGGTCCTCATCATCTGGGGCGCACGCGACCCGATCATCCCCGTCCACCACGGCGAGCGCGCCCACGAGGCCATCCCCGGCAGCCACCTGGAGATCTTCGACGGGGTAGGCCATCTGCCGCAACTCGAGGCGCCGGGGCGCTTCGTTGCGGTACTCGAGCGATTCCTCGAGCAGACCGAGCCTGCGCGGTTCGATGCCGGGCAATGGCGCGCCCGGCTACGTTCCCGGCCGACGGGGACCTAGCCTGGCCGGCCTGCCATCGTCACGGAGCCGCGGACCATGCCGAAGTCGATCTCCATAGCACGGACGCGCAGCCGCTGCCGGGGCCGCACTGTCTTAGATTCCTCGCCGGCCGGCCGTACCGTCCACGTCGCCTCGCCCACGTTCCGCAGCACCAGTTCGGCGGGTAGCCGCGGGTGCCGTTCGACCACCGCGAGCGGCGTCCGGTAGTCGCGTTCACGCAGCAAGTGGCCCTTTGTCAGGGCAGCCCCCTCAGCTAGCACGACGAGATGCCCGGGCAACTCAAGCAACCGCGGCGCAGGAGGCACTGTCTCGCAGTTCCAGCAGCGCAGATCTTGATCGTCCGGATCCCAGAACACGGCGGCACCGCATGAGCACGTCGACACGCAGTCACCCAGCCTGACCAGGGCCGGGCGCCACTCGCCCTCGGTGACCCGCCCGCTGAGCGAGGCGTCCATGAGCCCTGGGCCGAAGGCCCGGCTGAACAGGTCACGGATGAACCGCGGGTAGATCGGCCACCAGGTGAGCAGCGGATCACCTGGCTCGGGTGCGTTGGACGTGTCATCCGGGTCGAACACGAACAGCGGGTCCACCCCGAAGTACCTCAGCGCGACCTCGGTCTCGGGCACATGCCCGTCCGGCTGCCAGGTATAGGCGGACCGGACCCGGCGCCCTTCCAGGGGATGGCCGTGCACCAGCAGGTAGAACAGGAACACCGCGAGCGAATGCAGGTCGCTGACCATCGAGGGCAGCACCTCCTCGCGGACGACTTCCGGTGCCATGAAGCGGAGCGTGCCGCGGATCAGTACCTCGCCACCCTCGGTCCCGACGTTGTCGTTGTCGACGATCGCGACCTCGCGGCGGGCGGGATCGACCAGCAGGTTCCCGAAGCTGATGTCGCGGTAGCACAAGCCGCTGGCATGCAGCGCGGCGAAGGCGTCGACGAGTTCGCGGCCGATCGAGGCGAGCGCGCGGAAGGACGGCTGCTCGGCTGCTCGCAGCATCTCGACCAAGGACCCGAAGCGCTTCGGGATCCAGGGCATAACGTAGCCGAACCCGCGCAACTCGGCGGACTCGACGATGTCCATCGGCCAGGCGAAGGAGGGGTGAGGCCGCGTGCGTGCGGCAAGCGAGGCGATCGCGTGCCGCTGGAGGTCGGCGTAGCCGCCGGGCCTGTACCACTTCACGGCCACCCGCGAGCCCCTGTCGGTCACCCCGCGGTACACGACGCCCTGGCCGCCCTCGGCGATCCGGGAGGCTATCTCGATCGCCGTGCCGGCCCGCACCATCGTGACCACGTCACCGACGTCGGGGAAGTCCGCCCGCGGCCGCGTCGTCACCAGGCTGCCGCGAGGTCAGACGATCGTGTCTTCGCCGGGTGCCCGCGATGCGGCCCGCGGCGAGGTCATCAGGCGGGCCGCGATGTCGTCGTGGTCAGCGCCAACCTCTGACAACCTGGACATCGCGATCGATGCCGCCTTCAGCCGCAGCGTGATCTGCTCGGTGCCGTCGGCGACGAGGACGGGCACCGCCGGGTCGTCGATGAACCTCGACAGGTACTCAGAGTCAGCGGCCCGCCCGATCGCCACCGCGAGCCGGATGGCACCCCGCCCCGCAGGGGTGGCGAAGAGGACTCGCAGCCCGTCATCGAACTCGGCGGGCTCGGTCGGCCGGCCGTCGGTGATCAGCAAGATCGCCGGCCTGAGCGATCTGCTTTCCAGCCGACCCGGCTGCAGCGCGCTGGCCACCAGGCGGAAGGCCGCACCCATATGGGTGAGTCCCTTCTCCACATGACGCAGCGGCCGCCACCGCAGCCCGGCGACGGGGACCGGCTCGCCGATGTGCCAGGTCGCCTCGTCGGCGAAGGCGATCGCCCGGATCAGTACCTGCGCCTGCTCTTGCTCACGCTCCCAGGCCGCGAGCTGGGGGAGCATGCTGGCGATGGCATAGTTCAGCGCCTGCATCCGTCCGTCGGCCTTCATCGAGCCGGAACAGTCAGCCAGGATGAAGAAGTGCAGAGGCCGCCTGGAGATTCCTCCGCCCGGCATCGTGACGATGCTGTCGGACATGCCGGGCCTCCCCCCAGAGGCGACGCGTCCTTCCCCGCAGGACCCTAGAGCAACTCCTGACACGCTAGCACCACGGGTAATACGGCGGCGGCGCGCGGCTCTCATGCCCGCATGACGAGTTCCCGGACGAGCGAGCGAAGTCGCCGCTGGATTACGGTCGGTGACTGCTGGATAGACTCCCGGTGAATCTGGCCCCGCGGGGGAGGGTCCGTCGTGCCTGAAGGAACGGGCCGGGAACTCGACCCGGACGGCGAGGCGCGCAGCGTGCTCCGGCAAACCGTGGCCGACTACGGCACCACGGTGCTGTCGAATCCGGCCATCATCGATGGCATCTGCGAGGACCGTCTTCCGGACTGGCCGCGTGAGGCGAGCCTGATCAGCGTCGCCGCACGCACCGACGTCGCCGCGATGCTGCAGCAGGCCGACGCAGTCGACGCTGGCACAGCGGTGCGTCTCACCGCGGCCACCCTGGCCGAGACTCGGTCGCTGGATCCGGCCGCGTGCGTATGGGTGGTGAGCGAATTCGCCCGTGCACTGGGCTACGAGGCCGAAGCGCTGGGCTACGAGGCCGAAACTGCTGCGAAGCAGCCCCAGGCTGGCGTGCCCGGCGAGCCGGTCACGGCTCCGCCCCCGGCCGCTGACTCGCATCCGCGAACCGAGATCGCCGACATCGGCCAGGCCGAGACCGTGAGCGTCAGCGCCGGCCAGGGCGAGGCGCCGTCATCAGGCGTTACCGAGGCGGCGGCCAGGCCAGCCGAACCCGGCGCCGGACCGCCAGGGAACCGCACCCGGAACCGTGTCCTCGTCGCTATCGCCGGCGTCGCGGGAATCGTCCTGCTCTACCTCGGCATCGCCGGGCTGGCTCACATTCCGCCATTCACCAGGTCAACCGGGCCGGAGCCCTCGCCGACCTCCAGCCAGTCAGCCTCGACCAGCCCGAGCAGATCCAGGTCGCCAACCCCGCGCCCAGCGACGGCCGCCGAGCGGAAACTGACTAGCCTGATACCAGCCAGCGTCTCGGCTGGCGGGAGCTGCTCGCCCGTCCGCTCGCCGCGCTTCGGCGCCGTGGCAGAGGTGCGCTGCGAGGGAGCGCCGAACATCCCGGCGGGCTCCGTTCAGTACTACCTGTACAGCAACGTCGGCTCGCTCACCAGCGCCTACTCGACGTTTCTCGCCGAGTTCGCGCATACCAGAAAGAACACCGGCAAGTGCTACCAGCTCTCCGGCCGGGCCGCGTTCCAGCACTTCTATCCGCCGTGCGAAACCGAGTTCGCGCTTGGCGGCAGGCGCGCCGGGCGCGTCGCGGAGTACTACTACAAGGGCCACGCCGATATAACCTGCCTGCTCAGACGCCACCTGGTGCTCGCCGACCTGGTGGGCAGCAACGGCAGCGCCATGATGACCTGGTGGGTCCACGTTCCGAACTGGCTCGCC
>DASWAA010000159.1:0-6849 GCA_036391385.1 Streptosporangiaceae bacterium
GGACCGCCGGGCGCACGCGCCAGGCGGGTAGCTCGGGCCGTGCGGGCAGCAGTTCGACCGGCTCGCGCGGCGGGGGATCGCGGGCCGGCTCGACCCGGTCCGGCGGGCGCGGTACCGGCGCGGGCAAGGGCGGCGCGGGCAAGGGCGGCGCTGGCCGCGGCGGGACGAGCCGAGGCGGCGGCCGGGGCGGGACGAGCGCGGGCCGCGGGCGGGCGAGTTCCAGCCGGGGCGGCACTCCTTACTACCGCAGCCGCAGCAAGGCCGCCCAGTCGCAACGGGGCGGCGCGAGCGGGCTGCGAGCGTCGGGCAATCCTTTCGTCATCCTGATCGGCTGGGTCTTCTCGGTCATCGCCTCTGTCTGGATGGAGGTCGCCGGCGGCGTCGGCTACGTGTTCAGGCTTTTCGGCGACAGCGCCCGCGAGCTTGACCAGGCGCACCGCAGGGACGGTGCCGGACTTGCCGTACTGGCCGGCGCGATCGTCGCCGCGGGGACCGCGTGGTGGCACCTGGGCTCGCCACTCGGTCGGGCGCTGACCGCGTTCGTCCGCGGCACGTTCGGCGTCGGAGCCTGGGTGATCCCGGTCCTGCTCGCGCTGCTGGCGTTCCGGCTGCTGCGGCATCCAGATAAGAACGCCCACACCGCCCGGATGGTGATCGGCTGGGCCGCCTTCCTGCTCGGCGCGCTGGGGATCGTGCACATAGCACTGGGCAGCCCGGCTCCCAAGGCGGGCGTGGCGGCGATGCAGTCATCGGGCGGGCTGCTCGGCTGGGTGATCTCCGCGCCGCTGCAGGCGCTGCTGACCACCTGGGCGGCGATCCCGCTGCTCGCGCTGCTAGCCGCCTTCGGCGTGCTGGTGATCACCGGGACGCCGCTGCATAGGGTGCCCGAGCGTTTCCACGAGGTCGTGTTCCTGCTGCGCGGCGGGCGGGGCGTCACCGAGGAGTTCTTCGGCCAGGATGACGAACTCGGCGCGCCGGACGGCGGCCAGCGGCTGAGCAAGCGCAAGAGCGCCGGGGCGATCGAGGCGGGCGCCAACGACAAGCCCTACGACTCGCCGCTGCTCGGCGGCCTGGTGCCGCGCGGCTCGGCCGGGCTAACGAAACCTGGCCGGTCCGCGGGACTGGCGGGCGCCGTTTCCGGTGCCGAGCCGCCCGCGCAGGCGGGCGTCCCGGCGAACCGGTCGTCGGACGACGAGGTGCTCGCCGAGGCGCTGATGTTCGGCACGTCGGACGAGGGCCTGCACGGCCATGGCGGGCCGGCCGACGGCTACCCGTCGCCGGTCCGGCCGGTGACCGCCACGGGCGCGGAGGCGAAGTGGCGCAAGGCGTGGTTCGGAGCTGACGAGGAGGCCGCGCCCGCGTCGTCCGCGGCTGCTGGCAGCGCACACGAGCCCGCCAGGACCGGCCGGACCGGTGAGCAGCTCACCCTGCACGGGGCAAGCTCGTCGAGCTACACCCTGCCGCCGTCGGCACTGCTCAAGCCCGGCTCGGCTCCCAAGGCCAGGACGCGGGCCAACGACCTGATGGTCGAGGCGCTGACCACGGTGCTCGAGCAGTTCGAGGTCGACGCGCAGGTCACCGGGTTCACCCGAGGGCCGACGGTGACCAGGTACGCGATCGAACTCGGCCCGGCCGTAAAGGTCGAGCGGGTCACCGCGCTGTCCAAGAACATCGCGTACGCCGTGAAGAGCGCGGACGTGCGGATCCTGTCCCCGATTCCGGGCAAGTCCGCGATCGGCATCGAGATCCCCAACACCGACCGCGAGATCGTCAGCCTCGGCGACGTGCTGCGCTCGCCGGTCGCCGAGAGCGATCACCATCCGATGGTGGTCGGCCTGGGCAAGGACGTCGAGGGCCGCACTGTCGTCGCCAACCTCGCGAAGATGCCTCATATCTTGATTGCCGGGGCTACGGGTGCGGGGAAAAGCACATGTATCAATGGATTGATCACTTCTATCCTTATTCGGGCTAATCCGGACGAGGTGCGGATGATCCTGATCGACCCCAAGCGCGTCGAGCTGACCGCCTACCAGGGCATCCCGCATCTCATCACGCAGATCATCACCAGCCCGAAGAAGGCCGCCGACGCGCTGTCGTGGGTCGTCGGCGAGATGGACCGGCGGTACGACGACCTGGCCGCCTCCGGGTTCCGGCACATGGACGACTTCAACAAGGCGGTACGGGCCGGGAAGGTGACGGCACCCCCGGGCAGCGAGCGCGAGTACGTCCCTTACCCGTACCTGCTGGTGATCGTCGACGAGCTCGCCGACCTGATGATGATCGCGCCCCGCGACGTCGAGGACGCGATCGTGCGGATCACCCAGCTGGCCCGGGCGGCCGGCATCCACCTGGTGCTCGCCACGCAGCGGCCGAGCGTCGACGTGGTCACCGGCCTGATCAAGGCCAACGTGCCGTCCAGGCTCGCGTTCGCGACGTCGAGCCTGACCGACAGCCGGGTCATCCTCGACCAGCCGGGCGCTGAGAAGCTGGTCGGCCAGGGAGACGCGCTGTTCCTCCCGATGGGCGCGAGCAAGCCGATCCGGCTGCAGAACGCGTTCGTGACGGAAAAGGAAATCCGGGAGATCGTCGGCCACTGCAAGCGGCAGGCCGAGCCGGATTACCGCGAGGACGTCACCGCGGCCGAGAGCAGGCAACGGGAGATCGACGCGGATATCGGCGATGACCTGGATCTGCTGCTGCAGGCCGCCGAGCTGATCGTCAGCACGCAGTTCGGCTCCACCTCGATGCTGCAGCGCAAGCTGCGGGTCGGCTTCGCCAAGGCCGGCCGCCTGATGGACCTCCTGGAGAACCGCGCAGTAGTCGGGCCGAGCGAGGGCTCCAAGGCTCGCGATGTGCTGATCAGGCCCGACGATCTCGACGAGCTGCTTGACTCGCTGCGGGGCAACTGAGCTCGGCCGGCCAAAGGCTGTCACTCCCGTGGGTGTTGGCTGGCTGTGCCGCGGGCATGAGCGGGTGGGGATTGCGTCAGCACGAAGGCTTATTGGCATTGACCTGATGACACCGGCTCCGGTCCTCGCCGGAGCGTAGCGAGGTGTCTACACTGGGTCACCAGCCCCTGGAAAGGGGAGCGGGGGAGCGGGATCGTAGCTATGTGCCCGAATTCGACGGGTCGACGGCCATTGACACCCAGCCATGGAGGCGCGGCGTGAGCATCGGTGACGCGCTGGCGGAGGGACGCCGTGAGGCCGGCCTGACCATCACGCAGGTGAGCCAGCGCACCTGCATCAGGGAGACACTCATCCGCGACATCGAGCGCGACGACTTCTCCGGGTGCGGCGGCGACTTCTACGCCAGGGGTCATATCCGCAGCATCGCCGGCGCCGTCGGCCTCGACCCCGAGCCGCTGGTCGCCGAGTACGACGCGACCATGGGGGCTCCGCAGTCGATCAGCGCGGCCGATGTGTTCCAGCCGGTCACGCCGGTCCGGCTGAAGGAACGCCGGCGGCCGAACTGGACCGCGGCGCTGGCTGCGGCGATCGTGATCGTGGCCGGCATCTTCGCCTACCAGCACTTCGCCGGCCGCTCGCCGGCCACGGCGGCCAGCCAGGCCGCGAGGGTTCAGGCCAGCCGGCCGGGCACCGGGTCCAGCGCGAAGCCGAAGGCGAGCACCGCTCCGGTAGCCCACTACACCTCGCACCGCCTGCACATCAGGCTGACCGCCACGCAGGACTGCTGGGTGCAGCTGACCAGCCGCGCCGGGGCGACCTTGTTCAGCGGGATGATCTACGCGGGCAACTCGATCAACTGGAACGAGCGGCACTCGGTCACCGTCCAGCTTGGCAACCCGTCTGGCGTCAAGCTGCTCGTGAACGGCAAGAACAAGGTCCCGCGCGGCGCGGTCACCTCGGTCACGCTGACGCTGCACGCCTGACCGGCCGCGCCTGAACGGCACCGCGGCGGCCATCGCAGCCTTCGGGTTACCGTAGTCTGCCGGTGTGCCATCGCGAGGTCCCGTACCCTCCGACACCAGGCGATCCGTGCGCCTGGTCACGCTGGGCTGCGCCAGGAACGAGGTGGACTCCGAGGAACTCGCCGCGCGGCTCGAGGCAGGCGGCTGGGAGCTCGCGAGCGACGACGGCGACGCCTCGGTGGTCCTGGTCAACACGTGCGGCTTCATCCAGGCTGCCAAGCAGGAGTCGATCGACGAGCTGCTGACGGCTGCCGAGTCGGGCGCTGCCGTGGTCGCCGCCGGGTGCATGGCCGAGCGGTACGGCTCCGGTCTCGCCGAGGCGCTGCCCGAGGCGCAGGTGCTGAGCTTCGACGACTACGCGGACATCGCCGGCCGGCTCGACAAGGTGCTGGCGGGCGAACGGTGGTCAGCCCACGAGCCGCGGGACCGCCGCAAGCTGCTGCCGATCTCGCCCGCGGGGCGCCCCGGCGCGGCGAGCGGGCATGTGCCCGGGCACGGTACGGCAAGCACCACGCCTGAGCTGCCGGACGGCATCGCTCCGGCCTCCGGGCCGCGGGTGCTGCGGCGCCGGCTGGGGGAGAGTGTCGTCGCCCCGCTCAAGATCGCCTCGGGATGCGACCGCCGGT
The DNA here is from genome assembly GCA_036391385.1 of Streptosporangiaceae bacterium. Classification (GTDB taxonomy): domain Bacteria; phylum Actinomycetota; class Actinomycetes; order Streptosporangiales; family Streptosporangiaceae; genus Chersky-822. The sequence goes on from DASWAA010000159.1 coordinate 4,558, forward strand.
GCAGTTTCTGCGCGATACCCGCGTTCCGCGGTGCGTTCATCTCGCGGCCGCCGCAGGACCTGATCGAGGAGGCCGGCTGGCTGGCCGGTCACGGCGCGCGCGAGTTGCTGCTCGTCAGCGAGAACTCGACATCCTACGGAAAGGACCTCGGGGACCTGCGGATGCTGGAGGCGCTGCTGCCTGAGCTGGCCCGGGTTCCCGGCGTGCTCCGGGTGCGAGTGAGTTACCTGCAGCCGGCCGAGGTGCGGCCGGGGCTGGTCGAGGTGATGACCTCGACGCCTGGCGTGGCACCGTACTTCGACTTGTCGTTCCAGCACGCGAGCGGGCCGGTCCTGCGGGCGATGCGCAGGTTCGGCGACCGGGAACGATTCATCGGGCTGGTCGAGCAGATCAGGCGGCTAGCGCCAAGTGCGGGCATCAGGTCCAACTTCATCGTCGGCTTCCCCGGAGAGACCGAGGCGGACGTCGCTGAACTGGAGCGCTTCCTCGACGAAGCCAGGCTCGACGCGATCGGGATCTTCGGCTACTCCGACGAGGAAGGCACGGAGGCAGCGACGCTCGACGGGCAGCTCAGCGAGCAGGAGATCGCCAGCCGGGTCGAGCGGCTGGCGGCCCTGGCGGACGAGCTGATGGACCAGCGGGCGGCCGACCGGGTCGGCGAGGTGCACGAGGTGCTGATCGAGGAGCTCCTGTCCGAGCCCGGTCAGGCAGACGGCGCGGTCTGGCGGTATGGCGGCCGTGGCGCGCACCAGGCGCCCGAGGTCGACGGGTCAACCGAGGTCCTGGCAGGCCGGCCGCTGGCGGTCGGTGATCTCGTCCGGGCTCGGGTATCAGGTTCTGAGGGGGTGGACCTGGTGACGGAGCTGATCGATGGGGTCGAGAGCGGGCGTCCGCGCCCGGCTAAGACCGTTGAGTAGTCCTGGCACGAGCAGTACGCCTGCCGCGCCCAGGCTGGTTAACGTCCCGAACGGGCTGACCGTGCTGCGCCTGGTGCTGGTACCGGTGTTCGTCGCCTTCCTGGTGATCGGCGGCACGCAATGGCGGATCGCGGCCTTCGTGGTGTTCGCGGTCGCGTCGGTGACCGACTTGCTCGACGGTGAGCTGGCCCGGCGCAGCGGCATGGTCACCGACTTCGGCAAGATCGCTGACCCGATCGCTGACAAGGCGCTGACCGGGTCCGCGCTGATCACGCTCTCGGCGCTGGGCGAGCTGTCCTGGTGGGTAACCGCGGTCATCATGGTGCGCGAGGTCGGCGTGACCGCCCTGCGGTTCTGGGTGCTGCGGCACGGGGTCATCCCGGCCAGCCGGGGCGGCAAGCTCAAGACGGTCCTGCAGATGATCGCGATCGGGCTCTACATCCTCCCGATCGACGTCGGCTGGGTACGCCCGGCGATCATGGGCGCGGCGGTCGCGGTCACGCTCGTCACCGGGGTCGACTACGTGGTGCGGGCGGTCCGGCTGCGCGGGTCCTCGCGGAGGACGAAGGCCGCGGGGGCGGCCGCCGGGCCATCGGGTGGCAGGCCGTCCGGTGACGGCGGGCCTGCGACATGACCGGACCGCCGGGCCCCGATGACGCCGCGGCAGACGCGATCAGGCTGCTCGTGGCCCGTGGCCTCACGGTCGGTACCGCCGAGTCGCTGACCGGAGGGCTGGTCGCCGCGGCACTGACCACCGTGGCCGGCGCGTCGGCCGCGTTCCGGGGGGCGATCGTCGCCTACGCTGCGGACCTCAAGGCATCTTTGCTAACGGTGCCTGAGTCGCTGATCGAGCGGGTTGGCACGGTGCACGCCGAAGTGGCGACGGCCATGGCGGCAGGCGCGCGGGACAGGCTCGCCGTCGACGTCGGTGTAGCCACGACCGGGGTCGCCGGGCCTGATCCGGCGGACGGCCAGCCGGTCGGCATGGTGCACATCGCCGTCAGCGCCAGGCTGCCCGCTGGCGTGCGGCTGCTGCACCGGGAACTCCACCTCGCGGGCACCAGGTCGCAGATCCGGGAAGCGACCGTGCGACATGCTCTGAACCTGCTCGTCACCGCGCTAACGGAAGACAATGAGTGATTACAGCGTTACGTATGTCGAACACGCACCGATGCCCTCTCCCGCACTGTCAGTGAAGCCAGGTACGGTGGAGGGGAGAGCCCAGTCCTCGGGAAGGGATTGCGACGATGGTCCTGCTTCGTCACTTGCTAGGTGACGCGCTGCGGCGGCTCCGCCTGCGGCAGGGTCGCACCCTCCGCGAGGTGTCAGCCTCCGCGCGCGTGTCGCTCGGATACCTGTCGGAAGTCGAGCGCGG
>DASWAA010000160.1:0-2844 GCA_036391385.1 Streptosporangiaceae bacterium
AGCGGCGAGCTCCGGTCGAACCCGGTGAACCTGCTCACTGTCGACGGCCGCAAGTACCTGGTCGCACCGCGCGGTCACACCCAGTGGGTGCGCAACCTGCGAGTGGCCGGCACCGGCGAGCTCCGGGTTGGCCGCAAGACCGAGCGCTTCACGGCGACCGAGCTGTCTGATGACCAGAAGCCGCCGATCCTGCGCGCTTACCTCAAGCGGTGGAAGGTCGAGGTGGGCGTGTTCTTCGACGGCGTCGACGCCAGCGCCTCCGACGCCAGGCTGCTGGAGATCGCCCCCGGCTACCCGGTCTTCCTGATCAGCTGACAATCCGGGCGGGCCGGGTTCCCCGGCCTGCCCGCGTTCGATGCGGTTGGTGGCGCTGTGATCGTGCGGAACGTCAAGCCTGCATGGCTTTCCGGGCGATCATGACCTATGAGCAGTCTGCCTGATTTGGAAGTAATAGTATTGTCTAGCATATAGTGCCTGATTGTGTGTGCCACGGCTCGCACATGTCAGGCCTGGTGAGAGGCGCGGTTTGCTGAGTAGCTGGGCGGAGGCCCGGCGTTAGGCAGTTCTTGAAAGCAGTCTCAGCACTCATTACGAAGCTCCCGACCACGATCCGCGCCCAGCTCCGGCGCAACCCGAGGACAGGCCGCCACCAGGCGCCGTCGAAGATCAAGAAGACATACCTGCGAGCAGGCACCATCGCCGTCGCAGTCGCGGCAGTAGGCGGAATCGCTGCCGTCCCACTGACCAGCAGCCTCGCATCGGCGGCCCCGAGCGCGTCGATCAGGCAGGCCGCGCATCAGGCCGGTACGTCGAACCGTGGGTCCAGCCACTATCGGCCGGTCAAGAAGTCCAGCGGCCGTGGCAACGCCTCCGCCGCCTCGCACGGCGCCAGGCCCGCTCACGCGTCGGGCAAGAAGGCAGCCCAGCCGAAGGCGAACACGCAGTCGGCCGCGAAGAAACCGAGAGTTGCTGCTATGCGGTGCACCGGCACGTCCGGCATGCTCCCGCAGAATTACGGGACGATCGTCAGCTTCCTGACCACGCACGGTTACACGAAGATGGCGGCCGCCGGCATCGCCGGGAACATCTACCAGGAGTCGATGGGCAATCCGGAGTCGGTGGGCACCGGCGGCGGCGGGCTGATCGGCTGGACGCCGCTTCCCCCGGGATTCGTCACCGGGAACCCGGCCGCGGACCTGCACACCCAGCTGGAGGCGCTGCTCACCTATAACCAGCAGTGGGCGCAGTACATCCCGGCGCTGAACGCCGCCACCAGCCCGACGCAGGCCGCCGACGTCTACATGAACTACTTCGAGCGGCCTGGCATCCCTGCTGCCTACAACCGTGAGGGTGCGGCGGCAGCCGTCGCCAGCGCCTGCGGATTCTGACCCGCAAGGGCGTCGAGAAGGATCGATAACAGCATCAGCCCGCGGTACCCGCCGCCCGCGGTCGCCTGGTCCCGGCGCCCCTGAGCCCCGGACCAGGCGACCTGGCGGCGGGCGCCGTGTGCTGCCTGCTCTACTGGGCTACGTCTAGTGGGCCTCGTTTACCGGGGCCGCGGCATCGGAGAGGGGCAATGGGGTCAACATGGATCCAACTGGCGGTCCACGGCGTCTGACGGGCAAGCATGCGCTGGTCACCGGCGGCACGACTGGTATCGGCTTCGCCATCGCGGAGAGGTTCCTGAACGAGGGCGCGACCGTAGTCGTGACGGGACGCAATCAGGAACTAGGCGCGCAGGCCGAGGCAGCGCTGCAGGCATCGGGCCCGGCATGGTTCGTGGCGGCGGATGCCGCCGATCCGGTGGCCATCGAGCGATCCGTGCAGCAGGCCATCGAGCGACTTGGCGCACTCGACATCCTCGTCAACAACGCCGGGATCGGCGTGGAAGCGGGCTTGCTCGACACGCCGCTGACCGACTACGACCGGGTCATGGACGTGAACGTGCGCGGCTACTTCCTGTACGCGCGTGCCGTATACCCGCATCTGGCCCGGCGCCGCGGCTGCATGATCCACATCTCATCTGATGCGGGGATCTGGGGCGAGCAGTCGATCGGCCTGTACTCGGTGTCCAAGGCTGCGGTGGTCATGCTCGGGAAGGTGCTGGCGCTGGAGGGCGGCCCTGACGGGGTCCGCTCGAACGTGCTGTGCCCGGGCGACACCTGGCCGGGCATGCGGCATATGGCACCGCCGGGAGAGGATGACCGCCCAGAGAGCGGCGACTGGCCGCTCCCGCCGATCGGCCGGATCGGAAAGGCCAGCGACGTTGCCGCCGCAGCGGTCTTCTACGCGAGCGACGAGGCCGAGTTCGTCACCGGCACGACGCTCCTGGTCGACGGCGGCATGACCGCCGGGTACCAGCAGCGGGAGCGAAGCCCGTCGTCGGACCCAGCCCGCTAGCCAACGGCCCAGCCCGGGTCGATCTGGCCCGGGTCGATCTGGCCTGAGTCGATCTGGCCTGGGCGGGCTGGCCTGGGCGGGCTAGCCTGGTTCAGGCCAGCTTGCTCTTGGTCTCCAGCAGGGCCTTGCGGACATCCTTGAAGGCGTTTTCCAGGCCGACGCGGACCGTGTCAGCGACACTCGACGCGGTCGTCATCCCCTCCTCGAACTGCCGCTTGGAGTCGGACCACCTGCCGCGAAGCTGATCCATCAGCGCCCGCAGCCGGTCGTTGCCCTCCATCGCGCCGAGGTGCATCTGGACCTCGAGGTCCTCGAGACGTCCCTGCCACTGGTCGATCTGGGCCTTGGTGAGCTGCTTGTTCAGCTCGTTCTGCTTGGTCTGGAGCCGCTTAATCTGGCTCTCCAGCTTTTCGATGCGCTTTTCCGTGGTCATCGTGGTCATGA
>DASWAA010000161.1:0-21415 GCA_036391385.1 Streptosporangiaceae bacterium
CAGAGCGCTGCGGTCTGGTGTGGTGGCTGACGTGACTACTTTCGACGACCCGTCGTTCTACGGGGACCGCTGGGCGGATGTCTACGACGAGCATCACGGTGGCCTGGACCCCGCCCCGGCCGCGGCCTTCCTCGCACGGCTTGTCTCGGTATACGTGCGAGCGTGACCCGCGATCAGGACGGCATCGCCATGCGGCTGCGCCGGGCCCTTCGCACGGCCATCGCCGCCCGCGACGCGGCCGCCGTTTCCGCGCTCCGCACCGCACTGAGCGCAATCGGCAATGCCGAGGCCATTGACCCGGCCGGCGCTGACTCCAGGTCTGGTGCTGACTCCAGGTCTGGTGCTGACTCCGGGCTCGGGGCTGACTTCTTGGCTGGCGCCCGCTCGCCGGCTGCCAGCCGGCACTTCGCCGGGAGCGTGCCTGGCCTCGGTGCGGCGGAGGCGCGGCGGCGTGAGCTGACCGAGGCCGACCTCGCGCGGCTAGTCCGGGCGGAAGTCACCGAGCGGCTGGATGCCGCACGGGATTATGAGCGCGCCGACCGCCCGGACCAGTCCGAGCGCCTGACCAGGGAAGCCGCCGTGCTCCAGTCGGTGCTGGACGGGCCAGGAGGCTAGCCGAGTCGCCGGCTACCGCTTACCGGCTACCGGCTACCGGCGCCCGGCTACCGGCGCCCGGCTACCGGCCGCCGTGCAGGGCAGCCGGCCAGTCCGCCGGATACTGCGTCGGGAGCAGCCCGTAGCCGAAGTTCTGGCTGTTGTTCGCGGCCGGCACGCCGAGCCACTGGAGCAACTGGTCGAAGTTGATCCCCACCCTGGTCGGGAAGGGTCCCGCGCCGCTGATGCCGCCGGCCTCGGGCAGCTGCGACTCGGCGGTGAGACCGCTCGCCATCGACCATCCGGTCTCGATCCCGTCGCCGCCGGCGAACATGTCGCCGATGACGGTATCCGGCGTCACCACCTGCCCGACTGAGACCGTCGGCCGCACGTCCTCGGCGACGTAGACGGTCAGCCCGGCCGCCGGGCCGTTGGTCAGCCGGTAGGTGATCCAGCCACCGCCCGGCCAGCCGCCCGAGGTCCCGGTCGCGTTGGTGACGACGCCGTCGCCGATAGCGTAGATCGGGCCGGACCCGGCGAAGTCCACGCCCTGGTCGATCCGCTCGGCCACCAGGCCACTGAGGCCGCGCAGCGGGTCCCGGTAGACCGACGGCAGTGCCCGGTGCCGATGGTGCCGAGGCCTGGCCGACGCGGTTGGACTCGGCGAGGCACTGGACCTGGCCGGGGACCTGCTCGCCGCGACTGGCTGCGGTGACCCTGCCCGGTCGTGCTCCTGCCGCCGGACGTGGCCGGAGGCGGGATGCGGGCCGGTCAGCCGCGGGTCGGCGCCCGATCGGCCGAGCGCCGCTGCCTGAGCCGCGCCCGGGCCGGGAGCAGGGCCTGGCGGCTGGCTGGCATGCCCGGGCAGCTGCACCAGCGCGGGAGTGGCTGCGGCTGCGATCAGGACGGCCCCGCTGACGGTGACCGCCGTCCGCGTTGGCGACAGCTGGAGCGCTGACGCGAACGGCGACGGCGGCCTGGGTCTGGCATGGGCGCCTGCCCGGGCCGGCGTCGCCGACGCTGACTTGCGGTGCTTGGCGGATCTTCGGGACACGGCTTGACCTTCGATCTACGCGGCGATAGGTCTGTCATCCGAGATGCGGTACAGCAGCCGTGCAGGTCAGGACGACGTAATGACCGCCAGGTCGCCGTCACGCACGGTAACGTCTTGGTAACTAAGATGCACCATTCGATAACGCGACGGCGTTGAAACGAGAAAAACCCGCGTGTCGCGTCCCTTTTAATCCAATTGACTGCGAAACCTTATAAAACTCATGAAAGGCATTAAGAATTAACGGAAAGTAATTGGCTAGTCGCCTATCCGTTGATTTTCAGTGCGGCAGCCCAGTCTGGCGAGTAGCCGGCCGGCAGTATCCCGTAGGTGGTCGCGTAGCGGTTGTTGCCCGCCGGGACGCCGAGAGCCTGGAGCAGTTCCTCGAAGTTCATCCCGACGGCGGTCGGGAACGGGCCGCCGCCGCTGATCCCGCCGGCCTCGGGCAGCTGCGACTCCGCCGAGTACGTGCTCGCCATCGCCCAGCCGGTCTCGATGCCGGCGCCGCCGTTGAACATCGTGGCGATGACGGTGGACGGGGTGACCGTCTGGCCGACCGCCACCCTCGGCTGCACGTCCTCGGCCACGAAGACCATCAGGCCCGCGGCCGGGCCGCTCGTGAGGCGGTAGGTAATCCAGCCGCCGCCCGGCCACCCGTAGCAGGTTCCGCAGGCCTGGGTGACGACGCCGTCTCCGAGCGCGTAGATCGACCCGGAGCCGCCGAAATCAACGCCCATGTCGATGCGCTCGGGGATCAGCCCGGTGACCGCGCGCAACGGGTTCTGATACGCGGTCGCCACGGCGGGCGTGCTCGCCGGGTGCTGCCCGGCCGGCGGCCGGCCGTGCTGAGACCCGGTTTGCCGCGACCGGCTGCCCCGGCGCTGCCCGGTGCTCGCGCGCGCCTGCCCGCCGCTGGCGCGCGCGGCGCCGGCGGCGAAGGCGCTGCCGGACTTGCCGAGGTGCCCGGCCGAGCCCGATCCCTGACCGGGAACCTGCAGCGCTGCCGCCTGGCCGAACCCGCCCGGGCCGGGACCGGACGCCGACCCGGACCAGGTGGTGACTGCTGGCACCGCGGCCGCGCAGACCAAGGCGGCGCCGGCCGCGGCGATGGCCATCCTGGCAGGGGAGTGCGCGAGCACCGATGCGACCGGCGACGGCTTGCGATGCCGGGCAGTCGACCGGGTCGGTGCGAGCCGCGACGGCTTCCTGTGCTTGGCAGTACGGCGGGACACTTCTGAGCCTCCGGTGCGGCTTCCGGCAGGGCAGGCGGCCGGGGTGCTGGTCGCGCACGGCGGTCATCCGCGCACGCTAGGTGTTGCTCATCACCACCATGAGTGATCAGACGACTCAGTGCAGTTGAAATCGTATAAACCGGATATGACATACGTCACATTCCGACTTCGGGCAGTCCGTCGGCTCACCACCCGGTGGCGGCTGCTCGCCTGGGCCGGCCGGCTAGGTACGTTGGCGGTATGACGGAAGACGTGTACGCGGACGCTGCCGGTCTCGTCGGGCGATCGGCGGCGGCCTACTCAGCCGGCGTGCCGGAGCGGCCGGGCGACGACGGTTTCTTCGGGCCGGCCAGCGTGACCTGGCGCGGCAGCGCCGACTTGTCGGCGCCGGTGGCCGGCCTGCGGGCGCTGATGATCCAGGCGCTGCACCCGCTGGCCATGGCCGGAGTGGATCAGCACAGCGACTGGCGGGAGGATCCGGTCGGCAGGCTCGCCGCGACGTCCGGCTACCTCGCGACGATCAGTTTCGGGGAGAAGGCGGCCGCGGAGCGAGCCGCGGCCCGGGTCCGGCGTATCCACGAGCACGTGACCGGGACCGACGACTTCACCGGCCGTCCGTACGCGGCCAGCGATCCAGCCCTGCTGCTGTGGGTGCATGCCGCGCTCGTCGACTCATCCCTCGTGGCCAGGACGCTGTTCGGCTCGCCGCTGTCACCGCAGGAGGCCGACGACTACGTCGCGGAGATGGTCGTCGCGGCCGAGCTTGTCGGCGTGCCCAGGGACCAGGTGCCGTCCACGGTCGCGGCGCTGGCGTCGTACCTGGAGTCGGTCCGGCCTGAGCTGGCCTGCACCCCGGCCGCCAGGGACTCGATTGCCTTCCTGCTCGACCCGGCCGGACTTGACGAGGACATCGCAGAGATCTGGCAGGACATCAGAGCCGGAGCCGTCGCGTCGCTGCCAGCCTGGGCCTGCGAGCTGTACGGCTTCGAGCCTGCGGCGCTGACGCCAGCCAGGCGCACCGAGATCCGCCAGGCGCTCGGCGTCCTCGACGCGGTCTTCCTCGGCGAGCCGGGCGTGCTTGAGGCCAGGCAGCGGATCGCCGCGCAGGTGCGCGCGGCGCAGCGCGCATGAGGCGGCGGCTGGCAGCCGGTTCGGTGATCGGCGGACTGGCGGTCGCCGGACTAGTGGTCACCGGACTGGCAGCTGTCGCACTGCGCAGGCGGGTCGGGCCGGTCCGGCTGCGGCGCGGCGTCGCCGCGCTGCAGCTTGTCGCCAGGGGCGGCGCGCGCTATGCCAGCAGCGCGCCCCGGCTGTTCGCAGCCGCTGGCGAGCACCGCCAGCAGCTCCGCCAGGACCTCGCCCTGCAGACGGCGCAGGACGTCGCCGAGACCCTCGGGGCGATGAAGGGCGTCCTGATGAAGATCGGCCAGATGGCCAGCTACGTCGACGAGGGGCTGTCGCCGAGCGTGCGGCGCACCCTGAGCCGGCTGCAGGACAGCGTCCCGCCGATGAGCGCCGAGCTCGCGGCCGGAGTCGTCGAGGCCGAGCTCGGCATGCCGCCCGAGCGGGCGTTCGCGCAGTGGGATCCCGAGCCGATCGCGGCCGCGTCGATCGGGCAGGTACACCGAGCGATCACCCATGACGGCCGCGCCGTGGCGGTCAAGGTGCAGTACCCGGGCATCGCCGAGGCGATCGCCGCCGATCTGGACAACGTCGCCCTGCTCCGCCGGATGCTGCGGATCACCGCCCCGGCCCAGGACGTGGACGCCCTGATCGCCGAGCTGCGGGAGCGCGTGCTCGAAGAGCTCGACTACCGTCGTGAGGCGGCGAACCAGTCCCTGATCGCTGACTACTACGACGGTCACCCCACGATCTGCGTGCCGAAGATCATCGGCGAGCTGTCCACTCGGCGGATGGTGACCAGCGATCTTGCCGTCGGCGCCAGGTTCGCCGAGCTGGCCGACTGGCCGCAGGAGGAGCGCGACCTGGCCGCCGAGACGATCTACCGGTTCGTCTTCCGCAGCCTGTACGACGTGCACGCGTTCAACGGTGACCCGCACCCGGGCAATTACCTGTTCCATGGCGGCGGCCGGGTGACGTTCCTTGACTTCGGGCTGGTCAAGCACTTCACCCCGGCGGAGCTCGACCCTCTGATGCAGATGGCGCGCAACCTGTGCGTTCGCAACGACCCGGAGGCGTTCCGCGCCGCCATGGTGACCGCCGGGTTCCTGCGGCCCGGTGCGCCGCTGTCCACCGACGAGGTCGTCGAGCACCTCGCCGTCTTCTACGCGACGATCCGGGAACCCGGGCCGCTCACGATCAAGCCCGACTACTCCTCCACCGTGGTGCGCAGGTTCTTCGACGTGCGCAGCCCGGTCGCGGAGCACGTGTCCATCCCACGGTCCTACGTCGTGCTGCAGCGGATCAACCTGGGCCTGTTCGCCCTGCTCGGCGACTTGTCGGCGACTGCCGACTGGCGCCGGATCGCCGAGGAGATCTGGCCGTTCGTCCGCGGCCCAGCATCGACGCCCATGGGCGAGTCCGAAGCCGCCTGGCTGGCCGGCCGTCAGCCGTAGTGGTGACGACGCCGCTGGGTCAGCCAGCCGCCGCCCCGCCCGCCGGGCTCTTGGTGCCGAGGGCACGCGACAGGACCGTGACGCGGTCGCGGGAGCCGGTCTTGGCGAAGATGGACTTGAGGTGGTCCCCGACCGTGTGCTCGGACAGCGACATGCGGCGTGCCATCGTGCGCGTGTCACTGCCGGTGGCGAGCAGGCCAAGCACCTCTCGCTCGCGAGCGGTGAAGCCGAAGGCGCGGCCGAAGATGTCGACGCGCTCGGCGGCAGAGGTCTCCTCGATCGTGACGACGAGAGCCGGTCCGGCGGCGGCCCGCAGGTCCGGGCCGGAGTCGGAGGCGAGCCGAGCCGCGCGCAGCGTCAGCCAGAAGCCGTCGGCCAGGTGCGTGCGCGCGAAGGCCTGGTGGTCGTCGATCCCTTCTTCCGTGGCGAGCAGCTGAGCGGCCACGTTGTAAGCGCCGGCCGGGATCGCCCGCTCGTCGGGCTCGGGCGGGAGCAGCGCGTCCAGCCACGCACCCGATGCCGCCGTCCGGCCGATGATCCGCAGATCCTCGTCCAGCGTCAGCACGACGGGGGCGACGCTTCGCCGGTGCACGGTCGCCGGCTCGATGAAGGTCCGTGCCTGGCAGCCGCGCAGCGCCGTGGTCAGCGGCGCGGCCAGGCTGGCGACGAACTCGGCGTCGGCCGCGCTGAACGGGCCGGATGCCTCGTCCCGCCACAGGTCGAGGAAGCTCCAGCAGCCGTACCGGTCGGCGAAGACCGTCGAGGCGACGTCACCGATCCCGTACTGGCTCATCACCTCGCGCCAGACCAGGCTGCGTGCCAGGTCGCCGCCGACCGCATCGCTGAGCAGCCCGGTCGGCAGGCTCTGCGCGCTCAGCACCGTCCAGCGATTGACCGGCGTCGCATACTTGGCCTTGATCAGCGCAGGCAGTTCCGTCACGCAGGGCACGTCGGCGAGCGGTGCCGTGCCGACAGTGGTGACCGGGTCGGTCAGCAGCCAGACGTAGGCGCTGAAGTCGAGCACCTCGCGCAGGACCGCGAGTACCTGTCTGCGCAGGTCCCGGTCCGCCAGGCGCATCGCGGACAGGGCCGCGACGCGCTCACGCGCGCGCTCACGCGCCCAGGCACCGATCACCACTTGAGGGTAACGCCCGCCGGGCGCAGGCCTGCGTGCCCGGCGACCCCCCGGATTTTCGGGATACCAGGACCGGCGGGTGGCGGCCTAGCGTGCCAGGCAGAGGTAAAGAGCCCGCTCTGGAGGAACCATGGCAACATTGCGCATCGAGCACGCGATCAGCGACTACGACATCTGGCAGCAAGCGTTCGACCGTTTCGCCGAAGCCCGCGCGAACGCTGGTGTGCGCGGCCTGGCCATCAGCCGTCCTGTCGACGACCCGCAGTACCTGATGCTTGACCTGGAGTTCGACTCGGCGGGACAGGCCGAGGCGTTCGCCAGCTTCCTGCACGAGCACGTCTGGACCTCGCCGGAGTCATCCCCGGCACTGGTCGGGGCGCCACGTACCCGTGTGCTCGATCTCGTTCGGCGCGAGGCACGCTGACGCCGGCGCGCCTCGCCCGTAGACTCACCGTCCATGGCCGGTCCGCAGCCGATGCCCGCCGCCGAGGTGGACGTGTCCCCGGAACTGGTGCGCCGGCTGCTGGAATCGCAGCACCCCGACCTTGCCGGGCTGCCCGTCGAGCTCCTGGCCAATGGCTGGGACAACATCATCTTCCGGCTGGGCGAGCACCTGCTGGTCCGGATGCCAAGGCGCGAGCTGGCGGCCAGGCTCGGCGCGCACGAGCAGCAGTGGCTGCCCTTGATCGCGCCGAGGCTGCCGCTGCCCGTCCCGGTGCCGGTCCGGGTCGGGGAGCCTGCCCTGGGCTACCCGTGGTCATGGAGCATTGTCCCGTTCCTGCCCGGCCGGGTCGCCTCGCGCCGTGCGCCCGCCGACCCCTTCGACGCCGCGGCGCGCCTCGGCGAGTTCCTCGCGGCCCTGCACGTAGCGGCCTCGCCCGATGCGCCGGTGAATCTCAACCGCGGCATCCCGCTCGCGGACCGCGCCGCGACTTTGGGCGGCAACCTGACCGCGCTCGGCGGACTGGTCGACCAGCGGGCAGTGCGGGCTCGGTGGCAGGCCGCGGTCGCGGTGCCGAGCTGGGAGGGACCCCCGGTCTGGCTGCACGGCGACCTGCACCCGGCCAACATCCTGGTCGACCACGGCGCCGTCAGCGGCGTGATCGACTTCGGCGACATCACCTCCGGTGATCCGGCCGCCGACTTGTCCGTGGCGTGGATGCTCCTTCCCCGGGAGTGCCACGGCGCCTTTGCCGACGCCTACCGTGCCGCCAGCCAGAACGCGGCCACCGACGACCTCTGGGCCCGAGCCCGCGGCTGGGCACTCGCGCTGTCGCTGGCCTTCCTGGCTAACTCGGCCGACAACGAGGAGATCGCCGGGATCGGTCGCCGCACCCTGCGCGCCGTGCTGGCGTGACCCCGGTCCGCACCGGCCGGCTCTGTCGCGGGACCGCCGTAGCGGGCAGACTGTAGGCGGCTTGGACAACGAGCACCGGGAGGCTGGCCGATGACGCAGCAGCCGGGTCACGCAGCGGGCGAGACGCTGAGCGCGATCCTGGACCACGCCGACCTGGCCAGGCCGGCCCTGGTCGTGCCCGACGACGGCCAGGTCCTGACCTACGCGGAGCTAGCCGAGCGGATCGAGCACCTGGCGGGAGCCCTTGCCGCCGCCGGCGTCCGGCGCGGTGACCGGGTGGCGTTCACGCTGCCCAACGGCCCGGACGTGATACAGCTCCTGCTCGCGATCACCACGCTCGGCGCCGCCGCGGCCCCGCTCAACCCGGCCTACACGGAAAGCGAGTACCTGTTCTACCTGGAGGATGTCGCGCCGAGGCTGCTGCTGATCCCGGCCACCCGTCCGGAGGCGGCGGTCAGCGCGGCACGGGCGCAGTCGGTGCCGGTCGTGACAGTGTCGGCCGGGACGGGGCAGGCCAGCGGTGCCGAGCCGCCGGAGCTGATCGTTGCCGAAAAAGTAGCTGAACCTGTGACCGGCTTCGAGCGCGGCCAGCCTGACGACGTGGCCGTCGTGCTGCACACGAGCGGTACGACCAGCCGCCCGAAGCAGGTGCCGTTGCGGCAGCGGAACCTGATGGCCTCGACCAGGACGGTCGCCGCGCACTACGAGCTGGGCCCGTCGGACGTGTCGTTCTGCGTGATGCCGCTGTTCCACGTGCACGGGCTGGTCGCCTCCACGTTCGCGGCGCTGGCCGGCGGCGGGTCGGTGATCGTGCCGCGCCGGTTCACGCCGCGCGGCTTCTGGGCGCAGGCTCGTGAGCACGGAGCGACCTGGCTGTCGGCGGGGCCGACGCTGCATCAGATGATCCTGGACCGGTCCGACGACGGCGGGCCGCCGCGGACGCTGCGGTTCGCGCGCTCGTGCAGCTCCGCGCTGTCGCCTGCCCTGCTCGAGCGGGCCGAGCAGGTGTACGGCGTGCCGATGCTCGAGGCGTACGGGATGACCGAGGCGAGCCATCAGATGGCGTCGAACCCGCTGCCGCCCGCTGCCAGGATTCCCGGCTCGGTCGGCGTCGCCACCGGGACGCAGATCGGGATCGCCGGCCGGGACGGCAGCCTGCTGCCCGAGGGGACTCCCGGCGAGGTCGTGATCCGCGGGCCGGGCGTGATGTCGGGTTACGTGGGCAACCCGGCGGCTACGGCCGAGGCGTTCTTCGGTGACTGGTTCCGCACCGGGGACCGCGGCGTGCTCCGAGACGGCTACCTGTACCTGGAAGGCCGGCTCAAGGAGATGATCCTGCGGGGCGGGGAGAACATCTCGCCGGCCGAGATCGAGGCGGTGCTGCTCTCGCATCCGGCGGTGCGCGACGCGGTCTGCTTCGGCATCGCCGACGAGAAGTACGGCGAGCTGGTCGGCGCGGCGGTCACGCTGACCGCCGAAGCCGCGCCGGTCCAGCCGAAGGACCTGATCGACTACTCCCGTCGGCAGCTGGCCGCGTTCAAGGTCCCCGCCAGGATCCAGGTACTCGACGAGATCCCGCGCACCGCGACGGGCAAGGTACAACGGCGCAAGGTCGGCGAGTTCGTCGCCGGGCTGGCCGCGCCCGGGCCGGCTGGCGCTGCGCCGGCTGGAGCTGGCCCGGCGGACGGCGCCGCGGGCGGGCCGGCGTGAGGTTCGCCGTGCTCGGCGCCGGCGCGATCGGCGCGTACGTCGGGGCTGCGCTTGCCAGGGGCGGCGCCGACGTCACCCTCATCGCGCGTGGCGCGCACCTGGCGGCGATGGCCAGGAACGGAGTCCGGGTGCTCTCGCCGCGCGGTGACTTCGAGGCGCACCCGCCGGTGACCGACGAGCTTGATGCGGTGACCGGAGCGGACGTGGTGTTCGTCGCGCTGAAGGCCTACAGCCTGCCCGGGATCGCGCCAAGGCTCGGCGAGCTGCTCGCCCCCGGAGCCGCCGCCATCTGGGCGCAGAACGGCGTCCCGTGGTGGTACTTCCAGTCGGTGGCCGACCCCGCCGGCGGCCCGGTGCTGGAAAGCGTGGATCCGGGCGGCGTGATCGCCCGCTCGATCAAGCCCGAGCACAACGTCGGCTGCGTGGTCTACTGCTCCACCGAGATCGTCGAGCCCGGGGTGATCCGCCACATCGAGGGCACCAGGTTCACCATCGGCGAGCCGGACGGGTCGGTGAGCGAGCGCTGCAGGCAGATCTCCCGGGCGTTCATGGCCGGCGGGCTGAAGGCACCGGTCGAGGCCCGGCTGCGGGACCAGATCTGGCTGAAGCTGATCGGTAACGTGGCGTTCAACCCCGTGACGGCACTGACCCGGGCGACGCTTGGCGAGCTCGGGACGGCGCCGGAGATGCTCGACCTGCTCAGGGCCATGTTCGCCGAGTGCGCGCAGGTCGCCGAACGGCTCGGGATCAGCTTCCCGGTGTCGCTCGATCGCCGCCTCGAGGCCGGCATCGCCGTCGGTGACCACCGGACGTCGATGCTCCAGGACCTCGAGGCCGGCAAGCGGCTCGAGCTCGACTGCATGACCGGCGCGGTCGCCGAGCTTGCCGATCGCGTCGGCGTGGACGTTCCGCACGTGCGGACCGTCCACGCCTGCGCGAGGCTGCTCGACCAGCTCAGCCAGCGGGGGCGCTGACCGTCTCCAGCTCGCCGGCCAGGTCCTGCTGCGGGCCGCTCTCACGCGCCAGCCGGCTCGGCCACCAGATCCTCGGTCCGAGATCCAGGTTCAGGGCGGTGACCAGGACCGACCGGACCACGATGGTGTCCAGCAGCACGCCGAACGCGACCGCGAAGCCGAGCTCGGCCAGGAACGTGATCGGCAGCGTGCCGAGCACGGCGAACGTGCCCGCCAGGACGACCCCCGCCGAGGTGATCACGCCGCCGGTCGCCGCCAGCCCGATCAGCGCTCCCCGGCGCGAGCCGTGCTTGCGGGCTTCCTCCCTGACCCGGGTCATCAGGAAGATGTTGTAGTCGATCCCGAGCGCGACCAGGAAGACGAAGACGTAGAGCGGGAACGAGGTGTCCGCGCCGCCGAAGCCGAACACGTGGCTGAAGACCAGCGCGCTCACTCCGAGCGCCGCGCCGAACGACAGCACCACGGTGGCGATCAGCATGATCGGTGCGACGACGGCCCGGAGCAGCAGGCCGAGGATGACGAAGACCACCAGCAGGATCAGCGGGATGATCACCGCCCGGTCGTGCGCGGCGGCTCGCTGCACGTCGAGGTTGACCGCCGTGTTACCGCCGACCAGGGCGTGCGCCCCCGGCACCGCGTGCACCGCGGAACGGACCCGGTCGATAGTCGAGTACGCGGCCTGGCTGTCAGGCGCCGAGGTGAGCGTTCCGGAGTAGAACACATGCCCGCCGTGCACCTGCGGCGGCGTGACCTGCGTGATCCCGTGGACTCCGGCGAACGCCGTGCGAAGCTGGGCTGCCGCTGCCTGGTTGCCGACGACTACGACCGGCTGCCCGGCGCCGCCCGGGAAGTGCCCGTCAAGCACCTGCTGACCCACCACGGAGTCCGGGTGGCGACCGGCGAAGGACTGTGCGGCGGTCAGGCCGCTGGCCTTCAGGCCGGTCAGGCCGATAGCCAGGGCACCGAGCATGATCGCCGTGGTTACCCAGACAACGCGGGGACGGACGGCGACGCGGCGTCCGACCCTGGCCCACACGCCCTTGCTGGTCGGCTCGGCCGAGCCGAACCTGGGCCGCACCGGCCAGAAGATCCACCGGCCGAAGATCACGAGCAACGCGGGGAGCAGCGTGATCATGGCGGCCAGAGCCACGCCGACGCCGATCGCCAGCACCGGACCGAGGCCCTTGGTGGAGTTCAGCTGGGCGATCGTCAGGGTCAGCAGGCTGAGGATGACGGTGCCGGCGCTGGCGATGATGGCGGGACCGGCGCGGCGGAGCGCCACTGCCATCGCCTCGTGCCTGTCCTCCGCGCGGCGCAGTTCCTCGCGGTAGCGGGCCGTCAGCAGCAGCGCATAGTCCGTGCCAGCACCCAGGACCAGCACGCTCAGGATTCCTGCGCTCTGACCGTTCACGGTCAGGCCGGCGTGCGCCGCAAGCAGGTAGATCACCGCCTCGGCGCTTATCAAGGCGACGACGACCGTGAGGACGGGCAGCAGCCAGGCGATCGGACTGCGGTAGGTGATCAGGAGCAGCAGCACGACGACCGCGAGCGCGGCGAAGAACAGCGTGCTGTCGATGCCGCTGAACGACTTAGCCGAATCGGCGGCGCCGCCAAGCGGCCCGGTGATGTGCACGGTCAGGCCGCCCGCGCCGGACTTGGCGATGGCCCGGATCTTGTCGACCGCAGCCCCGGCGCCGTTCCAGCCCTTGGAGCCGAGATTGACCGGCACCACTGTCTCGATCGCCTTGCCGTCGGCGGAGGGGAACGGCCCGGCGACCTGGCGGGCCACTACGCCGGTCACGGCGGCGAAGCCCGCGGCGTTCTTGGCGGCCTGATGCCGGTCGGCGGCGGTCAGGCCGGACGGCCGGTAGTAGACCACGACGGCCGGATACACGTTCGGCGCCTGGAAGCTCGCTTCCAGTTTTAGCACCTGGGTCGACTCGGCCTTCGGCGGCAGCCACGACTTGGCGTCGTTCTTCTCCGCGCCGGTCAGCTTTCCGAACAGAGGTACGGCGACCATCATCACGATCAGCCAGAACACCAGGACCGCCCATTTCGTCCGGCGGCCTCCCGGCAGGCGCAGCAGCGTGCGGGCCGTGCTCATTTTCAGATCCTTAGCTCTCGTTGGCTTGGCTGCGTCAGCTGCGGACGCCGTTCTCGGTCGCCCCCAGCCGAGCAAGACAAGTTATATCTCGATCCTCCGCGACGCGGCAAGAGAGTTTACTAATTCGAGATATTACGCAAAGACGCGGATGCCCCGCGGCAGGACGCTGGTGGCGGGCGACGGTCGGCGCACCCGGAGGCGAACCGCTTCGAGCCGGTGGCGGGATCGCGGCGGTAGGTGGCGGTGGGTGGCCGCGCAGCGGGGCAGCGGACGTGCGGCGGGGCAGCGGCCGTACGGCGGGGCAGCGGACGTGCGGCAGCGGACGTTGGCGCTAGTCGTAATACCGGCGCGGGGAGTGGCGCCGGTCCGGGGCGGGCCGGGCTGGCTCGTCGTAGGGCGACCGCGGGTCGTACGGTGACCGGTCGCGGTAGCGGTCGGCGGGCCGGGCTGGTCGCCTGCCGCGTGCGGGGGCCGGCGATGTCGCGCTCCGCCAGCGCCGCACGGCCGTGATGCCGATCGCCAGTGCGGTGGCGGCGACCATCGGCAGGAAGCCGTGCGCGATCCACTGGACAGCGCCCAGGCCGAGTCCCGTCAGGGATGAGCCTGCCGGGTTGGCGGCGGCCCCGGCGGCCAGAGCGGCCAGCGGGTAGGCCAGGGCCGGCACCGGGATCACGAAGTGGGCCATGTTCTGCCGGACGGCGAGCCCGGCCAGGACAGTCCCGGCCAGCAGGAAGAGGCTGAGCAGCGTGCCGGGCTGGCTGCCGGTCAGCATGGTGCCGAGCGCCCCGAGCAGGGCGCAGCCGATCACGATAACCACCCCGAGCCGTCCTGGCAGCGAGCCCCACCGTCGCGCCAGGGAACCCGGCTGCCCGGGCCGGCCGCGGTGCGGTGCGTAGTCACGAGCACCGTAGCCTGGCTGCGTGTCGCGGTAAGGAACTCCCCGGTCCACCCGGTCGTCGTAGTAGTCAGGCTCCTGGCGACGGGGCGGGCGCTGATACGCGCCGTGGCCTTGCCTCTCCGACATGAGCGCAGGATAGTCGGCTCGGCGGAGTCGGATGGCATATACGAAAGTTGTCTGCGTTCAACTGAGCTGGGGAGGTCCCTGGTGAGGGCGGGTACCACCGCGAGGTCGGCCGGCTACGTGCTCGCCTGCGGCCTTGCCTCGCTGGTCCTGGTGGCCAGCGGCTTTTCCTATTACCTCGTCAGCAACGTGAACAGCATCGGCGGATCGCATGCGATCCACAGTGGCCCTTCGATCGGCGCGCAGAACATCCTGCTGATGGGCCTGGAGAGCCGCACGGACTGGAACGGGAACGTACTGCCGCAGAAGATTCTCTCCAAGCTGCACGCGGGCAGCAGGTACGGCGTCCTGCACGGCGTGGGCGGCAACGCCACGAACACGCTGATCCTGGTCCACATCTTCGCTGGCGGCAAGAAGGCGGTCGGCTTCTCGATCCCCCGCGATGACCTGGTCGACTTCGCCGGAACGGTCGGCCCGCAGCAGCAGGGCAAGATCGACCAGGCCTACGGCGTGAGCATGTACTTCAAGGAAGGAGAGCTGCGGCAGAAGTATCCGAACATGAGCCAGAACCAGCTCGCCTTCCTGGGCAACGAGGCTGGCCGCGCGGCCGCGGTCGCGACGGTGGAAAAGCTGACCGGAGTGCGCATCGACCATTTCGCCGAGGTCAATCTGGGCGGGTTCTACGAGCTCGCGAAGGTCTTCGGCGGCGTCAACGTCTGCATCAAGCAGTCCGATCCGTACACCGCGCTGCACGACTCCTACTCTGGCGCCAACCTGAAGCACGGCTACCAGCACCTAGACCCGGAGCAGGCCCTGGCGTTCGTGCGCCAGCGGCATAACCTGCCCAATGGTGACCTGGACCGCACTCACCGCCAGCAGGCCTTCATCGACTCGATGATTCATCAGGTGCGAACCGAGGGAGTGCTCAGCGACCTCGGCAAGCTGAACGGGCTGCTGGCTGTCGCCAAGCGGTATGTCATCACCGACTCGGGCTGGAACCTGCTGGACTTCGCGACTCAGATGCGCAGCCTGACGGGCGGGCACCTGGTCTTCCGGACCCTGCCGATCCAGAGCTACGGCAACTGGGGCAGCCCTCCGCAGGCCGTCAACATCGTCGATCCGGCGCGCATCAAGGCCATCGTGCACGCCGCGTTCTATCCGCCGCCGGGGGCGGCAAGGCCATCGGGCGGCCACCGGCACGGTCACCACTCGGTGCGGTCAGTTCCCAAGGCGACGGTGACCGTGCTGAACGGCACCCAGACACCGCAACTCGCCGCGCACGTGTCGGCAGCGCTGGCCAGTGCCGGGTATCCGACCGGGACGCCAGGCAATGCCAGTCCCCAGTCTGCTACCAGCGTCACCTATGGTCCTGGCGCCGCGGCGAGCGCCGCCGTCATCGCGAAGCTGTTCGGGGTCACGGCGGCGGCTAGCTCGTCCGTCCAGCCGGGCCACGTCGAGGTACTGCTCGGCGCTGGCGCCACCGTGCCGAATGTGAGCCCGGCCCCGAGCACCAGCCCGTCACCGTCCGGCGTCCCCAGCTCGGGCCCGCAAGGCGGCGCCGTGCTCACGGGGAAGCACGGCATCCCCTGCGTGAACTAGCCAACGGCGGCCTGATCGGTCACCGGCCCCGGCCGGCCGAGAGCACGAGCGGGCAGTGCCGCGACAGCGGAGGTACCCGTGACCAGTCAGAGCCCGCGCCGGCTGTCAGACATCCCGACGCCGGCGCTGCTGATCGACGCCGACGTGCTGGAGCGCAACCTCGCCGAGATGGCGGCCGCGCTGCCAGGTGCGCGGCTGCGCCCGCACGTCAAGGCACACAAGTGCACCGCGCTCGCCAGCAGGCAGGCGGCGGCCGGGCACACGGGATTCACCTGCGCGACGATCCGCGAGTGCGAGGGCATGGCGGCGGCCGGGCTCGGGCAGGACCTGCTGCTCGCCAACGAGGTGCTCGACGCCCGCCGGCTCGGCGCGCTCGTCGAAGGCGGCGCCCGGGTGACGCTCGCGGTCGACTCGCCGCAGACTATCGAGGCAGCGGCGGCCGGCGGCGTCGCAGAGGTAGTCATCGACGTTAACGTGGGGCTGCCGAGGTGCGGCTGCGCGCCGTCCGGCGCCGGGAGGCTGGCCGACCTGGCCCGGGCGGCCGGCCTGCGCGTCCGCGGCGTGATGGGGTATGAGGGGCATGTCGTGGGCCTGACCGACCGCGCCGAGCGTGCGGCCAGGTGCCAGACCGCGATGGAGATCCTTGTCGCCGCCCACGCCGACGTAGGCGGCGACCTGGTCACGGCCGGCGGTACCGGGACTTACGACTGCAACACCTGGGCGAACGAGATCCAGGCCGGGTCTTATGCCCTGATGGACAGCGCGTACGGACGCCTTGGCCTGCCGTTCGGCCAGGCGCTGTTCGTGCTCGCGACCGTGATCTCCGCATCGGCGCAGTGGTCAGTCGCCGACGCCGGGCTGAAGGCCTTCGGCATGGATCATGGCGCACCGGAGCTGGACGGCGCCGCCGTGTGGTTCTGCTCCGACGAGCACACCACCTTCGCGCCGGTCCGGCCGGTCGGGGAGCGGGTGCGGCTGGTGCCCGCGCACGTCGACCCGACCATGGCGTATCACGAGCGGGCTTACCTATTCTCCGGCGACGACGTTGTCGATCTATGGACAATCGATCTCCGCGGCTGGTAGGCGGTCTGGCCTGAGGCCCGATCGGCGCGGCCGCCGATGATAGTTCTGTTACGTATTGACTGGTGCAAACCCTGTGTGTAACGCTTCGGACATTCCCGCGCCGTCGCGCGGCGAGCCGAGGCGAGGTGCTCAGTGACCAGTGCAGCAAGGCCCGTCACACTCGACGCGCAGGAGCGCGCACGGCGGTCGGAGCTCGGCCGTGAGGTGGCGCAGCGGCTCGCCGGTGCCGGGGTCAGCATGGTCGCGCTGTGCTGGGTCGACAACGCCGGGATCACCAGGGTCAAGTCCATTCCGCTCGGCCGGCTGGAACGGGCCGCCGGATGGGGCATCGGCATGTCGCCGGTCTTCGACGTCTTCCTGGTCGACGACAGCATCACTACCAGCAAGCACATCGGCGGGCCAGGCGGTGACCTTCGGCTCGTACCGGACCTCGGCCGGGTCACCCCGCTGGCGGGGCAGCCTGGCTGGGCGTTCGCGCCGGTCGACCGCTACACCCAGGAGGGCGTCAGGTACGAAGCCTGCTCGCGGAGCTTCGCCCAGGAGATGGTCGCCCGGGCCGCGGGGTACGGGCTCACCGCGCAGGTGAGCTTCGAGGTCGAGTGGGCGGTCGGCACCGACGACGACGGCACGTTCCGGCCGGCCTGCGAGGGACCGGCCTACGGGATGACCCGGGTGATCGAGCTGTCCGACTACTGCCGCGAGGTCGTCGACGCGATCGAGCGGCAGGGCATCGTGGTCGAGCAGTTCCACCCCGAGTATGCGGCGGGCCAGCTGGAGATCTCGGTGGCGCCGGCCGACCCGGTCAGTGCCGCAGACGACAGCGTGCTGGTCCGGCAGACGATCAAGGCCGTCTCCCAGCGGTTCGGCCTGCAGGCCTCGTTCGCCCCGTCGGTCGTCGCCGGCGGCGTCGGCAATGGCGGGCACGTGCACCTGAGCCTGTGGCGCGACGGGCAGAACCTGCTGGCCGGCGGTCCCGGCCGGTACGGCATGACCAGCGACGGCGAGGCGTTCGCCGGCGGAGTGCTGTCGGCGCTGCCCGCGCTGCTCGCCGTCGGGTCGCCCAGCGTGGCCAGCTACCTGCGGCTGGTCCCTTCGCACTGGGCGGGCGTCTACCAGTGCTGGGGTAAGGAGAACAGGGAGGCCGCGCTCCGCCTGGTGACCGGCTCGACCGGAGAGCAGGACGTGCGGGCCAACCTCGAGGTCAAGTGCTTCGACCTGGCAGCGAACCCGTACCTGGTGATCGGCTCGGTGCTCGCCACCGGCCTGGCCGGGATCGACGACGGCGCCACGCTTCCGGCCGAGACCATGGGTGACCCGGTCGTCCTTTCCGACGCCGAGCTCACCGAGCGCGGCATCCGCAGGCTGCCGCAGTCACTCGGCGATTCGGCCAGCGCGCTAGAGGCCAGCGACGTGCTACGCGACGCGATGGGCGAGCCGATGCACGAGGCGATCCTGGCGGTACGCCGGGCCGAGATCGAGCTGTTCGCAGATGCCAGCCCGCAGGACGTGGTCGCCCGCACCCGCTGGCGCTGGTGACGTCCGTGCGGCCGAGCGAATCCGGGGGGACTGGCCACGGCGGTGCCGGGGACACCATGACCGGCACCGCCGTGACCGTCGCCGAGCGGCTGCAGCTGCACCTCGCCGAGCTGACCCCGTCCGAGCGCAAGGTCGCTCAGGCGCTGATGGCCGAGTACCCCGTGCGCGGGCTGCAGCCGATCGCCAAGCTCGCCGCGGCGGCCGGCGTCAGCGCCCCGACCGTGGTGCGGCTGGTCGCCAAGCTGTCGTTCGACAGCTACGCGGACTTCCAGCGCTCGCTGAAATCGGAGGTCTCGGCGCGGCTGTCGTCACCGCTGGCCATGCACGCCGAACGCTCCGCTGCCGAGCGCTCGGCCGCCGCCAGCGACCCGCTCGGCCGGTCCGAGCAGATGTTCTGCGAGGGCATCAGGTCCAGCTTCGCCCGGCTGCCGCGCGCCGAGTTCGAGCAGGCGGTCCGGCTGCTCGCCGAGTACAAGCGCAGCGTGACGCTGATCGGCGGCCGGTTCAGCACGATGCTGGCCGAGTACCTGGCCGCCCACCTGCGGGTGCTCCGCCCGAACGTACACGTCGTCTCGGCGGCAGGCGGCGACCGGATGGGCGCGCTGCTCGACATCGGCCGCCGCGACATCCTGGTGGCGTTCGACTACCGGCGCTATCAGCGCGACACGGTCCGGCTGGCGATCACGGCCAAGCGGCAGGGCGCGACGCTGATCGCCTTCACCGACCCGTACCTGTCGCCGCTGTCAGCGTATGCCGACGTGATCCTGACCTCCAGCGTGCAGTCGCCATCGCCGTTCGACGCGCTCACGCCGGCGCTCGCGCTGGTGGAGGCGGTCATCACCGCGCTGGTCGACCGGCTCGGCGACACGCCGCTGGCCAGGATGGCCCGCTACGACGCGCTCTACGCCGGGGCCGTGGATACCGACGACGGGGAGGGACCGTGACCGCGCCGCAGCTCACGCCGCAGCCGATCGCCCTGATCGACCACCATGTCCATGGGGTCGTCACCGCCGACCTGGACCGGGCGGGCTTCGAGCTGCTGCTGACCGAGGCCCCCGGGCCGCCAGCGGCCGGCACGACCATGTTCGACAGCCAGCTCGGCTTCGCGGTGCGGCGCTGGTGCGCCCCCGTCCTCGACATCGAGCCGTCGGTGCCGGCCGAGCGCTACCTGGAGCGGCGCGCCGAGCTCGGCACCGCCGAGGTGAACCGGCGCCTGCTCACCGCGTCCGGCGTGGCCCAGTGGCTGATCGACACGGGCTTTCAGGGCGATCAGCTCACCACGCCGGAGGAGCTGGCGACGGTGAGCCGCACGCCGGCCAGGCACATCGTCAGGCTCGAGTCGGTGGCCGAGCAGGTAGCCAGGGACGGGACCACCGCCGCCGGATGGGCGGACGCCTTCGCTCAGGCGCTGGCGCACGCGGTCACCTCGACCAGCGCGGTCGGGTTCAAGTCGATCGTGGCGTACCGGTACGGCTTCGACTTCGATCCAGCCCGGCCGGCGCCGGCCGACGTAGCCACGGCGGCCGGACGGCTGCTCGGCGCGATCGAGTCCGACCCCCGCGCCCGGCTTGACGACCCGGTCCTGCTGCGGCACCTGATCTGGACCGGCATCGACGCGGGCCTGCCGGTGCAGTTCCATGTCGGCTTCGGTGACACCGACGTCCGGCTGCACCGGTCGGACCCGTCGCTGCTGACCGACTTCCTGATCGCCACCGAGCCGATCGGCACGCCGGTGCTGCTGCTGCATTGCTATCCATTCCAGCGTCAGGCCGGCTACCTGGCGAACGTGTTCTCGCACGTCTACATGGACGTCGGCGCGATACTCAACCACGTCGGCGCCAGGTCGGCGACCGTACTTGCCGAGGCGCTCGAGCTGACGCCGTTCGGCAAGATGCTGTACTCATCCGACGCCTTCGGCCTGCCCGAGCTGCATTACCTCGGTGCGATCGGCTTCCGCCGCGATATTGCCAGGGTGACCGGCGGGTTCGTCGCCGACGCTTCCTGGTCGGCCGACGACGCCGACCGCGTTGCGAATCTGATCGGATCGCAGAACGCGGCGCGCGTATACGGCCTGGGGGAGCGGTGACCAGCACCCTGACTGGCGCCGCGCCAAGCGGCGCGACCGACGCGGTAGCCGCCCTGCTGCGAACCGGGATCGCGGCGGAGCTGGATGCCGCGACCGCGCTGCGGCATGAGCTGCATGCCGACCCCGAGCCGTCCGGCGCGGAGCACCGCACCGCGGCCAGGGTCGCCGCCGCCCTGGGCGCACCGGACGCCCCGGCCGTCGCCGAGACCGGCCGGCTGATCCGGATCGGCCGCCCGGACGGCCCGTGCGTCGCGCTGCGGGCCGAGCTCGACGCGCTGCCGATCACCGAGCAGACGGGCGTTCCATGGGCGTCGGTCAACGGCGCCATGCACGCGTGCGGTCACGACGTCCATCTGGCCGCGCTCGCGGCGGTAGGAAGGGCCGGCCGCGCCGCGGACGACGCCGGCGAGCTGCCCGTTCCGATGCTCGCCGTGCTGCAGCCCCGCGAGGAGGCGGTCCCGTCCGGGGCCAGGGACATCGTGACCTCCGGCGTGCTCGCGGCCGAGCGGGCGAGCGCGATCGTGGCCGTTCACCTGCAGCATCAGCTGCCCGCTGGCACGGTCGCCGCCGCCGTCGGCACGGTGAACGCCTCGACCGACGACATCGACATCCTGATCGAGGGCACCGGCGGGCACGCCGGCTACCCGCAGCTCGCCGCCGACCCGGTCGTAGCGCTGTCCGCGTGCGTACTCGCGCTGCAGCAGATCGCGAGCCGGCGCGCCGACCCGACGCATTCAGTGGTGGTCGGCATCGGCGTGCTTGAGGCCGGCCAGGCCGCGAACGTCATCCCGGGGACGGCGCTCGCTCGCGGCACGCTCCGAGTGCTCGACGAGGCCGACCGGCCCGGCCTGCACGCGATGGCGCGGGAGATCGTCGGCCACACGGCCAGGGCCTACGGCTGCCGCGCCACGGTGACGATTACCGAAGGCGAGCCGCCCCTGGTCAACGACGAGGCGCTGACGACCGCGACCTGGCCCTGGCTCCGCGAGGCCGGGTTCGAGGTGGACACCGCGTTCCGCTCGTGCGGCGCGGACGACTTCTCCTACTACAGCCGCGGCGGGCGCACGCTGATGCTCTTCCTCGGCACGGGTGGCCCGCACACGCTGCATCACCCGTGTTTCCTGCCCGGCGACGAGCTTGTCGGGCAGGCGGCGGGTGCACTGCTGGCCGGCTACCTGGGGGCCGTCAGCCTCAGCGCAGATCTGACCCAGACATGACGAGGTCGGCCGGGTAACGGCCGACGGAAGGAGGTAGCTAATCAGATGCCAGTGACTACAGACGAAGTGCAGGAAGTTAAGCTCCACCGAAATCTCAGCGTCTGGGAGGCCATTGGCATCTCCCTGGCCCTGATGGCGCC
>DASWAA010000162.1:0-11746 GCA_036391385.1 Streptosporangiaceae bacterium
CCGATCGGGTCGGCCACGACCGCGTCGGCGGCGAATAGGCTCAGCCAGGTCTGCCGGTCCCTGGTGCTGATCGCGGCCTGGGACCGGCGCGCCAGATCGCGCGCTGTCAGCTGCTCCGTCATCGTGCTCAGCCCTTCACCTTCGAGATGACCTTCTCCGCGAACGACTCCAGCGCGCTGATCTTGTCGGCCAGCGGCTGGGTGTCGTGCTCGGTGGTGTACGGCCAGCGGAACCCGACGATCACGTCGGTCACGCCCTGGTCCTCCAGCCGGCGGACCCCGTCCACGCTGTAGGCGTCCGCCGAGATCACGTGTACCTCGAACGGCTTGCCGTCGGTTCCCTCCTCCCGGCGCAGCTCGGCCAGCCTGGCCAGCAGCCCCGGCAGGTGCGCCGGGTCGCCTCCGCCGTGCATCCAGCCGTCGCCGATCCGGGCGGCACGGCGCAGCATCGCCTCGCCGTGCCCGCCGAACAGGATCGGGATCGGCTCGGTCGGCACCGGGGAGAGCTTCACCGGCGGGATCTTCACCAGGTCGCCCTGGTATCCGAAGAAGCCGCCCGCGGCCAGGCCGCGGATGACGTCGATGCTCTCGTCCAGGCGCCGGCCCCGGCGCTCCCACGGCACGCCGAGGATGTCGTAGTCCTCGCGCCAGGGACTGGTCCCGACCCCGAGCAGCAGCCGGTTCCCGGTCAGCACCGCCGTGGACGTGGCCTGCTTGGCGACAAGCACCGGGTTGCGCACCGGCAGCTTGAGCACGAAGGTCAGGAACCGCAGCCGCGTCGTGACCACGCCGAGTGCCGGGATCAGCGAGAACGGCTCGAGGAACGGCTTGTCCTCCAGGAAGTCGCGGCTGCCGTCCGGGCTGTAGGGGTACGTGGTGGTGGCATGCTCCGGATAGCAGATGCTGTCGGGGATGACCATCGAGTCGTATCCGGCCGCCTCGGCGGCCTGCGCGAGCGGCAGGTAAAACGACGGGTCGGTCATCGACTCCGCGTACGAGAAGCGCACGTTACCTCCGGACGGTGTGGCCGGGCGGGGAGCGCCGCCCGTCTTCGCAGTCCGATCCTGCCAGGCCCGCCAGAAAAAAGGTAGAACAGGTTCTAGTCTCAGCGGCAGACTGCTCATCGTGGCAGCGCTCATGCCCAGCGTGGTCAACTCGGTGCCGCCGCTGGGCAGGCCCTACGGAGCGATCAGGCTGACAGACGGGAAGTAGGTCTGATAGCGCGAGGTGTCCCTGGTTAGCAATCGGTATCCCTGTACGGCAGCATGGGCACCGATGTAGAAATCCGGGAGTGGCGATCGGCGCTCGCCACCTCGCTTGCGGTAGGCGAGGAACGCTTTGCCCGCCAGGAAGCCTGCGTCATAGGGAAGCGGTTCGCGCTCGATGTCGGTCGTCGGCACGGCATCATCGAGGTCTTCGATTCGGTCAAAGCCAATCGAGATCTCAGCGTAGATGATCGGGTTGATCACAAGCCGCCCGTCGTCGGCAGCTTCCGCAAGAGCGCGCTCGGACCACTTGGCCCAATTCGGGTCTTCTGTCAGGACATCGAGGAGGACGCTCGAATCCACCAGTGTTACAAGACGCTCGGAAACCGGGGTAAGCCGCGATTCACTCGGCACGAAGCAATCCAAGAAGCTGGTCCGTGCTCATGGACGTACTGGCCCGACCACGCATTCTTCGCGCAAGTCGCTCGCCACGTGTGGGGCTAGCCTTAGCGCGAACGATCCGCAAGGTGTTGCCATCCTCGATGACATCCACCTCGTCGCCCTCGTGCAGCCCGTACCTCTCGCGTAGGTGTGCCGGGATCGTCAACTGGCCCTTGCTGTTAAGTCGCATATCGGGCTCCTACTACGTAGTACAAGTAATACGTAATACTACCAGCCCGCTCGAGAGGGCGGCGCGAGAAGTAGGCCGGGTTGAGATGATCACGGAGACCTCTCGACGCATATGGCCGAGAGGTCTCCGTGATCATGGGCGGTCGGCGGGTGCTGGCGGGTGCCGGCGGGGGCCGGCGCGGATGCGGGGTCAGAAGCTCGTCTTGGAGAGGGCGCCGAGCTTGGTCGCGGTGATCTTGATGTACTTCAGGACGGTGTAGCCGCCGCCGAGGTTCCCGCAGGTGAGCTTGACGGTGCTGCCGCTGGTAACGCTGCCGCTCAGGGTCAGGAACATCGACGCGTTGCGGACCGGCTGCCTCGCGGCGTCGCCGTTGCCGTCCTGGGCATCCACTTGCACCTGGTCGGACGATCCGCCCAGAGTGAGCTTGCAGTACGCGGCGGAGTTGCCGATGCCCGCCTGGCTCTGCACCCACGCCTTGGCGGTCACGGTGTAGCTGCCCGATGGCACGGACAGCGAGCCGACCGTGGTCGTGTTCGGCTTGTACGGCAGGAAGACGGCGTTGTTGTGGTAGCCGGCGTAGACCTGCGGGCCGGCGACCACGCCGGGGACGCTCGGCGTGCTCGCGAGCGCCACCCCGCTCACGGCGAGGCCCGCCACGACCAGGCCGGCGGTTCCCAGGGCCACTCTGCTTCGGATCGCATGACGCTTCATCGCGTCGCCTTTCTCCAGATGCGGATAACCGATGTGGCGACCAGCCGCACCCTGCGCCCCAGACCGGCAGCCCCGGTCCATCGTCGCGCCCCGGCATATCGGCACCGAAGTGGCAAAGGTCACGACTGGGCGGGCCGAATGGTCCCGATCTGGCGAACGGCCGGAGCTCGTGACGTCTCGCCTTGCGCCGGCACTTCCCGAAATGTAGAACAGGTTCTAGTATTCGGGCTGGGCGCTCGGGCTGGTCGCGCGCGCTTGGTGGCTCTACTGCCGGGAGGCTAAGCAGATGGACCTTGTCGAGCTGGAGCACATCCGCCGGCTGAAGTACCGCTACCTGCGCTGCGTGGACCTGAAGCTCTGGGACGAGATCGGCGACGTCTTCACGCAGGACGCGACCGCCGACTACGGCACCCCGTCGGCGGGCCGGCCGCTGGACCTGGGCAACCGGGATGCGATCGTCACCTTCCTGCGGGAGAGCCTGGGCAACGGCATCATCACGCTGCACTCCGCCGGCCAGCCAGAGATCGACATCGACGGCGACACGGCCACGGGTACCTGGCGGTTCGAGGACACCGTGATCGCGACCGAGTACAAGGTCGTGATCGGCGGCGCGGCCTTTTACCAGGACCGCTACCGGCGCTGTGACGACGGCAGGTGGCGGATCTCGCACACCGGCTACGAGCGGATCTACGAGTACACGATGTCGCTGGACGACCTGCCGAGCTGGCGGCTTACCGCGAACCGCTGGGCCGGCTGATGCTCACCCAGCCGTTCGCCGACGCGGTACTCGAGGCCGAGAAGATCATCACCGGTGCGCCGCACGTCCAGACCGAGCAGGACCTGGCCGAGGGGTACGACTACCTGGCCGGCTCGATCCGGGCGTCGCTGACGCTGGCCTGGGCCTACCAGCGCGACTTCCCGTTCTTCGTCGCCTCGACCGGTCCCTACACCAAGCTCGGGCTCGACAACCCCGACACCTTGTACTTCCACGCCTACCTGCGCGACGACGCGGAGTACGTCGTCACCGGGCGGCGGGGAACGACGTCGGATCTGAGCTTCCAGGTGCTGGGCGGTGACTACTCGCCGGTCGACGTGCCGGACAGCCTGACGGCGTTCGACGACCGCCGGCTCGACATCGCCGCCGACGGATCGTTCGAGCTGCGGTTCGGCCCGCCACGCGAGGACTCGCCAGGCAACTACGTGACGCTCGGCCCCGGCTCGGCGATGCTGATCGTCCGCGAGGTCTACAGCGACTGGGCCACCGAGGAACGCGGCATGATCGCGATCCGCCGGGCGGACACCACCGGATCGGCGCCGCCGCCCGCTGACGCCTCCGTGATGGCGAAGCGCTACGGCGTGGCGGGCAAGATCCTGATCTCCCGGCTGCAGACCTTCCTTCAGTTTCCCGAGTGGTTCTACCTGAAGCTGCCCGTCAACACGCTGACCGAGCCGCGGTCGACGCCGGGCGGGCTGACCACGCAGTTCTCCTCGGTCGGGCATTACGACCTGGACGAGGACCAGGCGATGATCGTCACGGTCCCCGCCGCGAGCAAGGACGTCGCCCCCTATCAGGGACTCCAGCTCGGCAGCATGTGGTACGTCTCGCTGGACTACATCAACCACCAGACCTCGCTCACCGCCGACCAGGCCAGGCACGACCCGGACGGCATGCTCCGGTTCGTGATCAGCGAGCGCGACCCGGGAGTCGCGAACTGGCTGGAGTGCACCGGGCACCGCCGCGGCTATGTCCAGTTCCGCTGGCAGGGGCTGACCAGGGACCTGCGGCCGGCCGACGGGCCGCAGGTCGAGGTGGTCAAGGTAGCCGAGGTACCGGCCCGGCTGCCGTTCTACGACCAGGCCCGGATCACTCCGCAGGAGTACACCGACCGGATCGCCGCCCGCCAGGCCGCCGTGGCCCGCCGGATGCTCGGATAGGGGAGCCCAGAGATGCTGCTGCAAGACAAGGTCGTCGTCGTCTGCGGGATCGGCCCGGGCCTCGGCCGCTCGATCGCGGTCCGCAGCGCCGAGCAGGGCGCTGACGTGGTGCTCGCCGCGCGGACCCCGTCCAAGCTGGACGCGGTCGCCGACGAGGTCAAGGCCCTCGGTCGCCGGGCGCTGGCCGTGCCGACCGACATCGCCGATCCCGACGCGGTGGAACGGCTGCGCGACGTCACCCTGGCCGAGTTCGGCCGCGCCGACGCCGTCGTGCACAACGCCCTGGCGATGCCGCCGATCAAGGACCTGTCTGTCGTCGACCTCGACGCGATCAGGTCCGCGTTCGACGTGAACGTGCTCGGCGCGCTGCGGACGACGCGGCTCTTCACCGACGCGCTCGCCGAGAGCCAGGGCTCGGTGACCATGATCAACTCGATGGTGGTCCGGTTCTCCCAGCGCGGGATGGGGCCGTACAAGGCGACCAAGGCCGCGCTGCTCGCCGTGGCCCAGTCGCTGGCGTCCGAGCTGGGGCCGCGCGGCATCCGGGTCAACTCGGTCGCGCCCGGCCACATCTGGGGCGACAACCTGCAGTGGTACTTCGGCTACCTGGCAGAGAAGCGCGGCGTGGACGCCCAGGTGATCTACGACGAGACGGCGGCGAATATGGATCTGCGCAGGCTCCCCGAGCCCGACGAGATCGCCGACGCCGTCGTCTTCCTGTCCTCGCCGATGGCCAAGGCCATCACGGGGCAGTGCCTCGACGTCAACTGCGGTGAGTACCACCATTGAGCTCCGGTGAGCGAGTCGGTGTCGGCACCGTCGAGGACCTGCACGCGTCGGCCACGAGGCTGACCGGGCTTGACGACTTCGGTCCCGACGACTACACCGATGGCCTCGGCGTGCTGCTCGACTCCTATGCCGCCGACGAGGACCTGACCCCGCTTGGCAGCAAGATGAGCCGCGTGTTCGTGCGCGGCGCGCTGGTCGCCCGCCTGCTCAGCGAGGCGTCCTGGCGTCAGTACCCGCAGTACGCCGCGGTCAGCATCGACCGGCCGGTCTTCGTTACCGGGCTCCCTCGGACTGGCACGACGGCGCTGCACCGCCTGCTCACCGCCGACCCTTCGCATCAGGGTCTTGAATTGTGGCTTACCCAGGCACCGCAGCCCAGGCCGCCGCGCGACACCTGGGACGCCAACCCGGTCTTCGCCGGGATGCAGGCCGCGTATGCCCAGCATCACGTCGAGCACCCGGAGTTCATGGGGGTGCACTACATCGCGGCCGACCAGGTCGAGGAGTGCTGGCAGCTGCTGCGACAGTCGATGCGGTCGATCTCGTTCGAGAGCCTGGCCCACCTGCCGACGTACTCGTCCTGGCTGGCCGGGCAGGACTGGACCGGCGCGTACCGCCGGCACCGGCGCAACCTCCAGCTGATCGGGCTGCCGGACGCGGGCCGGCGGTGGGTGCTGAAGAACCCCAGTCACCTGTTCGCGCTGGACGAACTGCTCGCCGTGTACCCGGACGCGCTGGTGATCCAGACTCACCGGGCGCCGCGGGTCGCGATCGCCTCGGCCTGCAGCCTGGCGGCGCATGCGACCGACTGCTGGTCACGGCGCTTCACCGGCGAGGTGATCGGACGGGACCAGCTCGAGCTGTGGGCGCGCGGGCTGGAGCTGTTCATGGCGGCGCGGGCCAGGCACGATCCGGCTCAGTTCTGCGACGTGCGGTACGAGGACTTCACCGCCGACCCGGTCGGGACGGTGGAGTCGGTCTACGACCAGTTCGGGCTGACGCTCAGCGGCGAGGCCGCCGCTGCGATGCGGACAATGCAGGCCGCCAGCGCGGCTAGCGACGCGGCGCCTGCCCACCGCTACTCCCTGGCCGACTTCGGGCTGACCGGCGAGCAGGTGGACGAGCGGTTCGGCAGCTACCAGGGGATGCCAGCCTGAGCAGGCTGGGCCGCCCACTCCCGGTCCAGGATCGCGTACAGCAGGTCGTCGGTCCACTCGCCCTTGGCCCAGGTACTCTCCCGCAGATGCCCCTCGCGCCGCATGCCCAGCCGCTCGAGTACGGCGGCCGATGCGGTGTTCCTGGCGTCGCAGCAGGCGGTGACCCGGTGCTTGGCCCGCGCGCCGAACAGGTAGCCGAGCAACGTCCGCGCCGCTTCGGTCGCGTAGCCGTGGCCCTGGTACTGCGGGGCGAGCGTGAATCCGATCTCGGCGAGCCGCGGGTCGTCGGCATCTGTCCTGGCGGCGCAGTCGCCGATCAGCTCTCCGCTTGAACGCAGGGCGACCGCGTACTGGAACCACTGGCCGGGTGTGTCGGGGTGCTGGCCGAGCAGCCCGGTGATCATGCGCTCGCCCTCGGCAGCCGGATAGGGCGCGTCCCAGCCCTGGTACCGCGCCACTTCCGGATCGGATCGGTAGGTCACGAAGGCCGTCAGGTCGCTCAGCCGGAAGCGCCGAAGCACCAGCCTGCCGGATTCCAGCTCGGTGAAATTCTCGTCGCCCATGGCATCCGGCGCGGCTAGCGCCGCCTGGGTCCCCTGGCGTCAGGATCCCTGGACGGGCCGACGTGGTCGGCGAGCCAGGTGGCGAGCGGCTGGCTCCGGGTCAGGAACTCCCTGACGTGGTCTTTCGCCGCGGCCGTGCTCAGCCAGGGCTCGACCGGCCACTCCCGCCAGGCCGCCAGGCCCTTGTGCCGGAGCAGGCCGATCCGCGGGTGGTCGGGCGGGTAGCCGCGCGGCGCCGTCTTGAGCGAGTCGTGACTGGTCAGCGTGATCCCGTCACCGGTGATCGCGGCGACGACGCGCTCGAGCTCGGCCCCGGTGACGTCATGCGCGACCGACTGGCGGTACCTGTCGAGCTGATCTTGCGCCAGCACGTACATTCCGTTGGCCGCCGCGAGGCCGCGCGCCGACAGCTGCACGTAGCCGGTGCCGATGGTCGCGCCGATCTGCGTCTTGTACGGAGACTTATCCGCGCTGAAGCGGACATCCCGATTCGGCCGGAAGATCTTGACCTCGCCGAACTCCACGGACAGCTCGTCGGCGAGATCGGCCATCGGTGCGAGCACGGCATTCTCGTAGACCGACTTGTGCGCCATCCAGAAGGCCCGGGAGTTGTCGTCTTCCAGGTCCTCGTAGAAGTCGAGCGCGGCTTCCGGCCATCCCTCAAAGGTCATCGCGTCTTCCTCCCCGCTGCCAGCACGGCATCGATCCAACCCTATCCGCGGTACTTCACGGGGCCGGGTCGCGGATCTGGCGGCACAGGCATAGTCTGGAATCGAAGGCCTCACATGTCGGGAAAGCCGGTCAAGTCGATGTCTGCTGGCGCTGAGGAGTCCCTGCTGGGAACCATCGGCCGGGTCACCGTCTCCATTCCGGCGAACGGGCCGGGCGAGGTCCTGCTGCCGATCCGCGGCGGCACCGAGGCATTCGCCGCGTGGTCGGACGAGCCAATCGCGCGGCACTGCCGGGTCGTCGTCGTCGACTGCCTCTCGGCCCGTTCCGTCTTTGTCATGCCGGCCTAAGGCGGGTCCTGGTGAGACCAGCCCGCGAACCCATCCCCCCGCAGGAGTTGTCATGTTTTTCTGGCGTGTTCCCGCGCCAAACGAGGCGCTGCTTATCTCAGGCTCCAAACGGCGCCGTGACGAGACCCAGTTCCGGATCGTCACCGGGCACGGCTGCGTCGTGCTGCCGGTCAAGCAGAAGGCCAGGGTGCTCTCGCTGGCGCTTCGCGAGGCAGAGATCGTCGAGGACTGCATCACCAAGCAGGGCATCAGGCTGAACGTCCGGGCGGTGGCCGTGTTCAAGGTCGGCGACGACCCGGTCTCCATCGCTAACGCCGCCCGCCGGTTCCTGTCCGAGCAGGACAAGATGGAGGATCTGGTCGGCCGCATCTTCGCCGGTCACCTGCGCTCCATCGTCGGCGGGCTCACCGTCGAGGAGATCATCAGGGAGCGCGACCGGGTCGCTCAGGAGGTCAAGGACGGCAGCCACGGTGAGATGGAGAAACTCGGCATCGTGGTCGACGCGCTGGAGATCCAGGAGATCGAGGACGCCTCCGGTTACATCACCAACCTCGCCGCACCGCACGCCGCGATGGTGGCCAGCCAGGCGAGGATCGCGCAGGCGCAGGCCGACCAGGAAGCGGCACAGCGCGAACTCGAGGTCGCCGCGATGAAGGCGCAGTACGAGCGCGACACCGAGATCAAGAAGGCTGGTTTCGCTGCGGAGACCGAGCGGGCCAGGGCGCAGGCTGCCCAGGCCGGGCCGCTGGCGCAGGCGAAGTCGTCGCAGGACGTCATCGAGCAGCAGACCGCCCTGGCCCAGCGCCAGGCGGACCTGGCCGCGCAGCGGCTGGAAGCCGAGGTCCGCCGCCCGGCGGACGCCGAGGCGTACCGCAAGCGGGCGATCGCGGAGGCCGACCGGGACCAGGCGAAGCTGGCGGCCGAGGCAGAGGCGTACCGCAGGCGGGCGATCGCGGAGGCCGACCGGGACCAGGCGAAGCTGGCGGCCGAGGCCGATGCCTACCGCAACACCACGATCGCCGAGGCAGAGGCGCAGTCGGCACGGGTGCGGGCGGACGCCGCAGCCCACGCGGAGCGGGCAACGGCCCAGGGCGAGGCGGACGCGAACAAGGCCCGTGCTGACTCGCTGCGCGAGGGCAACCAGGAGCTGATCGCAGCAAGCCGCATCATCGAGCAGCTTCCTGACCTGGTGGAAGCCGCGTCCCGGGGCATCGCCGGGTCCAACCTGACGGTGCTCAACGGCGCATCGGGCGTCAACGAGATGATCGCGGGCCTGATCGGCCAGGGGCTGGCCGTCCTCGATCTGCTCCGGACCTCGACCACGGCAGCCTCGCTGACGAAGGATTCTGCGGCGGCCGAGCCGACCGCGGTCGTGCGGGTGACCGGCGGGAAGGCGGCTGCGAAAAGCTGAAGGTGCCTGCGTGCTGGCGGACTAAGTCCGCCAGCACGCAGACTTCTGCCGGTCTCGGCTGCGGCGGGCTAGTGCTCGACCGGAACTCGCACCGGCACCGCCCGCACGGCAGGCTGTGGCGGTCGCCCGGCTAGCAGCGCGGCCGACACCAGGCCAGCACTGACGAATAGCGCGATCATCAGTGTCAGCCCGTGCCGGAACGTCGTAACGGGATCACCGGGCACGACATGGGACAGGATCGCGATCAGGCTGGCGACCCCGAGAACAGTGCCGATCTGGCGGGCCATGTTCAAGATGCCGCTGCCGGTTCCGAACCTGGCGGGTGGCAAGGACGCCGAGCCGGCACCGAGCAGAGCGGGAATTGCGAGGCCGACGCCAGCGCCGCCAAGCAACTGAGACGGCAGCAGGTGCGTCACGTAGGCCGGGGCCGCCTGGATCCTGGTGTACCAGAGCAGCATCGCCCCGGCGTTGACGAGGCAGCCGATCACGGCGACCCGGCCCGGGCCGCCGATACGAGCGGCGAGCGGGGCGACGATCCTGGCGAAGGGCAGCACCATCAGCGGACCGGGTGCGATCGCCAGGCCGGCCTGCACGGCTGAGTAGTGCCACACCCCGGTCAGGAACTCGACGAAGTTGAGCACGAAGGCGCCGAACGCCGCGTAGTAGAGCATCGAGGCTGCGAAGGCCCCGCTGAAGGCGCGCGACCGCAGCAGGTTAAGTTCGATCACCGGGGAGTGGTGCAGGCGCGAGCGGAGCACCATCGCCGATCCGAAGGCGATCGCGGCGGCCATGGTCCCGAGGAACGCGGCCGATCCCCATCCCCAGACCGGAGCCTTGACCAGAGCGAGCGCGATCAGGCCGACGCTGGCGGCAAGGAGCACCGCGCCGAGGACGTCTGGCCTGCGCGCGGCGTTCTCGTCCCTGCTCTCCGGTACCACCCTGGCTGCCAGCAGGAGGGTGGCCAGCCCGATCGGCAGGTTGATCCAGAAGACCCATCGCCAGCTGAGCTGGACCAGGCTTCCGCCGATCACCGGACCTAGCGCGGCGCCGAGCGCGCCGAGTGCCGACCAGGTGCCGATGGCCGCGGCCCGCGCCTGGGCCGGCACCGAGGCCAGCAGCAGCGACAGCGACGCCGGCACCATGAGGCCGGCGCCGGCCGCCTGGATCACCCGGGCGCCGATCAGTTCGGGCACGCCGGGAGCCACGCCGCAGAGCAGCGAGCCGATGCTGAAGGCAGCCAGGCCGGCGATGAAGATCCGGCGCCTGCCGATCCGGTCGGCCCAGCGGCCGGCCGGGACGAGCACTGCCGCGAACACGATCGTGTAGCCGTTGAGCACCCAGGACAGCGAGCTCAGCGTGGTCCCGGCGTACTGCCTGCCGATGTAGGGGAACGCCAGGTTGACGATGAACAGGTCAAGGCTGGACATGAACGCGGCCAGGGCAAGCACGCCCACGATCACGCTGGTCCGTCTGGCTGGCGGGCTGGCGGGAGTGCCGCGCTCGCCGGAGGCGTGCTGGGCGGAGGTGGTCGAACGAGTAACGCTCACGGGATCGTCCCTGGTTGCTAGTCCGAAGCCTGCGTGACTTCGAGAGGCGAGTGTTCTTCGACGGTCGGAGTAAGTCCGAAATCTGGACTCACTCTAACGCGGCAGGCCATGGTGCGTCCAGTTTTCGGACTGACGAGGTATGCTGGCGGCATGGTTCCGGCAGCAGCGGGGCCACGGGAGTGCTCCGTGGCACGCACCCTCGAGATCGTGGGCGAGAAGTGGGCGCTGCTCGCCATCCGCGAGGTCTTCCTCGGAAACCGCCGGTTCGATGAGATCGTTCGGCGGACAGGTGCGCCCCGCGACACGCTGGCCGCCAGGCTCCGCGCCCTTGTCGGCTCCGGAATCCTGGAGCGGCGTCAGTACTCCGACCACCCGGCGAGGTTCGAGTACTACCTGACCGATGCCGGGCGCGACCTTTACCCGGTCATCCTCTCGCTGATGAAGTGGGGCGACCAGTACCTTGCGGGCGACGACGGTCCTCCGCTGGTCATCGAGCACCAGTGCGGCCACAGCCTGGGAGCCCAGCTCGTCTGCGAGTCCTGCGGCGAGCCTGTGGTCGCAGGCACCACTCGCCCGGCGCGCCCCGCCGCCCGCTCTGGCCCTGCCGCGAGCTAGCTAAGCTCGCGCAATGCCTGCTCAGGACTCGTCGGGCAGCTGCTCGGCCCTGGCGGTGGCGCGGGCAGCCGCTCTCGCGGCCCGCCGGGCCGCCAGTTCCTCGGCCTCGCGCCGTTCCAGCCTGGGCAGGTACCTGAAGACATAGATCGTCACCAGGCCAGCGA
>DASWAA010000163.1:0-4534 GCA_036391385.1 Streptosporangiaceae bacterium
GGTGGTGAGGGCGGTTTCGATCTCGCCGAGTTCGACCCGCAGTCCGCGGATCTTGACCTGGGTGTCGATGCGGCCGAGGTAGACGATGCTGCCGTCGGTCCGGCGCTTGACCAGGTCGCCGGTCTTGTAGAGCCGTCCGCCGGGGCGGAAGGGGTCGTCGATGAATCGCTGCGCGGTGAGGTCGGGCCGGTTCAGGTAGCCGCGCGCCACGCCGGCGCCGCCGATGTGCAGTTCGCCGGCCGCGCCGGCTGGCACCGGGTTCAGGTGCTCGTCGAGCACGTAGGCCTGGTAGTTCGGCCGGCAAGGCAGGCCGATGGGCGGCGGAAGCGGGACGCTGGCGTCGATGTCGGCGTAGGTAGCGAGCACGGTGGTCTCGGTCGGGCCGTAGCCGTTGACCAGCCGGGGCCCGCGGCCGATCCAGCGGCGCGCGAGCTCGGCCGGCAGCTCCTCGCCGGCCGTCATCAGCACCCGCAGGTCAGCGAACTGCTCGTCTCGCAGCACGCCGAGCACGGCAGGAG
Organism: Streptosporangiaceae bacterium; assembly: GCA_036391385.1. Taxonomy (GTDB): domain Bacteria; phylum Actinomycetota; class Actinomycetes; order Streptosporangiales; family Streptosporangiaceae; genus Chersky-822. The sequence goes on from DASWAA010000163.1 coordinate 519, forward strand.
ACAGGCACGCGAAGGTGACCCCGGCGTCGCGGATCAGCGCCGCCAGCCGGGGCGGCGAGTGCAGCGTCTCCGGTGAGCCGAGCACCAGCCGCGCCCCGGACAGCAGCGGGACGTACATGTCCATGACCGACACGTCGAAGCTCAGTGAGGCGAATCCGAGTACCGCGTCGCCGGCGCCGATCTGCCAGCGTTCCCTGATGCCCTGGACGAAGTTGACGACCTGGCGGTGCTCGACCATGACGCCCTTGGGACGGCCGGTCGACCCGGACGTGTAGATCACGTACGCCACGTTCGAGTGCGTGACGCCCGTGCCGGTCACGTCGCTGTCGTCCTGACTGGTGACCTCCTCCCAGGCGGCGTCCAGTGACAGCACGGTCGCCGTCGTCCCGGGCAGGCTTGCCACGGTGCTGTCGTCGGCCAGGACCACTGCCATCTGGGCGTCGGCCATCATGAACGACATCCGCTCGGCGGGAAGCTCGGGATCGAGCGGCACATAGCCGCCGCCGGCCTTCCAGATGCCGAGCAGGGCGGCCAGCCTCCGGAGCCCGGTGCGCATGCAGACGCCCACCAGGACTTCCGGGCCGACGCCGAGCCCGCGCAGCGTGCGAGCGATCTGGCTGGCCTGCCTGTTCAGGTCGGCGTAGGTCACCTGCTCGGACTCGAACTCGGCGGCTACCGCGTCCGGGGTGCGCGCGACCTGCGCTCCGAACGCCTCGTGCGCGCAGGTCGCCGGCACCTCGCCGGCCGTGTCGTTCCATTCGACCAGCTCGCGGTGCAATTCGTCCGGGGTCAGGACGGGCAGCCTGGACAGCCGCGTCGACGGGTCGGCGACCGCGCCGCTGAGCAGCGTCTGGAAGTGCTCGAGCAGCCGGTCGATGGTGGGCCGGTCGAACAGCGCGGTCTTGTAGGAGCACTCCAGCCACAGTCCCTCAGTGCGTGCCTCCGCTGCCAGGGTGAGGTCGAACTTGGCGGCGTCGATGCCGACGATGAGGTCGGTGAGCGTGAAGTCCACGCCTGCGGCGGTGGCCGCCGAGGTGTCTCGCTCGGCGTAGGTGAGGGCGATCTGGAAGACGGGGGCGCGGCTGGCGTCGCGTTCGACTCCGAGAACCTCGACGAGCTTGCCGAAGGGCAGGTCCTGATGGCCGTAGGCGCCGACGGTGGCGTCACGGACCCGGGCGAGCAGTTCGGTGAACGAAGGGTCGCCGGACAGGTCGGCGCGGATGGGCAGGGTATTGACCAGGAATCCGATCAGGGGTGTGAGCTCGCTGCGGCCGCGGTTGGCGCTGACGGTGCCGACGACCAGATCGGTCTGCCCGGTGTAGCGGCAGATCAGGGCATGCAGGGCGGTCATCAGGACGACGAACAGCGTGGTGCCCTCGCTGCGCGCCAGTTCCCGCAAGCCGTCGAGCAGTTCGCGGCTGGCCGTGCGGCCGGCCAGGCCACCGTCGAAGCTGTCCACGACCGGCCGCGGCCGGTCGGTCGGGAACTGCACCGCCGGCAGGCCGGCCAGCGCGCCCCGCCAGTAAGCCTCGAGCTCGGCCAGTGCCTGGCCGCCCAGCCGCTGCCGTTCCCAGACGGCGAAATCGGCGAACTGCACCGGCAGCTCGGGCAGGCCGGACGGCTCGCCGGCGGCCTCCTGTCCGTACAGCGCGGCAAGCTCGCGCCGCAGGACCCCGGCCGACCAGCCGTCGAAGACGGCATGGTGCACGACGATCATCAGCACGTGGTCGTCGGCGGCCAGCCTGACCAGGTGCGCTCGCAGCAGCGGGCCCAGTGCCAGGCTGAAGGGCCGGACCGCCTCGGCGTCGATGAATTCCCGCAGCGCGGCGGCTCGCGCCTGCGCCTCGTGCCCGGACAGGTCCACGAGTTCAAGCGGCACCTGTCCTGGCGGGTCGATCACTTGCACCGGGCCGTGGTCTGGCGTCGTCACCAGCCGGGTGCGCAGGGCTTCGTGCCTGGCAACGAGCGCGTCGAGTGCCCGGCCGAGAGCCGCGCCGTCCAGCGGGCCGGACAGCCCGAGCGCCTGCGGGATGTTGTAGGTCGGCAGGCCGGGAGCGAACCGGTCGAGGAACCATAGCTGCTCCTGCCCGTAAGACAGCGGAAGGTCGGCCAGGTCGCCTGGCCTTCGCGGGATCTTTCCGGCGCTCTCGGTACGGCCGCGGCGCAGGCGCGCCGCGAGCATCGCCCGCTGAGAGTCAGACAACATAAGCGCTACTCCTCCGCTGGCAGGTCATCGGGACACCCGCTCCGCTGACACCTGGGCGACCGAGCCGGGTCCGGCCGGTCGCGCGACGGCGGCGGCAAGCTCGTCATGCTGCCGCCGGATCCAGGTGGCGACCCGGCCGACGGCTGGCGGGCGCAGGAAGCTGTAATGGTCGGCGTTCATGGTCAGCACGCGGACCGGTCCGCCAAGCACCTCCGGCCAGCGGGCGCGGGCCTGGGCGTTCGGCGACCGGCCGGCGCTGACGACCAGCGCGGGTGCCGCGACGGCCGGCCCGGCCGGCCGGTAGCCGGCCAGCATCTCGGTGTGCGCGCGGAACACCTCGAACCGCAGGCGCAGCTGCTCGCCGTCCGCCATCGCGCCAGGCTGATCGCTCGCGCCGATCCGGTCCGCGAGCCAGCTCAGCTGGCCGGCCGCCGAAGTCGCTGGGCTCGGCAGCCCGGCGGCGTCCAGGCCCAGGCTCACGACGACGTCGGCAGCGAACTGCGCCGCGATGGCGGGCTCGGTCGGCTGGCCGCCGCCGGGAATGGCGAACGGAGCGTCGAGGAGCAGCAGCATGCCGACATCCGCGCCAGCCAGCTCAAGCCGCCTGGCGACCTCGAACGCGATGACGCCTCCCATCGACCAGCCGGCGAGGCGGTACGGGCCGGCGGGCTGGAACTCGGCGATCCGCCTGGTGTAGTCAGCGACCAGCCCGGCCAGCGAGGGCGCCGTCGACCCGGGCTCGGCCAGCCCTGGTGCCTGGAGCCCGTAGACGCCGAACGTCCCCGCCAGTTCCTGGGCGAGCCGGGCGTAGGCGAACACCGTGCCGCCGACCGCGTGGATCAGGAACAGCGGACGCTCGGCTGGGCCGCGAGCCAGCTCGACCAGCGGGCCAGGGCGGCGGGCTGCCGCATCGACGGTCGCGGCGAGCTCGCGCGGGGTGGGACTAGTGAAGATCGCCGTGGCGTCGATGTCGGCGCCGAGCTCGGCGCTGATCAGGTCGACGAGCCGCATCGCCTGCAGGGAGCTGCCGCCTGCGTGGAAGAAGCTGGTAGTCGCGCTGACCCGCTCGCGGCACAGGACTGCGCCGAAGAGCCGGGCGATGGTGGTCTCGGTGCCCGGGGCGGGCTCGCGGTCGGCGGCGGGCTCGCGGCCGTCCGGAGGCGGCGGCAGCGCCGCCCGGTCGATCTTGCCGGTCGTGCTGAGCGGGAACTCCGTCACGCTGACCAGGTGCGCGGGAAGCATGTAGGCGGGCAGGGTCCGGGCGAGGTGAGCGCGCACGTCGGCGGGGTCCGCCCGCGCGCCTGGCCGCGCCCGCAGGTAGGCGGCGAGCTGCCGCTCCCCGGACGATGGATCGGTGACGGCGACGACCACCGCCTGGGCGACGGCGGGATGGGCGGTCAGCGTCGTCTCGATCTCGCCGAGCTCGATCCGCAGACCGCGGATCTTGACCTGGCCGTCGACCCGGCCGGTGAACACGATTGTCCCGTCCGGCCTGCGCCGCACCAGGTCGCCGGTCTTGTACAGCCGCTCGCCGGGGACGAACGGATCGGAGATGAACCGCTCCCTGGTCAGCTCGGGCCGGTTCAGGTAGCCGCGGGCGACGCCGTGGCCGCCGATATGCAGCTCGCCGGTGACGCCGACCGGGACCGGGTTGAGGTGGGCGTCGAGCACGTAGGCACGCCAGCCGGCGATGGGCCGGCCGATGGGCGGCGGGAGCGGGGTGGTGGCGTCCAGCTCCATGACGGTCGCCGTGACCGTTGTCTCGGTGGGGCCGTAGTCGTTGACGAACCGCAGTCCGGGCCGCAGCCAG
>DASWAA010000164.1:0-11182 GCA_036391385.1 Streptosporangiaceae bacterium
GCGTGCTCTCAGCCGCGCGTGACCTCGTCGAACGCTCCGGCGAACGCCTCGGCGATGCGGTCGATCTCCGCCTCGGTGATCACGAACGGCGGAGACACCTGGAGCGCGACGCCGCGCAGCAGCCTGGTGATGACGCCCCGAGCCCGGATGGCGAGGACCAGCCGCTGGCCGATCATCGGATCGGCGGTCCTGGCGTCCTCGGCGATCTCGACGGCCGCGAGCAGCCCGGTCCCCGACCGCACCGCGCTCACCAGTTCGTGTCCGGCCAGCGGAGCCATCGCCCTGGCGAGAACCGGCTCCAGCGTCGCCACCCTAGGGATGAGCTGCTCGCGCTCGATCAGGTCGAGGTTGGCGAGCGCCACCGCCGCGGCCGCGGGATGCCCCGAATAGGTGTAGCCATGCCTGAACACCTCGCTCGCCCCGGCCCGCCAGAACGGCTCGACCACCTTTGGCCCGGCAATCACCGCGCCGATCGGCAGGTAGCCGGAGCTCAGCCCCTTCGCTGTGGTGATCAGGTCAGGATCGAGGTCGAACCGCCCGCTGGCGAACCACTCGCCGGTCCGGCCGTAGCCGGTGATGACCTCGTCGGCGACGAACAGGACGTCGTGCCGCCGGCAGATGTCGCGGACCGCGCGCAGATAGCCCTCCGGCGGAGGATAGACACCGCCGGCGCCGATCACCGGCTCGCAGAAGAACGCCGCCACCTTGCTGTCGCCGAGCAGCTCGATGGTCTTTTCCAGAGCCGCCGCGTCGTCCCACGGCACCTGCTCGACCTGCCCGACCAGCGGCGCGAACGCCTCGGTGAGCAGCGGAATGCCGCCAAGGGAGGTGCCGTAGGCGTTCATGCCGTGATAGGCGTGCGACCGCGAGATGATGATCTGCTTGCCCGGCTCGCCGACCGCTCGCCAGTACGCCCGGGCGAGCTTGCCCGCCGTATCCACCGCGTCCGACCCGCCGCCAGGGGTCAGGAAGACCTTCGCTCCGGACATCGGCGCGAGCTCAGCGACCCGGTGGCTCAGCGCCTCGGCTGGCGGGTTGGTGTAGTACTCGAAGATCTGGAATGCGGCGAGCTGGCGCATCTGGGCCGCCGCCGCCTCGGCAAGCTCGGTCCGGCCGTAGCCGACGTTGCAGTACCACAGGCTCGCCAGCGCGTCGAGGTACGCGTGTCCCTGGTCGTCGTAGACCGTCGAGCCGTCGCCGCGCACGATGTTGATCGCCTTGCCCGCCAGCGTCGCCATGTTCGCGAACGGGTTCCACATCGCGGTCTCGTGCGTCGGCTTGGTCTGCGCCATGGTTCGTCTCCTGGAAGTCTCGGCCGTTACTCCAAACTACTGCTTCCTCACCAGCACCCGGCGCCTGCCACCGCTGTAACCTTGCGCTCAGTGCCAGACGTTCTATGAGGTGGAATCCAGTGGTTCGCGGGCTTGGCCCTTGCCGCAGGCGTTCGTCATCGAAGCGGGGGCCAGCATGACCAGCGAGCCAGGTGGGGCTGACGAGGGCCGCGGGCCGCTGTCCGGTGTCCGCGTCCTCGATATCACCTCCGTCGTGATGGGACCGGTCGCGACCCAGATCCTCGGCGATCTGGGCGCCGACGTGATCTCGGTGGAAAGCCGCGACGGTGACATCAACCGGACGATGAGCGCCGGTCCCGTCAGGGGCTTGTCCGGGGTGTCGCTGAACCTGCTGCGCAACAAGCGCAACGTGGCCATCGACATCGCCGCGCCGGGCGGCCGTGCGGCGCTGCTGCGCATCGCAGCCGGGTGCGATGTATTCGTCACGAACCTGAGGCCGGCCTCGCTGCACCGGGCTGGGCTGGAGTACGCGGACGTCGCCGCCGTCAGGCCGGACGTGGTCTACTGCGTGGCGAACGGTTTTCCGTCCGACGGCCCCCACGCCAACGACCCGGCTTTCGACGACGTCATCCAGGCGGCCAGCGGAGTGCCTGACGTGATGGAACTGGCTGGGCTCCCCCGCGGCCTGGTCCCGATGCTGCTCGCCGACAAGGTCTGCGGCCTGGTCATCGTCTACGCCATCATCGCCGCGCTGTTCCATCGTGAGCGCACCGGCGAGGGCCAGCGCGTCGAGGTGCCGATGATCGACGCGATGCGCGCGTTCACGCTCGTCGAGCACGGCGGCTCCGCCATGAGCCGGCCTGCTCGTGGTCCGGCCGGGTACCCGCGGATTCTCACGCCACTGCGCGGACCCGCTGCGACGGCCGACGGCTGGATCGCCCTGCAACCGCACCGCGACGATCAGTGGGACGCGCTCGTCCGTGCCGCCGGCCTCGACCAGCTGGTCGGTGACCCGCGGCTGACCAGCCGGAGCCTGTGGCGCGAGCCAGGTTTCGGCTACGCAACGCTCAGCCGGGTACTGGCTACCAGGACGACCGACGAGTGGCTGGCGTTCTGCTCCGAGCACGGGATTCCGGCCGCCCCGGCCACTGGGCTCGACGCCGTGATCGAGGCACTCCCCGAGGCTGAGCACCCGCAGGCAGGCACCTACAAGGTCGTCCCGCCTCCGGCCAGGTTCTCGGCGACGCCCGCCTCAGTGCGGCGCCCCGCGCCGCAGGTCGGGCAGCACACGCTCGAGGTTCTCGCCGAAGCCGGCCTCACCGACGAGCAGATCGCCGCCCTGGCCGAGGCAGGTGTGCTGCGCTCCCCTCGGCAACCCTGACGGCCAGCCCGTCGCTAGCCAGCCTGGCTGAGAAATTCCATGACGTACCGGTCGAACAGGTCCGGCTTGTCGATGTTGCACATGTGGCCGGCATTCTCGATGACGACCTTCCGAGCCCGGGGGATCTTCGCCGACAGATAGTCCGCCGCACCGAGAAACGGCTGATCGTCCGCACCGACCAGCACGAGAACGGGGACGTCGATCGACGGCAGCGACTCGATGACGCTGCCGTCCTGCTGGGTGAGGATGCCGCGGGCGGCCATGGCCAGGCCGCGCGGCGACCAGTTCGCGGCGTCGGGGGTATGCGGGCCCGGTCCCAGCGCTGCGAGCCCGTCTCGCTCCAGGCGCTGCGCCGTCCTGATGGCCCGGTCGTTCCACCTCTGCCGGGCCTCGTCGTTACGGTAGCCAGGTCCCGTGTCGCACAGCAGCAGTGCCGCTACCCGCTCCGGGTGCGCGAGCCAGAACGCCAGCGACAGGTACCCGCCCAGTGACAGCCCGCCCACGACGGCGCACGGTGCATCGCACGCGTCGAGGACGGCGGCCATGTCAGCCACGCTGGCAGCCTGGGTGTACTCGGCCTGATCGTCTGGGCAGTCACTGCTTCCGTGGCCGCGCAGATCCCAGGTGATCACCGGGCCCGCGGCGGCGAGTGCGACGATGTTCGGTCCCCACATCTGCGCCGAGGCACCGTAACCATGGGTCAGCAGCAGCGGAAGCCTGCCGTTATCGCTGCCAGACCGGTCGTAGTGGATACGGACGCCGTCGCGCTCCAGGTAAGCCATCGGGGGTCCTTTGCTAGCTCGCCGGTCAGTTCGCCGGCACGTCGCGGAACGGCATGTCCTTGCTGATGTCGGGTTCGCGCGGCAGGCCGAGCACTCGCTCGCCGATGATCGTGCGCTGGATCTCGTCGGTACCGCCCGCGATCGAGATGCCGGGCACCGACACGAGGATCTCGGCAATGATGCCGCCGAGTTCGGACTCGGGTCCGGCGAGCATTCCTGACGCCCCGGCGATCAGCGCGTGCACCCGGGCCGCCTGCTGCGCGATCCGGCTGCTCGCCAGCTTGCCGAGTGAGCCCTCAGGTCCGGGGGGCTGGCCCGCGGCTCGGGCAGCGGCAGCGCGGTCGGCCATCCAGCGCGCCGACCACGTCAGCTCGATGAGCCGGGCGATCTCCTGCCGCACGACCGGATCGCCCGCCCTGCCTCTGGCCTGAGCCTGCGGGATCACCAGGTCCGGCCGGCCCGCCCGCTGCGGGTACCACTTGTGCGGCTCGGCCGCCGCCGTCCGCTCCGCGATCGCCTCGCGCCAGGCTCGGCCACTGGCCTGCTCGGGTGCCGGCGGGAACACCGCGAGCCTGCGCTCGTGTGCCAGGGTCGCGCGAGCGATCGTCCACCCGCCGCCGGGCTGGCCGATGACGTTGTCGGAGCGAACGCGGGCCTCGTCGAAGAAGACCTCGTTGAATGACCTGTGGCCGTTCATCTGCCGCAGCGGGCGGACCTGAACTCCGGGCTGGCGCATCGGCAGGACGAAGGCAGTGATGCCCTGATGCTTAGGGACATCCCAGTTCGTCCGGGTGAGGAGCAGCCCGTAGTCGGCGGTGGCAGCGCCGGTCGACCACACCTTCTGGCCGGTTACCACCCACTCGTCGCCGTCAGGTGCGGCCCTGGTCGACAGGCCGGCGAGGTCGGAGCCCGCGCCGGGCTCGCTGAAGAGCTGACACCAGGTGATCTGGCCCGTGACGGTGGGACGGATGAACCGGTCCTTCAGCTCGTCGCTGCCATGTTCGAGAAGCACGGGCGCGGCGAGCATCATGCCGAGGCCCTCGGGCGGCCCGGGAGCCCCAGCCGCCGTTAGCTCGGCGGTGGCGACGCGGGCGAGTTCAGCCGGCAGCGACCTGCCGCACCAGGCGCTCGGCCAGCTGGGCCGGGCCCAGCCTGAGTCGGCGAGCAGCTCCCGCCAGGCCGGCAGGCTGAGCTCTGGAGCCCAGTGCTCAGCTAGCCACTGCCGCAGCTCGGCTCGGATCGCCGCGACGTCCGCGTTCTCGTGCTCGTGTTCGTCCATTGACTGCCTAGCGGCCCTCAAAGCTGGCCGGCCGGCGCTCGGCGGCCGCGCGCACGCCTTCGGCGAAGTCCGCGGTCGGCCAGAGCTTCTCCTGCTCGGCTAGCTCGTGGTCCATCGCGGCCCGGGCTCGCTCGGCAAGCCCGGCGCGCATGGTCGCGCGGATCGCTCGCACCGCGAGCGGACCGGCCGAGGCCAGCTCTGCCGCTAGCTCGAGTGCTGTTTGCCGGAGTTCGGCGCCCGCAGCGAGCCGGTCGGCCAGGCCGATCCGGACGGCCTCCTCACCGCCGACCCGGCGGCCGGTATAGAGCATCTCGGAAGCCCGCTGCTGGCCGACGATCAGCGGCAGGGTCACGCTCAGCCCGAAACCCTGGTGCAGCCCGATCCTGGCGAAGTTCGCGACGAACCGGGACTCAGGGCTGGCCACCCGGAAGTCAGCAGCGCACGCCAGGCCGAGACCACCGCCGACGGCCGCGCCCTGAACGGCGGCGACGACGGGAATCGGCACCTCGAGCAGGCGAGCGGCCTCGTTGTAGAGTTCCCGCGCTCCGCCGCTCGCGCCGATCCGGTTGGCGCTCGATGACCGCCCGGTGAAGTCGGCTCCGGCGCAGAAGTGCTTGCCCTCCGAGCAGAGCACGATCGCGCGGGCACCTGCCTCGTCCGTCGCCCAGTCGCAGGCATCCGCGACGGACGCGATCAGCGCCGCGTCGAAGAAGTTGTCCGGCGGACGGCGGATTTCCAGGGTCGCCACGCGATCGTCGTCCGCTGATGCCGCCACGTCACCGAAAAGCTTCGTCACCACGCCAGTTACCTCCCGCGCATATCGTCTCATCGCCTGACGCAGTTGGCGCTAGTGGTGGCCGCTGGCTGGCTGAGTTGGCTGGCTGGCTGAGCTGGCTGGCTGGCTGAGCTGGCTGGCTGATCTGGCTGGGTCAGCGGAAGTCGCGGCTGCGTGCGGCCGCGACGACCTTCAGCTTTCGCAGCCCGGTCGCCAGCAGGCTAACCGCGCCGTCGAGGCGCTCGACCCGTCCGGTCACCAGGAGCGCGCTGGCATCCACCCCGACCTTGCGGTATCGCTGCCACACGGCTGGCGGGCAGATGACGTTCGCCATGCCAGTCTCGTCCTCCAGACTGAGGAAGACCACCCCGCGGGCGGTCCCCGGCTGCTGCCGGTGCGTGACCAGGCCGCCCACGGTGATCGAGGTACCTGACGGCGCGTCCCGCAGCCCCGCTGCCGGGGTGACCTGCTGCTCGTCCAGCATCCCGCGGATGTGCTCGATCGGGTGAGTTCCGTAGGTTCCGGTCGCCCACAGGTCGGCGAACGTCACCTCGGCTGGCGTCATGGCCTGCAGCTGCGGGGCCGTCAGGCCAATTGTCGTTCCCGGCAGCTGCCCGGACCTGATCGTCGCGGCAGCCCCGGCCGCCCACAGCGCTTCGCGCCGGGACAGCCCGAAGCAGCCGAACGCTCCCGCGGTCGCCAGTGCCTCAAGCGCCGGACGCGGCAGCGCTGTCCGCCGGGCGAAGTCCTCCAGGCCTGCGTACGGCTGGCCGGCCACGATGGCGGCGGCTGCGTCGGAGCCCAGGCTGCGCACCTCGGACAGGCCGACTCTGATCGCGGGCTGGCTGGCGACTGGCTTTCCCCCGGATGGGACTGGCTCTGCGTCGTCGGCTGGCTCGTGCGAGCCGTTATGCATCGATCTCCTGGGTGTCGATCTTTCCAGGCTCGCGAGGACGGCACTGGCGTTGACATCGACGCCGCGCACCTGCACGCCGTGCCTGCGCACGTCGCTGATCAGGCTGGCCGGCGAGTAGAAGCCCATCGGCTGGGCGCGCAGCAGCGCCGCGGTGAACGCCGCCGGGTAGTAGCACTTCAGCCAGGCGCTGGCGTAGACCAGGTAGGCGAAGCTGATCGCGTGCGACTCGGGGAAGCCGTAGCTGGAGAACGCCAGGATCTTCTCGTAGATGTCCTCGGCGACCTCGGGCGAGATGCCGCGCTCCCCCATGCCGCCGAGCAAGCGCGCGCGCAGTTCCTCGATCCGTTCCGGCGCGCGCTTGGAGCTCATCGCCTGGCGCAGCCGGTCGGCCTCGGCCGGGCTGAACCCAGCGCAGTCGATCGCGATCTGCATCATCTGCTCCTGGAACAGCGGCACCCCGAGCGTCTTGCCGAGCGCCTGCTGCATCGAGGGATGCGGCAGGTACGGCAGTTCGTCGCCGCGACGGCGGCGCATGTAGGGGTGCACCGAGCCGCCCTGGATGGGGCCCGGCCTGATCAGCGCCACCTCGACGACCAGGTCGTAGAACTCCCGCGGCCGCAGCCTAGGCAGCGTCGCCATCTGCGCGCGCGACTCGACCTGGAACACCCCGACGGTGTCGGCCTCGCACAGCATGTCGTAGACGCCCGCGTCCTCCTGCGGAATCGAGTGCAGGTCCCAGCGGACTCCGTGGTGCCCGGCGACGAGCTCGAAGCAATCCCGCAGCGCCGTCAGCATGCCCAGCCCGAGCAGGTCGAACTTGACCAGGCCCGCGTACGCGCAGTCGTCCTTGTCCCACTGGAGCACGGAACGGTTCGGCATCCGCGCCCACTCGACCGGGCAGACCTCGCCGACCGGGCGGTCACAGATCACCATCCCGCCCGAGTGGATGCCGAGGTGGCGGGGCAGCCGCTGCATGCGTTCGGCCAGCGCGATGACCGGCTCGGGGACTCCGGCATCAGGGGGGACTGGCTGGCCGGGACCGTATGACCGCGGGCCGACCTGCCTGGACCAGGCGTTCTGCTCCTCCGGTGAGTAACCGAGCGCCCGGCCCGCGTCGCGGATCGCCATCCTCGGGCGGTAGGCGATCACGTTCGCGACCTGCGCCGCCTTGCCCCGGCCGTACGCGCCGTAGACGTACTGGATGACCTCCTCGCGCCGGTGGTGCTCGATATCGAGGTCGATATCCGGCGGGCCGTCCCGGCCCGTGGACAGGAAACGCTCAAACAGCAATCCGTGCATAACGGGGTCGACACTGGTAATGCCGAGCGCATAGCAGACCGCCGAGTTGGCTGCTGAACCGCGGCCCTGGCAGAGGATGCCGTTCTTCGTGCAGAACTCCACGATGTCGTGCACGATCAGGAAGTAGCCGGCGAATCCGAGCTGGTGAATGACGTCGAGCTCGTGCTCGATCTGCCGGTAGGCGCCCGGGATGCGCTCGGCTCCCGGGTCGCCGTACCGGCCGGGCGTCCGGCGTGCGACGAGCGCCCGCAGCCAGCTCATCTCGTCATGGCCATCGGGCACCGGAAAGTCAGGCAGCTTCGGCGCGATGACCTTGAAGTCGAACGCGCACTGCAGGGCGAGCTCGACAGTCCGCTCGAGCACTCCGGGGTAACGCCGCAGCCGATGTGCCATCTCCTCGCCCGACCTGATGTAGGCGGAACCGGACGCGGCCAGCCAGCCGTCCATGTCGTCCAGGCTGCTGCGGGCCCTGATCGCGGCGAGCACCTGGGCCAGCAGGGCGTCGGCGGGCCTGGCGTGATGGACGTTGTTCGTGGCTACGACACCGAGATTCTGGCGCCTGGCCAGCTCGAACAGCGCGTCGTTCCGCTCGTCGTCGTCCGGGTGATCGTGGGAGATCAGCTCGACCATGACGTTGTCGCGGCCGAACATCTCGGTGAGCGCGCGCAGTTCCGCCGCTGCTGTCTCTAGCTGACCTCCCGGCGAAAGCTGACCTCCCGGCGAACTCTCCAGCGAGTTCTTCCGCGAGCCCCGTGCCAGGGCGGCGGGCACGATGCCCTTCCGGCAGCCGGTGAGGATGACCCAGTGCCCGCCGTGCGCCGCTGCGAGCGACTGCAGGTCGTAGACCGGCCGGCCCTTCTCCCCGCCAGCGAGATGTGCGGCGCTGATCACCTGGCACAGCCGCCGGTAGCCCTCGGGATCACGGGCAAGAACGAGCAGGTGCCGCCCGGCCGGGTCGGGTACGCCCGCGCGCGGCGTTCCGACGGGCAGGTCGGCCAGGGCTGGCGCCGGGAGCAACCCGATGCTGTCTCTGCGGCGAGCGGAGTGGGGGGTGCGGGAGGGGTGCGGGGTGTGGGAGGGGTGCGCGGGGGGTGGGGTGCGGGCAGCTGACGGAGCGAACAAGCTAGGGATGTCCAGGCTGAGTTCGGCGCCGAACACAGTCGCTACTGCCTCGACCGCGCGCGACCCGCTGCTGGTGCACTCGCTGCTGGTGCACCCGCCGTCGGTGGCCCCGTTGCCGGTTGGCCCGCCGTCGGTGGCCCCGTTGCCGGTAGGCCCGCCGTCGGTGTCCCCTTCCCTGGCGGCGGCAATGCCCTCTCTGAAGCGAGCCGCTTCCTGGGCGAACTGCGGAACTCCGTACATCCCGTCGTGATCGGTGATGGCGATGGCGGTCAGGCCACGTTCTGCGGCCTCGGTGATCAGTTCGCGTGGCGCGGACGCGCCGTCGAGGAAGCTGTAAGACGAGTGGCAGTGCAGTTCCGCCCAAGGAACCGGCTGCCTGCTCTTGCGGGCGCGTCCCGTCCGTCCCGGGCGTGCTGCCGCCACAGGCAGCCGCGTGACCGGGCGAGGTGGTGAGTCGTCCGTTCCGGTCTCGCCCCGTCCGTCACCTTGCGGCTCGCTCTGCCGCCAGGACAGGCGCCGCTCGAACTCCCGCCAGGGAACCGGCGGGTTATCCCAGCCCATGTTCGCTCCTATACGGGGTGCATATCTGGCTCGATGGCGTAGGTGCGTCCGGTCGGAGTTGTCCAGGTGAAGGTTCCGGGCACTGGCTGAGTCAGTTGCCACAGGCGGTGCTGCTTCAGCTGGTGATGGAACCGGCACAGGCCGCCCAGGTTGCACCGGCAGGTCCGGCCGCCCTTGTCGTACGGGGTGGTGTGGTCCAGGTCGCACCGCCACGCGGGCTGTCGGCAGGTCGGGAACCGGCAGGTCAGATCCCGGGCAGTGACGTACTCCCACAACCGGGTCGGCGGCCGGTAGGCCGCGCTCGCCTCACGGTGCGCGCACCCGCCCGACGCGGCGACGTCGGCAGCCGTCCGCAGGTCTGCCTCGTCAGCCGCCCGAACGGCCGCTCGGACGACGGCGGCCAGTACCCGCTCCGCAGCCGCCGTCGACTTGCCAGCCTGGTGACCAGTCGCGGCGGATAGCTGAGCCCCGGATAGCTGAGCCGCGGATAGCTGAGCCGCGGATAGCTGGAGAGCATCCCTGCTGATCGTGACGGTGACGCGGTCGACGAGACCGGCAACTGCGTCGTTGCCGTGACGAAGCACCCGGGTCACTGCCTCGGCTCGCCCCTGCGAACTGGTAACGATGACCCGCCACTGCGTCCCTGCCTCGGCCGCCGCGAGGCCGGCGAGGTACCTGGCCTGCCCAGGAGTAATCGGTCCGAGCCGACCCAGGTATCCGGGTTCCCTTGACTCCTCGGCCAGCGTCGACCACGGCACCCTGAGATCGAGCTTTCCGCCGCCGACCGGGCACAGGCCACCCATCGCCGCGGGCCCGGGCGGGACGAACGACATCACCTCCGGCCAGGCTGGCGGCGGTCGAGATGTAGCGCCTAGGTCCTCGTCGTCAGCCGGCCAGTCGCCTGGGCAGCCAGGAGCATCCGGATAGCCATCGTCGGATCCGGCTGGCCCTGGATCACCTGGCCCCGGATCATCGAGTCTGGGTGGCCCCGGATCATCGAGTCCGGGTGGCCCCGGATCATCGGGTTCGGGTCCGGCTGGCCCCGGATCATCGGGTCCGGCCCCCGCGGACCCTTGATCATGCGGGGCCCGACCGTCGAAGCCGCCGCGCGGACCACGAGCGGGGGGCTCAGTTGGCGGCGGCTCGGGTCGTGGACTGTTGCCGCGATCCTCAGCAGGGCCCCTCGGCGTCTCGTCACTCGGCTGATCGGCCGGGTCATCAGGTGCCGAGTCGTCTGGGGGCAGGTCAGGTGGGCCGCTAGGCGATGGCGGGATGTAGGGCAAGGTGCCGAGCAGCAGGCCAAGGAACACCTGTGCCCGCAGCAGATCCATGCCGCCGGCGGCTCCAGAGGCCTTCATCGCCCGGGCTAGCGCGCTCATCCTCGCCATCGCCGCTGCGGCCTGAACCCCAGGCAGGTTGTACCCGGCCAGCGATGCCGTCCCCTCGGCGTCCGGATACAACATGACTCTTGCTCGTCGTTCAGCCTCCTCACGGCGCCGCTCGGCGCCCTTCGGATCTGCGGCAATCACGGCGCGGCGCAGTGCAGCCCGAAGCTGTCCGGTCGTCTGCTCTCCGGCTCGTGGTAGCACCCGCGCTTCCACTTTCCGCGCGGTCTCCTCGTCCAGCATGCTGGTCGCCTCGGCGATCAGCCGCGCCCGCGACAAGTCGATCTCGCCGGCGCGCAGCGCCGCTCCCGTCGCTGCCAGCCTCCACGCCAGCGTCACGGCGAGCTCGCTCCACCACGACGCCGATGCCTGCGACAATGTCAGCGCGAG
>DASWAA010000165.1:0-14185 GCA_036391385.1 Streptosporangiaceae bacterium
GGCATCCCTGCTCGCCCCCAGTGGCGGGCTGTATTACCGGGGCAGGGGATTCTCCTGGCCGGCCCTGATCGCGCAGGCTGCCGGGATGGTAGCCGCGGCCCTCTGGCTGAACGCCTACCCGCCGTACGTGGGGCCGATCGCCAGCCGGATCGGCGGTTCCTTCGGATCTGACTTCAGCGTCTTCCTCGGGCTGATCGTCGGCGGCGCCGTGTACTGGCTGCTGGCAAGCTGGACGGTACGGGCCGAGGGAGACCTGACCGCCGAGCCGGTCACCTAGGTGATGCGGGCGGGTCTTGCCTGCGCGAGCGGTGGCGCGAGAGCCTGGCGTGGTGACCGGCATGGACGATCTGAACTCGCTGCCTGCCAGCGCGGCCAGGCAGGCACTCGCAGCGTGCTGCTCGTCGCAGGCCTGGGTGGCGGCCGTCGAGGCCGGGCGGCCGTACGCCAGCATCGGGGACCTGCTCGCCGCGTCTGACGCGGCTGTCGCGGCGCTCGGCGAGGCGGACCTGCGGGAGGCGCTCGACGGGCATCCCAGGCTCGGCGAGCGCCAGGTGACCGGCTGGTCGAGCCAGGAGCAGGCGGGCGTCTCCGGCGACGACGCGCAGGCTCGCGCGGCTCTCGCCGACGGCAACGCCGAGTACGAGCAGCGGTTCGGCCACGTCTACCTCGCCTGCGCGACCGGTCGCAGCGCGGCCGGCCTGCTCGCCTTCCTGCGAGAACGGCTCGCGAACGACCCCGAGACCGAGTGGCGCGTCGTGGCAGCGGAGCTGGCCAAGATCAGCCGGCTGCGGCTGCGCAGGCTGACGGGCGGCGCCGCGTGAGCGCGATCAGCACGCACGTGCTCGACGCGGTGCGGGGCATTCCGGCCAGCGGAGTCGTCGTGCGGCTCGAACGGATCGGGCCCGGCGAGCCCGCCGAGCTTGGCCGGGGTATCACCGACGCCGACGGGCGGATCTCCGACTTCGGCGTGGCCGCGCTGCCCGCCGGGACGTACCGGCTGACCTTCGAGACCGGCGCGTACCTGGCAGCGGCCGGCTCGGGCGAGGAGCCGTTCTTCCCCGAGGTCGCCGTCACCTTCCGTGCCGACGGAGTCCGGCCGACGTACCACGTGCCGCTGCTGCTCAGCCCGTACTCGTACTCCACCTACCGAGGGAGCTAGGGACATGGCGTTCGTCCTCGCCGAGAGCCAGTACGGCAAGGCCGAGACCCGCGTGGTCAGGATCTGCCGGGACACCGGCCGGCACGAGATCCGCGACCTGAACGTCAGCACGGCGCTGCGCGGCGATTTCGCCGCCGCGCACCTGACCGGCGACCAGGCCAGCGTGCTTCCTACCGACAGCCAGAAGAACACCGTGTTCGCCTATGCCAGGGAGTGCGGGGCCGGAGAGATCGAGGACTACGCGCTCACCCTCGCCCGGCACTTCGTGCGGGACATCCCCTCGGTGAGCCGCGCTCGCGTCGACGTCGATGAGTACCGCTGGGAACGAGTAACCGTCGCTGGCGCGCCGCACGCGCACACGTTCGTGCGGACTGGCGGGGAGATCCGCACCGCTGCGGTGACGACTAGCGCGGAGGGTTCCGTTGACCAGTCCTGGGTGATCGCCGGGATCAGGGACCTTGTCGTGCTCAAGTCCACCGGCTCGCAGTTCACCGGATTCTTCAAGGACCGCTACACCACGCTGCCCGAGGCGACCGACCGGATCCTGGCCACGTCACTGACCGCGCGCTGGCGATACGCGACCACGGACGTGCCGTGGGGCGAGGCGTTCGCGCAGGTGCGGCAGACCATGCTGGAGCGGTTCGCCGTCGTGCACAGCCGGGCACTGCAGCAGACGCTGTGGGAGATGGGCTCGGCCGTGCTCGCGGCCAGGGACGACATCGCCGAGATCAGGCTGTCGGCCCCGAACAAGCATCATTTCCTCGTCGACCTCCAGCCGTTCGGCCTGGACAATCCCGGCGAGGTGTTCCACGCCGACGACAGGCCGTACGGGCTGATCCAGTGCGCGGTCGGGCGGGACGACGCGCCAGCGGCCGGGCCAGCCTGGGAGTCACCCGCGTGCTTCGCCTGACCAGTGTGAGAGGGTGCTCGTTGTGCCCGAGAGTTCCTGAGGGGGCATGATGACCGGGATCAGCCAGCAGCAGGCAGGCGCGGATGCCGCTCCGGTGACGGGACCACCCATACCCCAGGTGGTGCCGCTGCGCGGCCTGCCGGTTGTCGTCGTGATCGTCGTCTTCGTGGTCGTCGCGATCGCCGGCAACTGGGCCTGGGCACTGACCTTCTGCCACGTGGCGGGTGGTGCGCTGTGGACGGCCATCGACCTGTTCGTCGGTCTCGTCGTGGGCCCGATCCTGAGCCGTCTGCCGATCTCCGCGCGGGCCGAGTTCGCCGCCCGGTTCATGCCGATGATGGTGATCATCATGCCGACGCTGGTGCTCATGACCCTCGCGGCCGGATTCCAGCTGGCGCTGCGGCTCGGCAACCTCGCCCCGGCCAGCCCCAACCATGCCTGGCTGGTCGCCTCGTACTGCGTCGTCGGGGTCATGGCCGTGATCGCGCTCGGCATCCTGGAGCCAGCTAACGTCGCCGTGCTGCTCGAGATGCGCAAGTCCAGCCCGGACGGCGAGGTCATCGGCATGCTGATGAAACGATTCGTGTACACAGCAGGGGCAACCGGCGTGATGCAGGTGGCGACGCTGATCATCATGACGAGGGTGGCGACGCAGTGACCGCCGAATCGTCGCCGGACAGCGCGTTCGGGGATGGCGCGACCGGGGATGGCCCGACCGGGGCGAGCGCGTTCGGGGGCGGCGCGGTGCCCGCGGACGCAGCCTCCCCTGCCGCGCGGCGGTTGCCCCCCGTGGAGGCGCTGACTGTCGTCTCGCTGGCGCTTGTCGTGGTCGGCGGCATCATCCTTGCCTCGTACGCGCCGCGCAGGCCACCACTTGGCCTGCCGATCGGTCTCGCCGCGGTGAGCGCGGCGCTCCTGCTGGCCGGTGCCGGCCTGCTGGCCCGGCTGCGCGAGTTCGCCTGGACGCGGTTCCTCGTCGTGCTGCGCTGGGCCGCGCTGGCTTACGTCATCTCGGCCGCGATGATCGGCTTCGCGTTCGTGCGGGATCACGTCCGTGGCGCTCCGCTCGCTGTCCTCGTCGTGATGCTGGTGATCTACGCGATCGACGTCCCGCTAGTCATCGCCTTCACCGCGGCCCGCTACTCCTCGCCGCCGCACTCCGCCGACTAGGCGTCAGCGGCCCGCGTTCGCTGTCGCCGCACCGCGGGATATGGGACGCTGTGCGCGGAGGGGCGGAATGGAGTTCCTGCAACCGCGCTCCTGGGGCGAGGCTCTGGTGGCCAGGGCCGCGAACCCGGAGGCACTGCCTATCGCCGGCGGCACTGACGTCATGGTTGAGCTCAACTTCGCCAGGAAGCGACCGCCGGCGCTGCTCGACCTCGGTCGCATACCAGAGCTGCGAGGCTGGACCGTCGCGGAAGGCTGGCTGCGGCTCGGGGCCGGGCTCACCTACGCGGACCTGACGGGGGAGCGCGGCGGCCGTGGCGTCAGCAGCACGGGCGTCAGCGGCGCCGGCATCAGCGCTACGGGCATCAGCGCTACGGACGTCAGCGGCACGGGCGCTGACCGGCTCCGGAACCGGCTGCCTGGGCTCGCGATGGCAGCCAGGACTGTCGGGTCGCCGCAGATTCGCAACCGGGGGACGATCGGCGGCAATCTCGGCTCCGCGTCGCCGGCCGGGGACTGTCATCCGGCGTTGCTGGCAGCGGGCGCGCAGGTGGAGGTCGCCTCGGTCAGGGGGACCCGGCGGATCGCGATCGATGACTTCTTCACTGGGGTCAAGCGCAACGCTCTGGCCCCGGACGAGCTCATCGCGGCGGTGTGGATCAGCCCGCCCGCCGGACCCGAGCAGTTCGCCAAGATCGGGACCCGTAACGCGATGGTGATCGCGGTGGCGGCGTTCGCGCTCTCGCTGCATCCGGATCGCCGGGCGGTCGGCACCGGGATCGGGTCGGCGGCGCCGACTCCGGTCCGGGCCAGCGAAGCCGAGGCCTGTCTGGGCGTGGCGCTCGACGAGTCCGGGCTGTGGGAGTCGCGCGACGAACTGCCAGCGGCGGTGGTGACCGAGTTCGGCGCGCTGGTCAGTGCGGCGGCCCGGCCGATCGACGACGTGCGGGGGACAGCCGCCTACCGGCGGCACGCGCTCGGCGTGCTCGCCCGCCGTACCCTTGCCTGGGCCTGGGATGACTACCGGCTCGCCGGGGCAGACGACGAGGAGGGGTGACCAGCCGATGCGGGTGACGGCGACCGTCAACGGGACGCGGCACCAGGCCGACGATGTCTGGCCTGGTGAGAGCCTGCTCTTCGTGCTCCGCGAGCGGATGGGGCTGCCTGGCTCGAAGAACGCCTGCGAGCAGGGCGAGTGCGGGTCCTGCACCGTATACCTGGACGGCGTCCCGGTCTGTGCGTGCCTGGTCGCCGCCGGCCAGGCGGACGGGCGCGAGATCGTGACCGTCGAGGGACTGGCCGGCTCGGCCGGAACCGGGCAGGACGGCGAACTGCATCCGGTGCAGCAGGCCTTCATCGAGGCGGGAGCCGTGCAGTGTGGTTTCTGCACGCCCGGGCTGCTGGTCGCGGCCCACGATCTGCTGATCCGCGATCCTGACCCGTCCGACGCCGACGTCAGGGAGGCGCTGGCGGGGAACCTGTGCCGGTGCACTGGCTATGAGAAGATCCTCGACGCCGTGCGCCTGGCGGCCTCCAGGCTTAGCGCGGCAGGGGAGCGCCCGTGACCGTGTTCGTGCTCAGCGGCTGCCACGTCGTGACGATGGACGGCGACCGGGCCGAGTACGCCACCGGATATGTCGCCGTCAGCGGAAACCAGATCGCGGCGGTCGGCGCCGGCGAGGTGCCCGCGGCCTTCGACCACGCGCAGATCATCGACGCGACCGGATGCCTGGCGACGCCGGGACTTGTCAACACGCACCACCACCTGTATCAGTGGGTGACCAGAGGGAGGGCCGTCGACTCGCCCCTCTTCCAGTGGCTGACCGAGCTGTACCCGGTGTGGGCGCGAATCGACGAGCAGATCGTTCGGGACGCGGCGACCGCTGCTCTGGCCTGGCTGGCCAGGACCGGCTGCACGACGAGCACGGACCACCACTACCTGTTCCCGCGCGGCGGGGGTGACGTCCTCGGGGCAACCGTCGCCGCGGCGCGGGATGTCGGACTGCGGTTCCATCCGACCCGGGGGTCGATGGACCTGGGCGCCTCGTCGGGCGGCCTGCCGCCCGACGAGGTCACCGAGGACCTCGACACCATTCTCGCGGCGACCGAGCAGGCGATCTCGTCCTTCCATGACCCACGGCCCGGCTCGATGCTGCGGATGGGAGTCGCCCCGTGCTCCCCGTTCTCCGTGACAGGCGAGCTGATGCGGGCGGCAGCCGGGCTCGCGCGCGACCGGCACGTGCGGCTGCATACCCACGTCGCCGAGACCGCGGACGAGGACGAGTACTGCGCCGGGCGCTTCGGCTGCGCGCCGGTGGAGTACCTCGACTCGCTCGGCTGGCTGGGCGAGGACGTCTGGCTGGCGCACGCCGTGCACCTGAACGACGCGGCGATCGCGCGGCTGGCCGCGACCGGCACCGGTGTCGCGCACTGCCCGTCGTCGAACGCCAGGCTCGGGGCCGGGATCTGCCGGACGGCGGACCTCGTCGCGGCCGGCGTCCCGGTAGGGCTCGGCGTTGACGGCGCGGCGTCCAACGAGGAGAGCTCGCTGCTCGGGGAAGTACGCCAGGCCGTGCTGATGGCGCGGGCGGCTGGCGGGCCGAAGGCGCTGACCGTCCGGCAGTCGCTTGAGCTGGCCACGCTCGGCGGTGCCCGGCTGCTGGGGCGGGCCGACGAAATCGGGTCGCTGGAGGCAGGCAAGCTCGCCGATATCGCGTTGTGGCGGATGGACGGGCTGGCCTCGGCGAACGTCGCCGACCCGGTAGCGGCCCTGGTACTCGGCGCCCGGCCGCCGCTGGAACTGCTGATCGTCAACGGCGAGATCGTGGTCGAACGCGACCAGGTAGTCACCGTCGACGAGCACTACGCCGCAGCCGCGGCCACCCGCGCCGCCGCGAAGCTAGCCTGACCGCGGAGGCCGCTGCCGGCCGCCCGGAGACAGTCGCTGACGGAAGGCGCGGAACGCAGCATCTCGCGCGGGCGGGCATCCTAGGAGTCATGGTCGAGGACGTCGTCGCGCTTGGTGGTCCTGAGCGCCCGCGCGGCTTCCGCCGCAGGCGCCAGATCCTGGGCGGCCTGGTCCTGGTCGTGATCGCGCTCTTGGCCGGGGCCAGGCTGCTGGGCGGCGGACCAGCCGGGCATCCCGCCCGCCGGGCGTCAGGACCGGACCGCACTGTGGCGCTGCCGCCTGAGTACCCGGGCGCCGTCGTGGCCCGGATCCCGGTGAGCGGGGTGATCAGCCTGACCAGCGATGGGACCAGGGCATGGGCCGTCACGGAGACCGGCCCGCCGTCAGATCCGTACACCAGTTACCAGCTCGTCGGGATCGACCTGCGGCTGAACCGGGTCGTGCTGCGGATCGGCCTCGGCCGGCAGTCCCCGGCCGTCGCCGCGGGAGGCGGCACCGTCTGGGTTACCGCGCCCTACCGGCCCGGGCGTCCTCAGCTCGAGCGGATCGACCCGGCGACCGGCCACGTCGTGGCGCTCCTGCACCTTCCGGCTGGTCCGTGCACCTACCTGACCTACAGCGCCGGCCAGTTCTATGCCAGCTGCCTGATCAGGATGCCGAATGTCAGCGAGCTCTTCCGCTTCGGCCCGGTCGCCTCGCGGGCCAGCTGGCGGTCCGGGCACCTTGCCGCGCAGATCGGCCCGGCCGCCGTCGCGCCGCATGCCCTGTGGTGGGTGGTCGGCTACAGCATGGTGCAGGGAATCGCGCTCGACGGCCGCAGGCACGCCCTGCTCGCCCCGGCACCCTGGTACCAGCCCGCCTATTCGGGCAATGTGTCGCTCGCGTACGGCGAAGGCTCGATGTGGGAGTTCACTCCGGGCGAGAGCGAGAGCGTGCTGCGGTTCGACCCGGGCACCGGCAAGGTGACGCGGGTCTACCACTCCCGCGGCTACGATCCGGCGAGTACCGGCGGCCTCGACTTCCTGACGTTCGGCAGCGGGTCGCTGTGGTTCCTCGACGACGGCTACCCGTTCAGCGGCGTACTGCGGGTCAGCGTCGCTACCGGCCGGCTGCTTGGCGGCGTGCCGGTCCCGGCCGGCTCGTGCGGGCAGCAGCCGTGCTCGCAGATCTACGCCACCGCCGGGGCGGTCTGGGTTCCCGCCCTGGGCTACCTGCTGCGGATCGACCCGGGCCGCATGCCTCGTTAGCAGGAGCAGTACGACCGGACCGCGGCGTCTTGATGTCCCCCTGGTGAACGGGCAGACTCGGCGCCGTGAGCACACCTACGCGCGACCCGGCGCGGTCGGCTCCGGCCGGTGCACCTGCGGGCCGGACAGGTCCGAAGGCGAGCGACGGGATCGGCACGAGCCCGCTCCGGCCGGACGGCACGCTGAAGGTCACCGGGGAGTTCGCCTACGGCAGTGACCTGTGGACCGACGACATGCTCTGGGGCGTCACGCTGCGCAGTCCGCACCCGCACGCCAGGATCAGGTCGGTCTCGATCGGCGCCGCCCTGGCCACTGCGGGGGTCCATGTCGTCCTCACCAGCGACGACGTCCCGGGGCAGAACGCCTTCGGCCTCGGCCAGGCCGACCAGCCCGTGCTCGCCGCCGACGTGGTCAGATACGCCGGCGAGCCGGTGGCTCTCGTAGCGGCCGATCACCCCGAGGTCGCCAGGCTCGCCGCGAGCAAGATCGTCGTGGACTACGAGGTGCTCGAGCCGGTGACCGATGCGATCGCCGCGCTCGAGCCCGGCGCACCGCGCCTGCATCCGGGTGGCAACCTGGTCAGGCACCTTAAGATCCGCAAGGGCGACCCGGTGCCGCATGCCGACGTAGTTGTCACCGGGCGCTACGAGATCGGGATGCAGGACCAGGCCTTCCTCGGCCCCGAGGCGGGACTGGCGGTGCCGGACGGCACCGGCGGGGTCGACCTGTTCGTCTCGACCCAGTGGCTGCACCGGGACCAGCAGCAGGTCTGCGCGGCGCTGGGCCTGCCGCCCGACCGGGTCCGGCTGACGCTGGCCGGCGTGGGAGGCGCGTTCGGCGGTCGCGAGGACCTGTCGATGCACGTGCACGCGTGCCTGCTTGCGCTGCACGCCGGCAAGCCGGTCAAGATGATCTACTCGCGCGAGGAGTCGTTCTTCGGCCACGTGCACCGGCACCCGGCCAGGATGCGCTACGAGCACGGCGCCGACCGAGACGGCTCGCTGGTCTACGTCCGAGCCGTGATCCACCTCGACGGCGGCGCGTACGCGTCGAGTACGACGGCGGTCGTGGCCAACGCCGCAACGATGGGCGCTGGGCCGTACGTCGTGCCGAACGTGCACATCGACGCTTACGGCGTCTACACGAACAACCCGCCGTGCGGGGCGATGCGCGGGTTCGGCAACGTGCAGGCGGCGTTCGGCTACGAGGCGCAGATGGACAAGCTGGCGGCTTCCCTCGGCATGGATCCGGTCGAGTTGCGCTGCCGGAACGCCATGGCGGAGGGCAGCTCCGGCCCCACCGGGCAGGTCATCGACAGCCCGGCGCCGGTCGCCGAGCTGCTGCGCCGGGTACAGCAGATGCCGCTCCCCGTCCCGGCCGCCCGGGTCCCGGCCGCTCGGGTCCGGCAGTCCCCCCGGTCCCGGCGGCCCCCCTGGGTCCCGGACGGTGCCAGTGCCAGCGGCCCTGACGTGCGCTCGCTGCCCGGCGGGGTCGGCAACACCACGCACGGCGAGGGCATCGCGCGCGGCGTCGGCTATGCCGTCGGCTACAAGAACGTAGGCTTCTCCGAGGGCTCCGACGACTACTCGACCGCCCGGGTCCGGCTGGAGGTCGTCGCCGGCGAGCCGGTCGTGACCGTGCACACCGCCGCGGCCGAGGTCGGCCAGGGACTGGTCACGATCGAGCAGCAGATCTGCCGGACCGAGCTCGGCGTCGGCGCCGTGGTAATTGTCCCGAAGGACACCGCGATCGGCTCGGCCGGATCGACGTCGGCGTCCAGGCAGACCTACGTCACCGGCGGCGCGGTCAAGGCCGCGTGCGAGCGCGTGCGGGAACGGCTGTTCGCCCTCGTCAGGCAGCAGGCCGACCCTGATACGGCGCTGGCCGGCCTGCGGCTGGCCGACGAGCAGGTATGGCCAGGCCCGCTCGACCCGCACGGCCCGCACGGTCAGCTCGACTCGCAGGGGCCGCACGGCCCGCTCGGGCCGATTGCCGCGTTCCTCGGCTCGGAGGTGATCGACGAGATGGTGCAGTGGCGGCACCGTCCCACCCAGCCGGTCGACCCGGAGACCGGCCAGGGCTTCGCGCATGTCCAGTACGCGTTCGCCGCCCACCGGGCGGTCGTCGATGTCGACACCGAGCTTGGCCTGGTCAAAGTGGTGGCGCTGGACTGCGCGCAGGACGTCGGCCGCGCGCTCAACCCGCAGGCGGTAGCCGGCCAGATCCAGGGCGGCAGCGCCCAGGGACTCGGCCTGGCCGTCATGGAGGAGATCCAGGTGCGCGACGGCATGATCGCGAACCCGTCGTTCACGGACTACCTGATCCCCACGATCCTCGACGTCCCGCCGATGCGGATCGACATCCTTGAGTACCCGGACCCGCATGCCCCGTACGGCCTGCGCGGCGTCGGCGAGCCACCCGTGATCTCGTCAGGACCAGCCATCGTGGCCGCTATCCGCGCGGCGACCGGGCTCGACCTCGCCCGGGTCCCGGTAAGGCCCTCCGATCTAACGGGGACCTGATGCCGGCACCCGGTCCGCAGGCCGGCGTCGTCGCGGCGATCGGGACCGAGGCCGACGACCAGCCAGCCTGCCCAGGCCAGCCCCGATGACACTCAGCAACCCCGCCCGCCAAGGCCAGCCCGACCTGGTCATCAGCGCCCGCCACGTCTGCACCCCAGCAGGCATCCGCCCGGCGGAAGTCCACGTCAGGGCTGGCCGGATCACGGCCGTGACGACACCGGGCGGGCCGGTCCCCCCGGGCACGGTCTGCATAGAGCTCCCCGACGACCAAACCCTCCTGCCCGGCCTCGTCGACACGCACGTGCACGTCAACGAGCCAGGAAGGACACACTGGGAAGGTTTCGCTACCGCCACGGCAGCGGCGGCGGCCGGCGGCGTCACGACGATCATCGACATGCCGCTGAACTCGATCCCGCCCACGACCGACGTCGCGGCGCTCGACGCCAAGAGGCAGGCCGCGGACGGCCAGTGCAATGTGGACGTCGGGTTCTGGGGCGGCGCCGTTCCCGGTAACGAACGCGATCGGCCCGGATTGCATGCGGCAGGCGTGTTCGGGTTCAAGTGCTTCCTGGCGGACTCGGGCGTGCCCGAGTTCCCGCCGCTGGACGACGACGGGCTGGCGGCCGCGACGCGGCAGCTGGCCAGCCTGGGCGCCATGCTGATCGTGCACGCGGAAGACGCTGCCCGCATCGCGAATGCCTCCGCCGCCTCCGGCGGCGGCTACGCCGGCTTCCTGCTGTCGCGGCCCGGCTCTGCCGAAGTCGCCGCCGTCAGCCGGCTGGCCGAGCACGCCCGCAGGACGGGTGCCCGGGTGCACGTGCTGCACCTGTCGAGCGCCGATGCCGTCCCGCTGATTGCCGCCGCTCAGGCTGACGGAGTCGCGATCACGGCCGAGACCTGCCCGCACTATCTCGCCCTCACGGCCGAGCAGATCGGCCCCGGCCAGACCCAGTTCAAGTGCTGCCCGCCGATCAGGGACGCGGCTAACCGCGAGCGACTCTGGGCGGCGCTGCAGTCCGGCGTGATCGGCTGCGTCGTCTCTGACCATTCACCGTGTCCGCCTGAGCTGAAGGATCTCGACCAGGCAGATTTCAGGACGGCGTGGGGCGGGATCTCGTCCGTGCAGCTTGGCCTGCCGGTGGTCTGGACCCAGGCCAGGAAGCGCGGCCTCGGGCTGGCCGACGTGGTCAGGTGGATGGCGGCCAGCCCGGCCAGCCTGGCCGGGCTGGCCGCCCGCAAGGGCGCGATCGCGGCGGGATACGACGCGGACCTGGTGGCGTTCGCGCCCGGTGAGCGGTTCGTGGTCGACCCAGACCGGCTGCTCACCAGGCACCGGCTGACCCCGTACGCCGGGCAGGAGCTATACGGCGTGGTCAGGCAGACCTGGCTGCGCGGGGTGCCGGCCGGGCCGGCCTCGCCGCAGCGGCGAGTCCGCCCGGCCGGGAGGCTGCTGACAGCGACAGGAGCTCCAGATGACTGAGGACTTCACCGTCCTGCCTGACCTGGCTTCCCGTGACCTGGGCGGCAGCGTCGTCGACGCCAGCGACGAGCTGTTCGCCGAGAAGGAGAACCTGATCAAGCCCGCCCCGCCAGGCTTCGCTCCCGGCGACTTCGGCAGCAGGGGCAAGGTCTACGACGGCTGGGAGACCAGGCGCCGCCGGGAGCCCGGTCACGACCATGCCATCGTCCGGCTCGGCCGCCCTGGCATCGTGCACGGCGTGGTGGTCGACACCTCGTTCTTCCGCGGCAACTACCCGGCGGAGATCTCGGTCGAGGCCGCCTGCGCCGACGGCTACCCCGCGCCCGCCGAGCTAGCCGGCGCGGGCTGGCACACCCTGGTCGGCCGGAGCGCCGTGAGCGGTGACAGCCAGAACAGCTACCCGGTCGCTGACCGGCGGCGGTGGACTCACCTGCGGCTGTCGATCTATCCCGACGGCGGCGTGGCCAGGCTGCGCGTGCACGGCGAGGTCGTGCCCGATCCGGCCTTCATGACCGGCACGATCGATCTCGCCGCGCTGGAGAACGGAGGCCGGGTCACCGGCTGTTCCGATGCCTTCTACTCTCCGCCGGAGCACCTGATCATGCCCGGGCTCGCGAGGGTGACGAGCGATGGCTGGGAGAACGCGCGCCGGCGCGGCCCGGGCAACGACTTCGTCGAGGTCAGGCTGGCTGCCCCGGGCGTGATCCGGTACGTGGAGATCGACACCTCGTGCTTCGTCGGCAACGCTCCCGGCTGGGTCATCCTGTCGGCGGCCAGTTCGGCTGGCGGCGGCTCTGACGTCAGCCCGCCCGACGTCGGCCCGCCCGACGCCAGTTCTGGCGCCGGCCCGGAGTGGCCGCCGATCCTGCCCAGGACGCGGGTCCAGCCGGACACTCGGCACCGCTTCCTGATCGACAGCGCGCCGGAGGCCGACCGGGTCCGGCTCGACGTCCTGCCCGACGGCGGCCTGGCCAGGCTCCGGGTCTACGGCGAGGTGACGCCGGCCGCCGCGGAGTCGCTGCGCGAGCGCTGGGAGCGCACCGCGCCTGACGGCAACTAGTATCTCTTGCGATGCGTCGCAGTACGTAGTATCGTGGCACGTAGTAAAGAGCTGTCCGCACGCGACCACTCAGGAGCACGAGCGTGGATCTGACCGAGCCGGTCGTCCTGGTGCTGACCAGCCTGGCCGACGGGCCCAAGCACGGTTATGCGCTGGCCAAGGACATCGAGTCGTTCGCCGGGATCAAGCTGGGGCCTGGCACCCTGTACGGCGCGCTGAGCCGGCTGGAGGACCGGGGCTGGATCCAGGCGCTGCCGGCCGCGGACCGGCGGCGGCCCTATCAGCTCACCGCGGCCGGGGCCGAGGGCCTGGCGGCGCACCTGGCGACCGCGCAGCAGGTGACCACGACCGGCCTGCGCCGCCTCGAGCTCAGGCCGACGTCATGAGCCGGCCCGCTCGCCGGCCGTGGCCGGCCGGCCTGCTGCTCGCCTATCCGCCTGACTGGCGGGCCCGCTACGGCGAGGAGCTCGAGCTGCTCGTCTGCGACCTGCGCGACCACGGACGCCGCCCGCTCCCGATGGCCGCCGACCTGATCCGCGGCGCTGCCGCCGCCTGGTTCACGATGAGGAGAGGATCCGCCATGTCCGAGCGCTCCCGCGGTGCGCTGATCACTGTGCTCTGGAGCTGGGTCGCCTTCGCGGCGACCGCGTTCTGGTTTGGTCATGACCTCGGCCGAATCTCACATCAGCCGGTCGTCAGCCAGGTCGGCATCGCCACCGTTCCGGGGATCGCGACCGCGATCCACGCGCAGGTCGCCAGGGCCATGCCTGGTGCGGTTCCCGACGCCTATCACGTGCTCTTCGCCGCCGGCATCGTCGGGGTCGCCGCGACCGCGGTCGCGGCGGTCGCCTTCGCCATCGGGGCCGCCCGCGACGCCCGTGCGCGTCAGCGCTGGTCTGTCTTCGCGCTGATGGCGACGCCAATCGTCGTCGCCGCGGCCTGGATCGGCGGGATCCGCCTGCTGCCAGGTGCCTCGTCGTCCGCCGGGCCGATAACCGCGTCGGTGCTCTGGCTGCTGCTCGGGATCGCGGGGATCGCCGCGTCCACGCAGGCGGTCGTCACGGTCGTCCGCAGTACCGAGTTCAGCCCGCGCACCTGGCGGATCGGCGCCGTAGCCGCCACGGCGATCACGGCGGCCATGCTCGTCGCCACCGGCGCCACCATCGTCTGGGGGATCGCCTTCCGGACCAGCCAGGCTCACCCCAGTGACGCCTCAGGCTGGCTGACCGTCATGGCGATCATGGCCGTCACCACCGCGCGCGCCGTGCTTGCGCTGATCGGAGCCCGCCGGGCGGCGGCCCCGGTGCAGCCGGCCGTCGCCTAGCGGAGCAGTCATCCGGGGTCGCGCGGCCCGCGGCGGTGTGATGAAGTAGCACTCCGCTTGACGGCCGCTCGACTCCGGGGGCGCTCACATGATGCTCGACGTCCTGATCCGCAACGCCACCATCATCACCGTCGACCCGGCGCGCCCCCGGGCGTCGTCGATCGGCCTGTGGAACGGCCTCATCATCGGCCTGGACGAGGAGGTGGCCGACCTGCCCGCCCGCCGCGTCGTGGACGCGGGAGGCGCCACCATCGTCCCCGGCTTCCACGACGCGCACTGCCACACGACGTCGTTCGGCCTGCAGCGCACTCTGCTTGACCTCGCCGGAGTACGCGGAGCGCAGGCAACGCTTGCCGCCGTGGCCGGCTACGCCGCAAGCCTGCCGGCCGATGCCTGGGTGATCGGCAT
>DASWAA010000166.1:0-18079 GCA_036391385.1 Streptosporangiaceae bacterium
ACCAACAACGTGTTCCCGGGCGGCATGTTCATGATGATGCTCGTCGATTCGCGCGAGTTCGTGATCGACGAGTCGCAATAGGCTTCTCGGAGAATGCAATAGGTTTCGCGGAGAACGACGGAGAACGACAATGGCATTCAATCTCTCATCGTCGCGCCTGCTCGCCTCGGGACTCGCGACGTCCGTTCTTTTGCTCGCCGGCGGGGTCGCCTCCGCGCAAGTCCAGGTCAACCTCACCGCGGGGCCCGCCGTGGCGTCCCTGCCCGACGGCTCGAGCGTCCCGATGTGGGGGTACAGCTGCGTCCCGGTTTCGGCGAACTGCGCGCCACTGAACCCGAATGCCGGCAGCGGCTGGTCGCCGGTGGTGATCACGGTCCCGTCCGGTCAGCGCCTGACCATCAACCTCACGAACAACCTGACGTTCCCGACGGCGACGGCCGGCGTCAGCAACACCGTGCCGACGTCGCTGGTGATCGTGGGGCAGCTGGGCGGTGGCCTGGGCTCCCAGCCGGCGAGGACCCCGAGCCCCCAGCACGTCGCGCAGGGCGTGACGTGGCCGACCGCGAACACCGGCGCGAACTTCACGCCGCCGCCCCAGCCGGACCGCGTGCGGTCGTTCGCGACGGAAGTGGCGGCCACCGGCGCGACCCCCGTCCCGCCCCAGGTCGCCTCCGGCTCCGCGTTGCCAGCGTGGAACAGCCTCCAGCCCGGCACCTACCTCATCGAATCGGGCACCCACCCATCCATCCAGGGACCGATGGGCCTGTACGGAATCCTGGTGGTCACGACCGCGCCCACGGCGACGACGGGGGCCGGGGTCGCGTACCCCGGGGTGAACTACGCCGCCGAGATCCCCCTGCTGCTGAGCGAGATCGACCCCGTTCAGAACGCTGCGGTGGATGCCGCCGTGCGGATCGCCGGCTTCTCCGAGACGGCGACGATGCACGCGATGGAGAACCAGCTGAACGCAGTGCTGATCACGTCGTCCGGCACCGGCTACAAGGTCTCCGACACGCTGACGCTCGCCGGAGGCGGCTGCATGGTCGAGCCGACCGCGTCGATCGGCACCGTCAGCGCGACCGGGGCCATCACCAGCGTGAACGTGACGAACCCCGGCAGCAATTGCTCCTCTGCGCCCAACATCGCCATCGCCACCACGACCGGGAGCGGCGCCGTCCTGACCGGGTCGCTGGCCATGGACATGTTCGATTCCTGCGGCGGCGGCGCGAGCTCCTGCTATCCGCCCGCCGTGAACTACACGCCGCTCTACTACCTCTTCAACGGCGTCGCGTTCGACAAGACGCGCGCGGCGTTCTCCGTCTTCCCCGCCACCGCCGGGGTCGATGCGACGGGTAAGCCCGTGACCACCGGGATCACCGGGAACATCCTGGTGCGCCTGGTCAACGCCGGCCTGCGCATGCACGTGCCCTCGATCGTCGGCTCGACTGCCCCCTGCCCCCCCAACACCTCCTGCGTGCCTCCGGGAGGATTCTCCCTGATCGCCGAGGACGGCAACCCGCTGCCGGGCTTGCCGCGCGTGCAGAGCGAGGTGTTCATGGCCGCGGGCAAGACCTACGACGTGATGGTGATCGGTCCGGCGACGGCCACGACCGTGCCTCCGGCGATGCCCATCTACGACCGCGAGCTCAGCCTCTCCAGCAACGCCGTCAATCGCGACGCCGGGATGCTGGCGTACATCGGCGTCAACGGCTCCACGGCGCCCGCGGCATCGGCGCTCGCGGCCGCGGTCGCCCGCCCCGACACCTACAACTCCGTCGTCCCGGGCAAGACGCTCACCGTCTCGGACCCGTCGAAGGGCGTCATCGCGAACGACACCAACGTCTACGGCGTCAAGGTGGCCACGCTGCCGACCCAGGGCACGCTGACCCTGAACGAGAACGGGACGTTCACCTACGTGGCCAGCACCACCTGGGCCGGCACGGACTCGTTCACGTACTGCGCCAACGGGACCGTGCCTCCTGCTCCTCCGGGAGTGTGCGCGACCGTGACGCTGGGCGCGGCGACGGTCGAGACGGCCGGCAACCTCTCCTGCGCGCCACCCTCGTTCACCGCGAACACCGCGACGTACCTCGCCGTCAAGACCCCGGGCGTCCTGGCGAATTGCACGGACGCGGCTGGCTATCCGCTGAACGTGATCCTCAGCTCGGTGAAGCCGCTCTCGGCGGGTCTGACCGTCGTCGCCGACGCGAACGGTGGGTTCACCGCCTCGCTCTCCCCGGCATGCACGAGCTCGACGGGCTGCCCCACACAGTTCAGCTTCCAGGCGCAGACCTCGCAAGGCGTGCAGAGCGCGGTCACCACCGCGACGGTGACGTTCCAGGCTGGCAGCGGGCTCCAGGTGAGCGTCCTCGACGGCAGCGACAAGGTGACCGCGATCACCGACTATCGCTGGGTCATCGAGGAAGATCGGACCTTCTACATCAACCCCAAGTGCGTGCAGAACCCGCCTCCCGCGGGCTGCACGCAGACCCCCGCCGGGATCGTCCCGACGCTGGGCGTGAACTTCCACACCAGCTACATGCCGTTCGTGGCCCAGGGCTGCACCGGGCCGGTGTCCTGTGAGGGCGGCCAGTCCGCGCTGGACCCCACCACCGGGCTGCATTCGCCCGTGGTGTGCGACGTCGGCAACGGCGTGTGCCGGGCCGACCCGACGTCCGTTGGCAGCACCCAGGTGCAGCCGAGCCAGGTCCACCTGGATCCGACCAAGCGCTACTACCTCTCCGTGCTGCCTGGCGACGCAGCCAATCCGTTCATCGCGGGGTGCGGTGGCGCACCGGGCTCCACGACGAGCACCGGCGGGACCTGCCTCGGCCACGGCATGGGCGGGGCGCCGATCGGCATCGACCCGAATACCGGAGTGCAGCAGTCGAGCGTCACGGTGTACTCGCAGCCCTCGCCCTACCAGCCCGCGAAGCTGGCGGTGTTCGTCTTCGAGGACGACTTCCCTCTGAACGGGGAGCACGACGCCGGCGGAGGCGTCGACGTGCTCGCGCCGAACGAGCCGGGCCTCGGCGGGTTCGAGATCGTGCTCTGGGACGCCATGGGCGGCAACGGCGACTTCACCGGACAGATGACCCACGACATGTTCAACCAGCCGCTGTCCAACGCGCTGGACGGGACCATCGACCCGTTGACCAAGCAGAACGCCTGCCCCATCTCCCAGCAGACGCTGGCGGATCCGACGCAGGCCGGCATCACCGGCCGGATCGTGACCTGCCCGAAGTACGAAGCGGACGGCAAGACGCTGTCGCCGCTGGCCGGCCAGGCGGTCATCGCCAACCTGATGCCGGGGCGCTTCGGCGTCGTCGCCAGCCCGGCGGCGGACCGGATCGCCCGCGGGGAGGAGTGGCTGCAGACCAACACCCTGGACGGCCAGAAGGCGCACGACTCCTTCGCCCGGATCGGCGAGCCGAGCTACTTCCAGGAGTTCGGCCCGGCCAGCTACCACGTGTCGATCGGCTTCGCCAACCCGGCGATCATCAACAGCCGCCTGTCGTCGGTGTGCAACGGCTCGAACGCCAACATCACGGGCACCAACTGCACCAACACCCTCACCGGGATGGTCACCGGGCAGCGCCTGAGCCGCACGCCGGACGAGCGGCTCTACAGCAGCGGCACCCACGATGCCTTCTACTGGACGCAGTGCTACGTGAGCGTCGGGGATCCGGACGGCATCGACTTCGCGTTCACGAAGTGCAACGCCGACGGCACGTTCAAGCTGACCGGCCTGCCCGACGGCGACTGGAGGATCACCACCTTCGACCAGTGGAACGACCAGCTGGTCGACGGCCTGTCGACGCCGGTCCGCCTCAACCACACCGTCAACAACGGCATGGTCAACATGGAGATCGCCGCCACGCAGTGGCAGACGAACCTCTACACGAAGACCTTCGTCGACGACAACAAGAACGGGCTCGCGGAGGCCGGTGAGACCGGCATCCCGTTCGCCAACGTCGCGGTCCGGCTGCGCGACGGCAGCCTCGAGAACCTGCTGACCACCGATTTCAGCGGCGTCGCCAACTTCAACGAGACCTTCCCGCTGTTCAGCTGGTACGTCGTCGAGACCGACGTGACCCGTTACAAGAACACGGGCACCCACGTGGTCTACGACGCCGGCGGGCCCGCCGACGGCTCGGCCGCGTGCGGTCAGCCCGGCTACCCACCCTGCGGGACCTCCACCATCGGCAAGTACCTGGCGAACACCGCGGAGCAGGTCTCGGTGCCCACCAGCCTGCGCGTTCCGGGCGCGATCTACTGCGCCGGCGCGGACTGCAGCGGCAAGGACATGAGCGGCCTCGCCGGAAGCAAGACCAGCGATCCGCCGAGCGTGTGCACGACCTCCAGCACGGGCGCGACGACCTGCACGACGACGCTCTCCACCGGCCGCATCGATCCGCCGTGGGTCGGCGTCGAGGGCTGGCAGGGCTTCCCGGGCCAGAACAGCTTCGTCGAGTTCGGCAAGGCGCCCTACTACGAGGGCGAGAACGGCGGCATCAAGGGCCACGTGGTCTACGCCTCGACGCGGCCCTTCGACGACCCGCAGATGCTGGTGCAGACGCAGTGGGAGCCGTTGGTCCCGCACGTCACCGTCAACCTGTACCAGGAAGGCTTCGCGGCAGACGGCGTCACGCCGACCCTCAAGCTGGTCGACCACACGCAGACGACCAGCTTCGACGACTGGGCGCAGGGCTTCCACCTGGCCGCCGACGGCGTGACCAAGATCCCGAACATGAACTGCCCCGGCCAGGGCGCGGCGACCGGCGCCATCCCCGATCTGTTCTTCTTCTCGCTCTACAACCAGCCGCAGTGGCTCGACCTCTACGCCAACGGCGTCGGCGGCCTGACGTCGCTGCCCTACAACTCTCAGTTCAAGTGCTACGACGGCATGCACAACTGGAACCAGGTGCAGCCGGCGCCCTATGACGGTCAGTACCAGTTCCCGAGCGTGACCAGCACCGATCCCACCACCGGCAAGCCCCTCGCCACCAACTGCACGATCTGCACTCCCGACCCCGTCCCGGCCACGGGCCCCGATGCCGATCCGCTGCGGCACGGCCTGCCCATGCTGCCGCCCGGGAAGTACGTGGTCGAGGTGGTCGTGCCGCCTGGCATGGAGCTCGTCAAGGAGGAGGACAAGAACATCCTGATCGGCGACAACTTCATCGCTCCGGTCACGCAGCAGTTCGGCGGGCTGGGAAACATCTTCATCCTGCCCGACCAGGCGTCGGTGGCGGGCACCTACAGCTCGGGCGCCGGCTACAACGCCAACAACACGCAGAACCCGACCCAGAACCTCGGGGCCAGCCCGAACAACCAGATCGTCCCTGGCTTCGTCCCCGAGCCCGTCTGGCCGTGCGTCGGAGAGGCGCGGATCGTGCCCGACTACATCAGCCTGTTCCCGCAGTCGACGCAGGTCGCGCCCTTCGCGGGCGCCACGCGGAGGCTCTGCGATCGCAAGGAGGTCACGCTCGGTGACCAGCGGTCCGCGATCGCCAAGTTCTACGTGTTCACCTCGACGCACATCGCCAGCAAGTTCACCGGCGGCATCACCGACGACTACACGTCCGAGTTCGACCCGTTCTCGCCGCAGTTCGGCGAGAAGTTCGCGCCGCCGGACCTGCCGGTGTCCGTCAAGGACTGGACCGGCACCGAGATCAGCCGCGTCTACGCGGACCACTGGGGCGCCTACGACGGGATGACCTACTCGACCTGGGAGGTGAACCCGCCGAACCCGACGGGCTACTCCCCGACGATGGCGGTCCTCTGCATGAACGATCCAGGGCCGATCCTCGACACCGCGGTGGGCTCGCCCACCAACGGCAAGCTGATCACCGACCCGCTGTTCACGCAGGGCTACAGCCAGTTCTGCTACGAGCTGCCGTTCATGCCCGGCACGACGCAGTACCTCGACACGCCGGTGGTGCCCACCTCCGGCTTCGCGGGCGCCGGCTACAACAACGTCGACTGCGCGGAGCCGGATGCGACGCCGGCGATCTCGGAGGTCGACGGCGACGGCGTCGGTCCCTACGTCTCGGCGCCCGGTCACACGCTGACGATCACGGCGCTGGGCGACCAGATGGTGCCGAACAACGCGTACTCGGGCCCCTCGGCCACGACCGCACCCTTCAACCAGAAGACCATCAAGCGCCACTATGGCTTCGGCAGCACCCAGGGCTCCGTGACCATCGGTGGGATCACCGCGCCGGTCAACGGCTGGTCCGACTCGACGATCACGGTCACCGTCCCGACCGGCGTGGCCAGCTGCGAGATGCAGCAGCAGGCGCAGTACGGGGGCCCCAACGGCACGACCGTCCTGCCCGCGCAGTGCGGCGAGCTCGTCATCACGGCGAGCAACGGCAAGCAGTCGATCGACGCCGTGACCGTCACGATCGGCGGCAAGGCGCCGACCCACGTCGCGGCCTCGGCCTCGATCCAGGCGGCGATCGACGCGGCCGCTCCGGGCGACCTCATCATCATCGACCCGGCCGCCCCGGCGGCGAGCGGCAAGCCCGCGTCGCCGGCGGTCCACAACGAGCTGGTGCTGATGTGGAAGCCGGTCCGCCTCCAGGGTGCCGGCGCCTCCGCGAGCATCATCAACGCGAACACCCACCCGGCGGGCAAGCTGACTCCCTGGCGGACCAGGGTGGACTGCCTGTTCGGGCTGGGGCCCGACGGCAGCCCGAACACGTTCAACCCGACCTGCGGGGCCGGCTGGAGCTTCTTCAACCCCACCGCCAACAACCCGCAGGTCGATCGGATCGCCTTCGAGGCCATCGTCGGCTGGGACGCCTCCGCGAACGGAAACCTCGCCCAGCTGCTGCAAGAGCCCTCGCTGATGGGTGCCCTGGAGGGTGCCGGCATCACCGTGCTCGCCAAGGGCGTCTACTTCCCGACCAGCCCCTGGGACCCGACGCTGAGCTTCGGCTTCCCGACAGGCACCGTCCTGTTCACGAGCGGCAACACCGCCACGTACTGCAGCGGCACGTACCCGAGCAACTTCCAGTGCAACCCGTCGCGCATCGACGGGCTCGGCATCACCAACAGCTC
Organism: Streptosporangiaceae bacterium; assembly: GCA_036391385.1. Lineage (GTDB taxonomy): Bacteria > Actinomycetota > Actinomycetes > Streptosporangiales > Streptosporangiaceae > Chersky-822. The sequence goes on from DASWAA010000166.1 coordinate 7,069, forward strand.
GCAGGGCGGCGGCGGCGTCTTCGTGCACGGCTGGGGGCACAACCTGCAGATCGCCAACAACCGCGTCTACAACAACGCCGGGACGCTGTCGGGCGGCATCAACGTGGGCCTGGGTGAATTCCCGCCGAACACGCTCCAGAACAGCGCCAGCAACGTGCCTCCTGGCTCCTGCGAGATCAGCACCGCGCCCACCGGCACCCAGCTCGCGTACTGCCTGAACACGTACGTGAACATGCACCACAACTACGTCTCCCTGAACAACTCAACCGGCGACGAGCTGTTCTCCGCCACGCCCGCCGGGGCCGGGGGCGTGAGCATCTGCACGGGCTCGGACTACTACAAGTTCAACTTCAACTGGGTGTGCGGCAATCTCTCCAACGGCGACGGCGGAGGCCTGGGCCACCTGGGCTTCAGCAAGAACGGTCACATCGAGCACAACTCGATCCTGTTCAACCAGAGCACGAACCCGACCATCCCGACCAACGGCGGCGGCATCATCGTCATGGGTACCCCGGATGCCGACCCGGTCTGCGGCGCCACCACGGACCAGGACTGCGTGAGTCCGCTCGGCGCGCTTCCCCCGAGCGAAGGGGCCGGCCCGGGCCTGGTCATCAATGCCAACACGATCATGGGCAACGCGGCGGAGAGCGGCAGCGGCGGCGGCATCGCCTTCCAGAACGTCAATGGACAGGACGTGGTCGCCTTCCCGAACGCTCCGGCCCAGTGGTACGACGTCACGGTCACGAACAACATCATCGCCAACAACGTGGCGGGCTGGGACGGCGGCGGCGTCTCGCTGCTCGACACGCTCAAGGCGTCCCTCGTCAACAACACGATCGTCTCGAACGTGACCACGGCGTCCGCGGGCGTCCTCACCAACACCCTCGGCGCGCCGCTCGCGAGCACGCAGAACTGCCCGCCGGGAGGCACCAACGCGCAGGGCCTCTGCACCGTGCAGATCACCAGCTCGACGCCGCAGGCCGCGGGTCTGGTGAGCATCAACAACAGCGCGATCCTCCTGGCGAACCTGCCGGCGACGATCACCTGCCCCAACCCGAACAGCGACCCGAGCGTCAGCACGACCAACGGGTCCTGCCGCGCCGTCTCGTACCCGTACCTTCACAACGACGTGATGTACGACAACAGCTCGTACTACATCGCCGTGGGAGCGCTGAGCCCGCAGTTCCAGCAGAACGTGGTCTCGCTCTACAACGCGTTCACGAACACGCTGGCCGGCAACCAGACGACGACTGGCCAGTGCCTGAACGTCGCCAACTACTGGGACATCGGCGTGCGGGGCGACACCGGACCGACCACCCACTCGAGCGGCTACACGCTCAACCCGCAGTGGTCGGTGCTGTCGCCGGGCAGCACCGGCTACAACAACAACAACCTGCTGCTCGACCCCGAGCTCTACCGCAAGTACTGCGACGGCTCGCGGCAGCCGCCGGAGGCCTGCACGAGCGCCGGCTGCGGCTGGGCGGTGCCTCCGGGCATCTCGGACGCGACCGTGCCGAACCCGATCTTCAACCTGACGCCGGTGGCGACGGTGGACGAGGGCAACAACTGGATCAACATCCGCTGGGGCCCGCTGTCGCTGACCAATCCGGCCGTGGCGGGAAGCGACGGGAACTACGGCGGTGGACCGGCGCTTGGCAACTACGCGCTCCAGCCGACCTCCGCGGCCGTGGATTACGTGCCGACCAACGTGGTGGCGTATCCGGGGAACGTGTCCACGTATCTGGCGCAGGACTTCTTCGGCAACCCCCGGCCCGATCCCGCGCATCCGAGCTCCTTCGACGTCGGCGCCATCGAGTACCAGGGCACCGCCGTCGCGCCCCCTGCGCCGACGATCGCCTCGATCAGCCCCAAGTCCGGGATGCGCGGCAGCACCGTCGTCGTCACGGTGACCGGGACCAACCTGACCGAGACGTCCGGGGTGAGCCTGGGACAGGGCATCACCTGCACCCTGGTCGCACCGTTCCCGACGGCGACCAGCGTGACCGCCTCCTGCGCGATCTCGCCGACGGCCAACCTCTCGGTGAGGTTCGTGTCCGTGATCACGGCTCCCACCAGCACGACCACGACCTCGACCACGGTGGCGTTCACCGTCACCGGGCTGGGCTCGATCACTCCCAACACCGGCCCGCTGGGCAGCAACGTCCCCGTGATCATCGCCGGGCTCGGGCTCACCGGGTCCACCGCCGTGAACGTCCCCGCCGCCTCCGGCATCACCGTCTCGAGCTTCACGGTGGTGAGCGACAAGCAGATCAACGCGACCTTCGTCATCGCGTCGACCGCGGCGGTGCAGGCCGACGGCGTCACCGTCACGACCCCCACCGGGATCACGAACTCCGTGCCGTTCACGACGGTGCCGGCGGTGACCGGGATCAGCCCGACGTCGGGCGAGCGGGGCACCACCGTTGCCGTGACCGTCAGCGGTTACGGGTTGACGGGCGCCACGGCGGTGCAGATCAGTGGGGCCACCTGCACGATCAGCAGCGCCGCGACCAACACCTCGGTGAGCGCATCCTGCGCCATCGGGTCCGGTGCGACGCTCGGCCTGACGAACGTCACGGTGACGACGCCGGGCGGTACCGGGACGGGCTCCAACCTGTTCCGCGTGACCGGGGTGACCGCGACCTTCTCGGGGCCGTCTCCGTCCCTTTCCACGAGCCCGGCCTCCCTGACCACGAAGAACGGCACCATCACGGTCACCAATGTCAACGGGACGAACGCTGCTTCGCTCACGCTGACGGCGAACCCGACGATCAGCTCCACCTCGACGAACGGGACGTTCTCGATCACCGGCGGCACCTGCGTCACCGGAGCGGTCGTCAACCCAGGCGGCACCTGCTCGATCAACGTCAGGTACGCGCCCACGAACACGAGCAGCTCGACCGCGACGGTGACGATCACCGGCGTGGGGCTGCTGAACGGAACGGCGACGAGCAGCTCGTTCAGCGCCAACTAGGCCATGCGACACGGGTCGGGCATCCGGAGCCAGGGTGCCCGGCCCGCCGCACCGGAGAAGAGGACCAGATGCCTACGATCGCCCGCCTCGTGCCGGTTCTGCTCGTGAAGGGCCGGCGTCTGCGCGCCGTGCTGGTGATGCTGTCGGCGGCGCTGATCACCACTCCTGCCGCGTTCGCGCAGGGCGCCCCCGGGGCCGGCGCGCGGCCTCCCGCGACAGGGCAGGGTGCCGCCCCGGCCAGGCCGGCCGCCGCGGCGACCCCCTACCGACCGAACCGCTTCGCGGGGAAGGCGGGGCGGTACTACCGGCTCGTCTGGGGCATCGACTCGCCGAGCGTGAAGCTGGTGGAGTCCGGCGAGCTCGTGCGGTTCACCTGGCGTGTGCTGGACCCGGACAAGGCCAGGGTGCTCAACGACAGGAAGCTCGAGCCGGCCCTGATCGACCCGCACGCGGGCGTCAGCCTGGCGGTGCCGGCGATGGAGAAGATCGGGCAACTGCGTCAGAGCGCGCGGCCCGAGGCGGGCAAGTCCTACTGGATGGTGTTCTCGAACAAGGGCCGGTTCGTCAAGCGCGGCGACCGGGTCAACGTCGTGATCGGCGAGTTTCGAGCCGAGGGGCTCGGGGTCGAGTAGCGCTACAGCCAAGGAGTTCCCATGAGGTCCCGTGAACGTCGCGTGCTGCTGGGTGTGCTCGTCAGCCTGTGGACCCCGCTCGCCTCGCTGGCGGCCGATGGCAAGGCGGCGCCGGTCCGGCTGACTGCGAGGCAGATCGTCGAGAGGCACGTCGCGGCCCGCGGCGGGCTGCAGGCCTGGCGCGCGATCCAGTCGATGGCCTGGAACGGCAAGATGGAGGTGGGCCGTACCGACTCGGCGGCGCGCAGCGAGCGATACGTGAGCAGTGCCATGGTCAGGAAGGGGAAGGGGGCGCGCACGCCACCACCGGTCGAGGGCAAGGACGACGCCCAGAGGCAGGTGAAGGTGCCGTTCGTGCTCGAGATGAAGCGCCCCGCCAGCTCGCGGATCGAGATCGAGTTCGCCGGCAAGACCGCGGTGCAGGTGTTCGACGGCACGAAGGGCTGGCTCCTGCGCCCGTACCTGAACCGCGACGACTGGGAGCCGTTCACCGCGGAGCAGGCCAGGTCGCAGCAGGGGAAGTGGGAGCTCGACGGTCCCCTGCTCGACTACGCCGCGAAGGGGACGAAGGTGGAGCTCGTGTCGGTGGAGCGCGTCGACGGTCGCGACGCGTACAAGCTCCGGCTCACCCACGGGAGCGGCGAGGTGCAGCACGTCTGGATCGACGCGAAGACCTTCCTCGACGTGAAGATCGAGGGCACGCCGCGCCGGATGGACGGCAAGATGCGGAGCGTGTGGGTGACCCAGCGTGACTTCCGCTCGGTGAAGGGGGTCATGGTGCCGTTCGTGCTGGAGACGGCGGTCGACGGCTACCCCGACACCCACAAGATGACCATCGAGAAGGTCGCGCTGAATCCCAGGCTGGACGACGCGCGCTTCGTGAAGCCCAAGGCATGAGGCGATGAGCCCGGGCGCCTCGCGCGTCGCGGAGTCAGCTGATCGTCGGAGGCGAGGTGAGCGGATGAACCGCGTGCTTGCCGGGATGATCGCCGTCGGGCTGGTGGCCGCAACCGCGACCGCGCGACCGACGTCGGCCGCGGAGCCCTCGGCGGTCGAGATCGTCGCGAAGAACGTGGCCGCAAGGGGTGGCCTCGACGCGTGGCGGAAGGTCGAGACGATGGTCTGGATCGGCCACGTCGAGAGCGCCCACGCGCCCGCCCCCAGCATGGCCTTCGAGCTGGAGCAGAAGCGGCCCAACAAGACGCGCCTGCAGCTCCGTGCGCTCGGCGAGAAGTCCATGCGGGTCTTCGACGGCGCGCACGGCTGGAAGCTGCGCCCGGCGCGCGGGCGGCCCGGGGCGCAGCCGTACACGCCGCAGGAGCTGAAGTCGGCGCAGGCCGGCCACGGTATCGACGGCCCGCTGATCGACTTCGCCGCAAAGGGCAACTCCGTGACGCTGGAGAGCGTCGACGAGATCGGGGGACGCAAGGCCTATCACCTGAAGGTGCGGCTGGCGAAGGGCGGCAACGAGGACGTCTGGGTCGACACGGAGACCTACCTCGACGTCCGCTACGACCGGATGGCGGAGGGCCCGGGGGGGGGCCAGCGCCGGGTGTCGGCGGAGTACGGCGACTACCGCAGCGTCGACGGGCTCCTGATCCCGTTCCTCATCCGGACCGGGGGCGGGCCGGGCGCGACACCGGACAGGATGCAGCTCGAGACCGTCGTGCTGAATGCGCCGCTGGACGACTCGACGTTCGAGGACCCGACCGCCGCGCGCCCACGCCAGCGCGCGCGGCCGCTCGTCGCGCCTCGAGCTCTCGCGCGCACCAGGCCCTCGACCGCATCAACCGAGGCGAGAGAGGCCGGAGGAACGGCACCGCAATGAGCGCGTGGCGGCTGACCCTGGCAGTCGCATGGGTGCTGGCAGCGCTGCCGCCATCCGGGGCGGCCGCCGCCGCGCCGCGTGATCGCGCCGGGCAGTCCATCTACCTGCGCGGCGTGCTCGGATCCGGGGCGCCGCTCGAGGGGACGCGCGAGGCCGGCGGGGTGGCCACGAGAGGGCGCGACGCCGCCTGCGTCAACTGCCATCAGCACAGCGGTCTGGGATCGGAGGAGGGGCTGCTGTCGTTCCCCCCGATCACCGGCGAGTACCTGTTCCACGCACGCGCCAGCCACGCCGGCCGGCAGGTCCCGGTCCTGCCGTACGTCCAGAGCCTGCGCGACAATCGCCCCCCCTACACCGATGCGACGCTCGCGCGGGCGATCCGCGAAGGCGTCGACCCGCAAGGCCGACCGCTCAGCTCGCTGATGCCGCGCTTCGCCCTCGGCGACGACGACATGGCGGCCCTGATCGACTACCTGAAGAAGCTCGGTCCGCCAGAGGTGCCCGGCGTCACGGACACGCTGCTGCACTTCGCGACGATCGTCACGCCCGACGCCGATCCCGTGAAGCGCGGCGGGATGCTCGACGTGCTCGAGCACTTCGTGGCCGAGAAGAACTCGTTCCCCTTCAAGCCCAGCCCGCGCATGTGGACCTCCGTCAGGACCCAGTACAGCAAGAGCATGTACATGGCGAACCGGCACTGGAGGCTGCACGTCTGGGAGCTGACCGGCCCCGTGAGCGGCTGGCGGGCACAGCTGGAACGGCACCTCGCGGCCGAACCCGTCTACGCGGTGCTGTCGGGGCTCGCGGGCAGCGACTGGGCGCCGGTGCACGAGTTCTGCGAGCAGCACGCCATCCCGTGCCTCTTTCCGAACGTCGAGGTCCCGGTCGTCGCGGAGCGCGACTTCTATCCGATGTACTTCTCCAAGGGCGTGCTGCTGGAGGCACAGCTGATCGCGCGGGCCCTCCTCGGACCGGACCATCCCCCGGTGGTGCGATCGGTGGAGCAGGTCTACCGGGCCGGCGACAGCGGCGAGCGCGCGGCGGCGGCCCTGGCTGCGCAGCTCGAGGGGCACGGGGTGAGGGTGCACAGCACGGTCGTGGCCGCCGGTGCTCGGGGAGCCGGCGTCACGGCGGCGCTTCGTACGGTGGCGCGGCGCAACCACTCGCGCGGCGAGGCGCTCGTCCTGTGGCTGCGCCCGGCCGACATCGCCGCGCTCGGCGATGTCCCGGTGGGCGCGGAGGCGGTGTACCTGTCGGGACTGATGGGCGGGCTCGAGGATTCGCCCCTGCCGGCGGCCTGGCGCGCGCGCACGATGATGACGTACCCGTTCGATCTTCCTGACAGGCGGGGCGTCCGCCTCGAGTATGCGCTCGGGTGGTTCTCCTTCCGCCACATCCCGCTGGTTGCGAAGCAGGTCCAGACGGACACCTACCTGGCGTGTAGCCTGCTCGCGGATGTCCTGAACCGCATGGCCGACAACTTCGCGCGGCCGTACCTGGTCGAGCAGCTGCAAGACCTCCTCGAGCACCGGCTCATCACCGGTTACTACCCGCGCCTCTCGCTGGCCTCGAAGCAGCGATTCGCATCCAAGGGAGGTTACATCGTGCACTTCAACGACCCCGGCGGCACGGCGCTGGTCGCCGAGGGCGACTGGATCGTCCCCTGACGGTCAGGCCGCCAACTTGGCACCACGAACACTGCAGAAGAAAGGCGTCATCCATGGCAAGGACACTGGCAACGAATGAACCGCAGGACTCGCGCCGGGTGAGCCGGCTCATGCGAATCATCCCGCAACCCCGTCCTCTCCTCCTCGTCCACCTGGCTGCACGGGCGGTCGTCGCGCTGCTGCTGGTAGCTGCTTCCGCCAGGTCTGCGAGCGCGGCGGCCGAAGCGTCCTCCGCAGCGCCGGCTGATGCCGATCACATGGCTCACGCGGAGCACATGGCTCACGCCGATCACATGGCGCACGCGGACCACATGGCCCATGGGATGAGCCATGCGACCACGTCGATCCGGGACTACTCGGTCCCGGCCGTCCGTCTCGTGCGCGACGACGAAAAGGCCGTGTTGCTGCCGGACGAGATGAACGACGGTCGGCCGATCGTTCTGAACTTCATCTACACGACCTGTACATCCATCTGCCCGATGATGAGCTCTGTCTTCGCGCAGTTCGAGAAGCGGCTGGGAACCGACGCCGGCAACGTTCACCTGATGTCCATCTCGATCGATCCCGAGCAGGACACGCCGGCACGACTGCGCGAGTACGCGCGGCGGTTCCACGCTGGTCACGAGTGGCGGCACTACACCGGGACGCAGGAAGCGAGCGTCACCGTCCAGCGGGCGTTCGATGCCTACCGGGGGGGCAAGATGAGCCATACCGTGCTGACGCTGATGCGAGCGGCGCCCGGCAAGCCTTGGCTCAGGATCGAGGGATTCGTCACCCCCGATGATCTGGTGCGTGACTACCGGGAACTGCTCGCCGAGCGTTGAGCCCACGCCGCATCGCATAGCGTTGCGGCCGCACGGTGCGCGCTCGCATCCGCAGCCTTCGGCTCGCGCCGGGCGACGAGCACCCGGTCCGCTCCACACTCGTGAACGGCGCCCGGTGCGGGCGCCGCCGCACGCTCAGCAGCCCCAGGGATCGTAGGAGCTGGCGAAGAAGCTGTCGGTCCTGGACCACGCCGAGGTGGCGCCGCTCACCGTGTCGCGCGCCTGCACGTGCCAGAAGTAGGTGTTGGAGCCGTTACAGCCGTAGGGCAGGCCGACCAGCGTCACGCTCGCGGTCGTGGCGCTCGTCCACCCCGAGTCGAAGAGGGTGGACGCGAAGCCGGAGTCGGTGGAGAGCACGGCCCGGTACTGTACCGGGTTCCCCAGCGGCGACTTGACCGCGGACCACTGGAGCTGCTGGGTCATGGTGGTCTGGGGGGACTCGACGCCGACCACGCCCACCGCCGTCGGGTCGGGGGCGGGGAGGGCGCCGGCAGTCAGCGTGGTGAACGTCTGCAGCGGCGACTCGACGAGGTTGCGGAACGCGTCGCTGCTGCGGACGCGGAACACGTATCTGGTGGAGGGCGTGAGGCCGGTGAGGACCTGCTGGTGGTCGACCGCCAGCGCCGCCGTCCCGATCACGAGCCCGGCGGTGCCGACGCCGTACTCGACGTAGGCGGTGGTCGGCACCCCGCAGGTCTGCCAGGAGATCGTGACTCCGGTGTCGGTGAGGCCCGTGACGCTGGGCAGTGCCCCCGCCGGCCCGCAGTTCGAGGTGAGGGGCGGCGGCGTCGTCCGCAGCGGTGGCTGCCCGAAGCCATGGCAGTGATCGCACCCCGTGCTGCCCTCCATCGTGTTGCCAGGCTGCGGCCAGAAGCGGATGCCCTCGTGGCCGTGGCACCACAGGCAGGCGCTTCCCGGCGGCTCGGGATCGACGGCTGGGTAGGAGGGATCAAAACCACCGCCGGCGGCCATGCCTGAGGTGTGGCAGCCCTTGCACCCGGCGTGGCGCTCGCCCTGATGGCAGGCGTTGCACAGCGCCTCGGCCCCGACGCCGGCGCGGGTAAGGGCGCCGTCGGGGACCGCGACGCCGTTGACGGACGCGGCGAGGAGGAAGGGGTTGCCGCTGGAGTGGGCGTCGTGGCAGGCGGTGCAGGCGAGCGCGTCCTGCCCGCGGGCGAAGGGCGGCAGCAGCGTCCCGCCGTAGCCGCGCGCCACGCGCGTGGTGGGATAGCAGGTGGAGGGATTCCAGGGGCACATGGAGTTGTCGAGGTAGGTCCCCGCCGGGCAAGGCTGGGCGGTCATCGTCTGGATCGTGTTGCCGCCGGCGTCGACGGTGACGATCTTGCAGCTCCACGTCCACGCGCCCGAGGCCGAAGGCGCCCATCCCGGCGTGATGAGCAGGCTCGAGCCCGAGGGCGGCTGCTGCGAGGGGCAGGCCGCCTCACCGACCGTGTAGATCGCCTTGCCGGTCTGGTCGAGCTCGTCGAAGCGGCAGGCGGTGCGCGGGCCATGGAAGTCCCCGCTCACCGTGTCGGACCAGCCCACGAGGAGCGGGGGCGTGAAACCGCCCAGCGTCTGCCCCTGGCCGCTGTGGCAGCCGGCGCAGGTCGCGTCGACCGTCGCCCCCCCATTGACCAGCAGGACCTGGCCGCTGGTGTGGCGGGAGGTGTCGTGGCAGGCGAGGCAGGTGGCGCTGTCGACGCCCGCCACGAGGTGCGAGGAGGCGACCGCGCCCTGCTTCATCACCGACGTGTGGCAGGAGGTGCATGGGAGCGGCCCCGCGTTCCAGGCCACGGTGGTGGGCGCGCCGCCGAAGGCGCTGTGGCAGCCCACCTGGCAGGTGGTGGCGGCGCCATCGAGGGTGATGGTGCCGCCGGCGCTGGTGGTGCCGCCGGGGAAGGCCACGGTGGCGAACCCGAAACCGCAGCTGCCGCCGCTCTGGTGGCACGTCTCGCAGCCGAACCCCAGGCTGGCGTGCTTGCCGTGCGCGTCGGTGGGCGTGCACACGCCGCCGGTGGCGGCGACCGCGATCGCTCCCGATGCGGCCTCGACGCGCGCCGGCGCGCGCTGCCCGCTGCAGGAAGCGGTGCAGAGCGCGGCGGCGGCGCACCACGTCAACAGGTAGTGAACACGACGCGCCACTCCGACGTGCGCGGGCGGGCCCTCGACAGCCATGATCCCCTCCTCGCGCCGTCATGATTGCGCGCACGGCGCCCCATCGATCACTGAACTCGACGGCGGCTGGCCTTGCCTTGATCGGCGTCAGCGAAAGGCTTCACGGTGTGTCACATGTTCTCCGTCGGTGGAGGCTGAGACCGCCGCCCCACTCGACGTGGGTCGAGCACCGCGCCGTCGTTCCGCGCCTTCCACGAGGACACTGCCTCCAAGCCGTCATCGCGACCCGCGGTAGGCAGGTGTGCGGGTGCGACGCGATGCCGCACGTAAGCCAGGGGGGAGCACGAGGGGTGGTGTGGCGGGCACGGGCGGTCGCGCCGGCGAGCGGATGCGCCCCGCGACGGTGAACGTCCCGTAGGCATGCCCGCCACCGACCCCATCGACAACGACCTCGTCCTCCATCTTGCGGTCGACGACGGACAGGCAAGTCTCCTGCCCTGGTGCTCCTGCTCGGGTTCCAGGTCGCCGTCATGATGGCCCGGGTGCTCGAAGTGACACCGGGGGGGCGTGGGGTCCAGCACGCCGGTACTGGATGTATTTCCGCGGCTGGCGCTCATCGCCCCTTGACTGCCGCATCGGAGCGACCAAATTCTCGACCCGATCGGAGCGGCCGATCTCGGCCGGCATCCGGCACACATGTAAACACCATGTGGGCGAGGGGCTCCGTGGCTTCGAGGGCATCCGCTGACTAGTCTGCGACGCATGAGAAAAGTGCGCTTCGCGGTTCTCCTCGCCATGGCCGCCGTCTCGGCTGCGTGTGGCGACAGCAACCCCGTGTCATTCTCCCAGCCGGTGGACATCACCCTCCCAGCGGTGCAGTCGAAGAGCACCACCTCCGGCGGAGCCCTCGCGACGGACAAGGACATCAGCACCGCGAGCTCGAACCCCTATGGTGCGTTCGTCAACGCCGC
>DASWAA010000167.1:0-1904 GCA_036391385.1 Streptosporangiaceae bacterium
GGCGATCCGCCACGCGACGTCGTTCGCCTCCGAGCCGGAGTTCACGAACAGGACCGTGTCCAGGCCGGGCGGGCAGGTCGCGACCAGGCGCTCGGCCAGCTCGATCGCGGAGGCGTGCAGGTACCGCAGGTTGGTGTTGAGAACCCGCCACTGCCTGGCAACCGCGGCGGTGACGCGCGGATGAGCATGCCCGACGCACGGCACGTTGTTGTACATGTCGAGGTAGCGGCGGCCCGAGGTGTCGGTCATCCAGACGCCGCTCGCGCTGGCCATCTCGATCGGCTCGGCGTAGCTGAGCGGCTCAAGCGCCGGGCCGAGCACCGCGTCCCGGCGCTCAGTCAGGGCAGGGACCGGGCCAGGTCGGGGCGTGCCGGTCGCTGACCGGCCGGGATCAGCGCCGAGCAGCCGCGCGGTCCGCGTCCAGCCGGTGCTCAGCAGGCTGTCGACCATGGCCAGGGCGCTGTCGTGGAATCGCTCGGCGAACGCCGGGTCCTCCAGCCCCGCGGCGGCGCGCCATGAGCCGATGGCGACGCTGACCGCGGCACGGGTAGCCCACAGCTCGCCCATCAGCTCAAGCTCAAGCGGCTCGAGCGGGAGCACACGCTGATAGCCGTCCAGGACCAGCCGCGCGACCCGGAACATCTCCGGGCCGGCCCGCCCGCCGGCCATCGAGTCGAGCACCGAGGCGAGGTCAGCCACCAGGGCGGTGTGCGTCATGTCGCCGAAGTCCACGATGCCGGAGATCATGCCGTCGTCGCCGGCCAGGACGTTGTCAGCGGTGAGATCGCCGTGGATGACCTGCGCTCGCAGCATAGCCCAGCGCGGAGCGACGACTTCGTCGAAGCGGTCGAGTACCGCACTCACCGCCGCTCGCGATGAACGGTCGCGAATTGCGTCGAGCATCGGCCGGACGGTCGCCGCATGCTGCACGTCCCATGGCAGCCGGCGTATCGCCCGCGGGTGGATGAAACTGCGCAGCGCAAGGCCCAGGCGAGCGGTCGTCTCGCCCCAGGCGGTCAGCGCCGGGTCAGCCAGCGTGACCGGATTGAGCCTGGCGCGGCCCGGCAGGACGTCATAGGCCCGCACCCAGTAGCGGGCGCCGTCACGCTCCCAGCACGCCCTCAGGGCGGACAGGTCATCGTCTCGCTCCGGCGCGGGATCATCCTGGTGCGGCGTGGCGCGGGGCAGGGCGATCCTCAGCCCTGGGTCACAACGGGAGGCGTGCAGTGCCGCCTGCGCCTCCATGTCGAGCACGGCCGGGTCCTCGGCGGGGTTGGACACCTTGAGCACCGCGAGGCCGTCGCCGGACTCGCCGGCCAGCAGGAAGGCCTGGTCCCGCTCGCTGCCCAGGCTCCGTGCCGTCGCGGCCTCGATGCCGAAGGTCTCGCGTCCGACCTCGACGGCGCCAGCCGGCGAGAAGGCGGGCGGGGGAGCCTGCAGCACCGCGTCGATGCCGTTCGGCTGGCCAGTCATGAGAGAGCCTCCAGGTACGGCGCCCGGCGCCTGCGCGGATTGAAGCCGACGATACCGGGCGTATGCCCAGCGCCCGAACGCTCCCTCCCGCGTCGCCAGGTGCTGGTGGCCTGGTCCGGTCGTGGCCCGCGACCAGTTTCTGGGCCGTACGGCCGGGGAACAGCAGATGTGCGGCGGCTCAGGATTACGTTCGGCCGGGCCGCGCGGGACCTGGCGACGGGGACGTGCCACGTCCGCAGACCGCGAAACCGGGGGAGCTAGATGAACGCAACGCTGCTGGCGGTGCTCACCGACAGTGAGCGGCTGCTGGTCGGCCAGACCGAGGCGGCCGAACTGGCCGCTCTCGACGAGGACCAGGCGGTCGAACTGCAGGCCCGCATCCGGCAGGCTCGCAACAAGTACGCGGGCCTGTACCGCCGCGGCGCCAGCGC
>DASWAA010000168.1:0-8054 GCA_036391385.1 Streptosporangiaceae bacterium
CCGGGCGGGGCAGGGCGACGTACTCGGTCGAGAGCCTGCGCCGCTGGGCGAGCACGACCTGCAGCATGAAGGCCTCGTCCCACTTCAGCCGCCGGATCGCCCTGTTCTTGTCGGTCTCGTCGGCAGGCCGGTGGATGCCGCTGAGCGCCTGCGCGTAACCGCACAGCTGATAGCGCTCCCTGACCTGCTCGGGCAGCGGGTCGCCGTCCAGCTCGACGGCGGCGAGCGCGAGCCGGACCGAATCCGCGATCTGCCAGGACGCGATCTCCTTACTCGCCGGGTATATCGGGATCAGCTCGGTAGCGAACTCCACCGCGCGAGCGGAGCTGGCCGCGCCCGAGCCGATCAGCTCGTACTCAGGATGGGACAGCTGGCGCTTGCCGCGAAAGCTCGTCACCTGGCCCGAGAACAAGCCCTGCTGACCGGGAGCCAGCTCGCGCTCGCGCCAGTCCTGCCTGCCCTTCCCGAAGAACGTCAGCGTCAGCCTGCCGGTCCCGTCGGTGACGACAGCCTCGAAGATCGATCCTTGCCGGTTGCGCATGGGCCTGGTCGACACCGAGGCGATCATGGCCTGGACCGTGACATGCTCACCCTCGCGCAGCGCGGAGAGATCAGTCAGCTCGCCTCTGGTCTCATAGCGACGCGGGTAGTAGCTCAGCAGGTCGCCGAGCGTCCCCAGGCCCGGCCCGAGCGTGGCGAGCCGCTTCGCGGCCTTGTCGCCCACCACAGCGCGGAGCGGGTCGGTCAGCTTAGGCATCGGCGCCACCTCGGACTTGGACTGCCGCCATGACCGGAAGGCTACTTGGCAACGGTGTCAGCGAGCACCTGATCGAGCCCAGGTCGCGCTGAGTGTGCCGGTCGGCTATTCTGAGCGAGCCGGGTTCGGCGCTAGCTAGCCCGCTGACCTATCTGACTATCACCCAAATGGAGCGTCCCGTGGCTTCCGTCTGCGACGTGTGCGGCAAGGGGCCGGGCTTCGGCAACAACGTGTCGCACTCGCACCGCCGCACCCCGCGTCGCTGGAACCCGAACATTCAGCGCGTGCGCGCCAAGGTCGGGCAGACCCACAAGCGGCTGAATGTGTGCACCTCCTGCATCAAGGCGGGCAAGGTCTCCCGCTAAGCGACAGGACTGCGCGAGCCGCCAGCCTGGCTAACCGACAGCTTCGGCTAGCCGCCAGCCTGCGCTAGCCGACCGGCTGGCGGATCCGCCACGCGTGGTCGACCGGGCCGATGCCGGCTCCCAGCGGGAATCCGCCGTCGATCGCACCCGTCACGTAGTCCTTGGCCGATTCCACTGCCTCTGGTACGTCTGCGCCCATCGCCAGGTAGGAGGCGATGGCCGAGGCGAGAGTGCATCCGGTGCCATGCGTGTGCCTGCTGGCGATGCGGCGCCCCGGATAGCGCAGGACACGGCCGTCGCCGAAGAGCAGATCCACCGGATTCCCTGGCAGATGGCCGCCCTTGACGAGCACCCATCGCGGGCCGAGCGCCGCGATGCCTCTCGCGGCCGCGAGCATTCCAGGCTCGTCGGTGATGCTCTGCCCGGTGAGCAGTTCGGCCTCGAGCAGGTTCGGCGTCACCACCGTGGCCACGGGCAGCAGATCCGTCCTCAGCGCCTCCAGGGCGCCGGGTGAGAGCAGGCTGTCGCCGTGCTTGGAGACGGCGACCGGATCGACGACGACCGGGGCGTCCGCGACGGCCAGCCGCTCGGCGACGGCCCGGACGATGTCCGGCGAGGCAAGCATGCCGGTCTTGATGGCCTGGGCGCCGATATCGCCGAGCACCGAGTCAAGCTGCGCGCGGACGGCTTGTACCGGCAGCTCCCAGTAGCCCTGCACGCCCACCGAGTTCTGCGCGGTAACGGCGCAGACCACCGTCATCCCGTGCACGCCGAGAGCGAGCATGGTCTTCAGATCGGCCTGGATGCCAGCGCCGCCGCCTGAGTCCGAGCCGGCCACGGCGAGCACGCGGGGAGGTGTCTGCGTCATGACACCTAAGACTAGGCGAGGGACCGTGTCACCTGGCTGGCCCGCTTGCCCTGCCGGTGAGGGGCATGAAGGCGCAGCCGACGTCGTCGATCACGCAGTCCGTCGGCCAGCCGGGCAGCCCGGTGCCGAAAACGACGATCCTCGTCTCGTCTGCGCTCGATCTGGGCCAGGGCAGTGGCGAGCCTTGCACGAGCACGCCGCCTGAGGACTGCAGGGCCCATTTTGCCCACATGATCGAGGTGATATGGGCGCCGGGCAGCCCGAAGCTCAGGCTCCAGCGGCCGAGCGGCTGACGACTCACGATCCGGATCACCGCGATGAAGCCGTTGTGCCTGCGAGGCAGCAATTCGTAGTCGACCTGGATGCCAGACAGGCGCGCGCTGACATAGTGCCGCTCGGAGACATGCAGCCTGATTTCCCGGTTGATGGCTGGCAGGCCGCCAGGCTGGCGGGAGCCGCAGCCGACTTCAGCGCACCCGCCTGCCTGACGCGGCGGGAAGCTGAGCGCGGCATGCGGGGTCGCGAGGGTGAGCGAAGCCGCGATCACGATGCCGACACTGACAGCGAACCACGGTGTGAGCATGACTCCGCGCAGCGCGCGCCCGTACTCGGCGCGGACGGTGAGCGCTCGCGCGAACGGTGCGCGGCGCGCGGCACGCTCGCCGGAAGAGTCCGCCGGGGCAGCAGCTGGCCGGCCGCCGCGTCCAGGCCAGATCTCCTGTCGCTGCGTCCTGTGCTGAGGACGGCCCTTTACCCGATGACGCGGCATCAGAGCGGTTATACCAAGCGATCAGGCCGCCGTGTGGTGACATTGTGAATTTACGCAGACACGTAGTGTAGCTACGAACGGAAATGCTCCCACCCGCCCTGCTCACCCCAATCATGGCCATCGATGCCGACTCCATTTCCCTGGACGACCTTGCCGGCGATCGTCCAGTTTTCCGGCAACGAGATATCGGCGGGAAATGTCGCGGCCAGCGCATGGTCGTCTCCGCCGGTCAGCACCCACTGCTGCCAGCTGGGTCCCGGCTGCGCGTACGACTGGTCGAGCAGGGCCCGCGCTCGTGCCAGGGCACTGGCCCGGGCAAGCGGCTCCGCCGCGAGCACTTCCGATCGCAGCTCTATCCGCACCCCGCTGGCCGCCGCGACATGACCAAGATCGGCCACAAGGCCGTCACTGACGTCGATCATCGACGTCGCTCCCAGCGAAACAGCCTGCGGCCCCGCGCGGTACGGCGGATCCGGGCGGCGATGAGCACCGACAAGCGCGGCGAGATCAGCGTCGAACCGGCGATCCGGCGCGGCCATACCAGCGCTGAGCAGGGCAAGTCCCGCGGCAGCACTCCCGAGTGCTCCCGTCACCGCTACGACGTCACCGGGCCTTGCCCCGCTCCTGGTGACCGGAGGCTGGCCGGCCAGGTCGCCAAGGGCCGTGACGGCCAGGATGATCCGGTCCGCGCTGCTCGTGTCGCCGCCCGCGACGCTGGCACCGGCGGCCGAGCACTCCCGCGCGATGCCGGCCATGAGCTCGAGCACCCAGTCGACATCCGTTTCCCCCGGAGCGGCGAAAGCCACCAGGAGCGCGGTCGGGCGCGCTCCCATGGCAGCGATATCGGCCAGGTTCCGTGCCGCTGCCTTATGGCCGATATCCCGTGGCGCCGACCATTCCCTGCGGAAATGGCGGCCCTCGATCAGCATGTCGGTCGTCGCTACCACGCGGCTGTCAGGCGCGCGCACCACGGCCGCGTCGTCACCTATTCCGACGATCAGGTCAGCGCTGCCAGGCAGCAGTCTCCCGATCGCCGCGATCAGCCCGAACTCGCCGAGATCCGCGATGGTGATGATTGCCTCCCCGAACGGTGGCTGGCCCGCGGCCTCCGACCGGCCCGCTGCGCCGGCCAACGCTGCCTACGGTAGCGTTACCGTCACACTGACGACCGGAGGGCGACATGGTCCAGGCTTACATCCTCGTCCAGACCGAGGTCGGCAAGGCCGCCGACGTAGCTACGGCCATCGGCCTGATCGCTGGCGTCACGCAGGCCGACGACGTGACCGGCCCCTATGACGTGATCGTCCGCGCCGAGGCGGAGAACGTCGATGACCTCGGGCGGCTGGTAGTAGCCCAGATCCAGGGCGTGCCCGGCATCACCAGGACCCTGACCTGCCCGATCGTGCATATCTGACGGTCCGGATCGATCCGTCGCCGGTCGGCGGGACGACGCTGCGACGCTCGCCGGACCGCCGACCGGTCCTGACCCCAGCTACCGGAGCGGCGTAGCCGCGCGGCTTAACTCGGCTGCGTGATCGCGAGCGCGACCGGATTGTCGCTGACCTTGATCGCCTTGCGCGCCGTATTCGTGGCGATGCTGATCGGGGTCACCGTCTTGCTGTCCTCGCTGGCAACGTAGACCGTCTTGCCGTCCGGAGTGACGGCGATCGCGTCCGGGCTCTTCCCGACGGTGATCTGTGCGCCGGCCCTGTTGGTCTTCGTGCTGATCGGGGTCACCACGCCCGCGTCCTTGCCGAGTGCGTAGACGGTCTTGCCGTCAGGGGTGATCGCGAGCGCGTCGGCCCCGGGCACCGGGATGGCCCTGCCGAGCTTCCTGGTGGCGAGATTGAGCGGGATAACGCTGTCATGGCCGGCGACGTAGGCCGTCTTCCCGTCGGGCGTGATCACGATCGCGCTGCCTACGCCAGTGATGCCGATGGCCTTTCCCGGCTGATCTGTCGCCGTGTCAATCGGAGTCAGCGTGTCGGAGAACCAGTTGACTACGTAGGCGGTCTTGCCGTTCGGCGTGATCGCGATCGCCTGAGGGTTGCTGCCCACCACAATCGGCTGCCCGGCAGCGCCGGTAGCAAGCGTGATCGGGATGACCGTGCCGTGCTCGCTGTTGTTCAGGACGTAGGCGGTCCTGCCGTTCGGTGTAATCGCAATCGCCGCTGGATAGCCTCCCACCTTGATCGGCTTGCCAGCCTTCCTTGAGTGCAGGCTCAGCGGCGTCACGACCCCGCCACCGGCGCTGACCACGTACGCGGTCCTGCCGTCCGGTGTGACCGCGATGGCGTCAGCCCCGCTGAGCGCGATTGGCTGCAGCGCGGTACCACTCGACCCCAGAATCGGCGTCACCGTTCCGGACAGACCGCCGACGTAGACGGTCACGGGGCCTGATGGCGCAGCCGGAACCTCGCCCTTCCCCCCGCCGCACGCGGTGACGGCAAGCACGAGCATCGCCAGGCAAGGTGCGGCAATGGTGATGCGCTTGATCATGATCGCTCCCTCGCACCCCTGGCGCGCATCGATGAGCCTATTAGCTAACGGCGACAGAAAGGTGATTTAACGCTGTAGACGACTTGCTGGAGGTGAACTATCGCACAAGCACACTGTCGCTTCAATAGCGCTCAGAAGGGTATTCGCGTGCCAGCAGCCCCAGCCGCGCGGCCAGCGCCGCGGAGCGCTGCCCTAGCCCGATTCTGGCGGCGGCGCGCAGATCCTCGATTCTGTCCACATCGCGCTTCAGCCCAGGCGCGGCGAACTGGTCAAGCTCGGTCGCACCTGCCTGGCGGTGACGCTGCCGCGACTGGCCCCCGAATCGCGGGCGGAACGGTGCGCCCGGCACGGCGGCATACAGCGTGGTCCCGATGCCGGAGGCATCGGCGACGAATGCCTGCCGGACCGAGACGGCCGCCGTCAGCGCCTCGGCTAGCTCGCCAGCCGACAGGGCAGGGAGGTCGGCCGTCAGGGCGGCCAGGCCAGAGCCTGGCCACCGCGCGGCCGCATAGGCCGCGCCCGCCGACAGAGCCTCGTTCAGGCCGTCGCCACCGCCATCGGGAACGACTTGTGCGCCAAGAGACGTGACCTCCGCCCGGACCGTGATGTCGTCGCTGACCACCACGACAGCTCCGACGGCCGGGCAGGTCAGCGCCGTCGCTACGGTGTCGGCGGCCATCGCGAGGACCAGGGCCTGCCGGTCCCCGTCGGCCAGGCCAGTCAGCCGTGACTTGGCGCGAGCAAGTACCTTGACGGGGATTACCACCGACCAGGTCAGCGGGATATCGGTTCCCATAGCATCCGATCTTGCCTCGACATGGAGTCGGGCAAGCAGGAAGACTGGCACTATGAGGTGCGGGAGAGTGCGACGATGAGCAAGCGCGCGGACGGCAGTTACTCCAACGCATGGCGTCGGTTCTCGCAGATCATCCTGCGACCGACTATCCGTGCCGTGATGAAGAATGACTGGCATGGCCAGGAGCACTTCGTGCCCGAGGGCGGGATGATCGTCGCCGCGAACCACCTGTCCTACGCCGACGTGCTGGCGCTAGCGCTGTTCTGCGACCAGGCCGGCCGCTACCCGACCTTCCTGGCCAAGTCCTCGCTGTTCAAGATTCCGGTCATCGGCCCGATCATCGTCAAGCTTGGCCAGCTTCCCGTCTATCGCGGGCAGTCCGACGCCGCCCTGGTCCTGCGCGACGCCGAGCAGGGCCTCAAAGACGGCGCCTGCGTGGTCTTCTATCCGGAAGGGACCGTCACCCGCGATCCCGCGCGGTGGCCGATGCAGTCCAAGACCGGCGTCGCCAGGCTCGCGCTGGCGACGGGAGTTCCGGTCATCCCGGTCGCGCACTGGGGAGCGCAGGACGTCCTGGCCTACGGCAGCTTCCGGCCGCACCTGGTGCCGCGCAGGACGGTGCGCGTGCTCGCCGGACCGCCGGTCGATCTCAGCGAGTTCGCCGGCAAGCCCCTGGACAACCAGACCCTGCGGGCGGCGACCGACAAGATCATGACCGACGTGGCTGCCCTGCTTGGCAAGCTGCGCGGTGAGGATCCGCCTGCCGTGCCGTACCACCCGGCCGTCGCGCGCCGCAAGCAGCGCACCGAGTTGCGCCAGCTAGCCGAGCAGCAGGCTGTGAGCGCCGACGACAGCGCCGAGGTCCCCGGCCAGTGATCGCAGCCGTCATGGGCGCGGGCTCCTGGGGAACGACCTTCGCCCAGGTACTCTGCGATGCCGGGACGCAGGCGGTGGTGTGGTGCCGTCGTCAGGAGGTCGCGGATTCGATCAACGAGACCCGGTGCAACCAGGATTACCTGCCAGGCTTCACGCTGCCCGACTCGCTCAGAGCGACGGCGGACCCCGAGCAGGCGCTGACCGGCGCCGACGTGGTCGTCCTCGCGGTTCCCTCCCAGACCCTCAGGCAGAACCTGAACCGCTGGGCGGGCTTGCTCCCGCGCGAGGCGGTCCTGGTAAGCCTGATGAAGGGCATCGAGCTCGACTCAGGGAAGCGCATGAGCGAGGTCATCGCCGAGGTGACGGGCTGGCCCGGCGAGCGGATCGCGGTCATCACCGGGCCGAACCTGGCCCGCGAGATCGCCGAGCGGCAGTACGCGGCCACCGTGGCGGCCTGCTCTGACCAGCAGACCGCCGAGTACCTGCAGAAGGCGTGCCACACCGGGTACTTCCGCCCGTACACCAATCCGGATGTCATCGGCTGCGAGCTCGGCGGTGCGGTGAAGAACCCGATCGCACTCGCCGTCGGGATCGCGGTCGGCATGGGTCTCGGCGACAACACCAGGGCCATGCTGATCACGCGCGGCCTGGCCGAGATCGCCAGGCTCGGCGCCGCACTCGGCGCCGACCAGCACACGTTCGCGGGGCTCGCCGGAATGGGGGACCTGGTAGCCACGTGCTCCTCTCCGCTGTCACGCAACAGGACCTTCGGCGAGAAACTCGGGCGCGGCATCCCGCTGGCTGACATCGTCGCGAACACCAACCAGGTGGCCGAGGGAGTGACCTCGTCGAAAGCGGTACTCGAACTGGCGCAGGCGCATTCGGTGGAGATGCCGATCACCGAGGTCGTCGCCGCCGTCGTCTATGACGGCCTCGACGTCGCGAAAGCGGCGCTGCTGCTTGCCAGCCGCACGGCGAAACCGGAGCGCTATGGCGTCTGAGAAGTGGCCGCGTCCTCCGCTAGCCCACCCGGACCCCGACGACCCTCGGTTCGAGGGTCGGCCCTGGCCCGATGACGCCCCCGGGCGCCGCGGCGCGTCCCGGTCCGCGTCGCGGCGCGGGCC
>DASWAA010000169.1:0-11120 GCA_036391385.1 Streptosporangiaceae bacterium
CTTGACGTGCTGCGCAAGCTCTGCCTGCCGTTCTCGCCGTACCGACAGCGACCGGACATTACACTACATGGTCTGCAGGCTCGGCGTACTGCGATACCTGCCGAAGACCGATGCGGCGCTGGCACCAGTTTTCGGCCAGGCGATCCGTGAATCAAAGTCCGGTTTCGACCGGAAAGGACCACTCTGATACACCCAATTCCGCCCTGCTGTTAACGCCAGGTGCATTCTGCCAGCACAAAGGCGGCTACCGCTAGGTAACCGCGCTCCGGGCGCGTACTCGATGCTCGCGGCGATCTCACAATGACAGCTGCCGCAGATCCAGACCCTGGTTCAGCTAGCACCGCGGCCGGCCGGCACCGCCCGACGATGGCCTTCGGCCGGGCCGGAACTAGCATTGCGGAATCCCGACGGCGACCGGCCCGTACCCAAACTTTGCCAATTCATGATTTGCGGCTGGCCAGCCCGAACGCCAGAACCATGAATTTCCCGCCCGCGTAGCGCAGCAGCAATCGCCGGAACTCCGGGCGCACGCCGACCGCGGCGAAGCCGCCCTCGGCGTGACTGGCCGCCGTGAGCGCCCCATCGGCCGGCCAGCTGAGTCACCGTCCGTGACATCCGGTCCGGCATATTCCGCCACGCCGCGTGGCCAGAGCCCGCCTGCCGCGGGACT
Organism: Streptosporangiaceae bacterium; assembly: GCA_036391385.1. Taxonomy (GTDB): domain Bacteria; phylum Actinomycetota; class Actinomycetes; order Streptosporangiales; family Streptosporangiaceae; genus Chersky-822. The sequence goes on from DASWAA010000169.1 coordinate 671, forward strand.
CCGGCCACCGCCGCGCAGGCGGGCACACCGCTCGCCCGCCGTCAGCCAGATCAGGCGCTGGCAGCCGCACCGCTGGCGTCGTAGAACCGCTCGAACTCGGCCAGGCTCGGCCGGATCGGCTCGGGGATGGTGACCGCGTCGGTCACCGCGTTGAGCGTCTTCAGCCCGTCGCCCGAGTTGATGATGACCGTCTCCTCGTCCGGGTCGAGCTGACCGGCGGCGAGCAGCCTGCGCAGCACGGCCAGGGTCACCCCGACCGCGGTCTCGCCGAAGATCCCCTCGGTCGCGGCGAGCAGCCTGATCGCGTCGACGATCTCCGGGTCGGGAGCGTCGGCCACGACGCCGCCGGTACGGCGCACTACGTCAAGCACGTACGGTCCGTCGGCCGGGTTGCCAATCGCAAGCGACTTGGCGATGGTGTCTGGCCGGACCGGCTGCACGACATCGTGGCCGGCGGCGAACGCCGCGGCCACCGGGGAGCAGCCGCTGGCCTGGGCGCCGTAGACGCGCACGTCGGACTCGGGCACCAGTCCGAGCGAGGCAAGCTCGCCGAAGGCCTTGTCGATCTTGACAAGCTGAGCACCGGAGGCGACCGGGACCACGATCTGCCGTGGCAGCCGCCAGCCCAGGTCCTCGGCGATCTCGTAGCCGATTGTCTTGGAGCCCTCGGCGTAGTAAGGCCGCACGTTCACGTTGACGAATGCCCAGTCGTCGCGCTCCTCGGCCAGCTCGGACGCCAGCCGGTTGACCTCGTCGTATCCGCCTTCGACCTTGACTAGCAGGCCGCCATACACGGCCGAGGCCAGGATCTTCTCCGGCTCCAGGTTGGCCGGGACGAGCACCACGGAATCGATTCCGGCCTTGGCCGCCGCGGCGGCCACGGCATTGGCCAGGTTCCCCGTCGACGGGCAGGCGAGCACCCGGTAGCCCATCTCCACCGCCGCCGCCAGAGCCACGGCCACGACCCGGTCCTTGAAGGAGTGCGTCGGGTTGGACCGCTCGTCCTTGACCCACAGCCGGCGCATGCCGAGCTGCCTGGCCAGGCTGTCAGCGCGCACCAGCTTCGTCCGGCCGGGCTCGAGGTTCGGCCGCGAGGCGATGTCAGCCGGAACCGGGAGCAGGCTTGCATACCGCCAGATGTTGTCCGGGCCCGCCTCGATCTGCTCCCTGGTGATAGCGGGCAGGCGGTAGCTGACCTCCAGCGGGCCGAAGCACTCCGAGCAGGCGTGCTGAGCTCCGAGGTCGAATCGGGCACCGCACTCGCGGCAGATCAGGGCGCTGGCATGGCCGAAGCGCGCGGAGACGTCGGATTTGAGTAGTACAGATGTCATAGCAAGTGAGGCCTCTCCTCATCTGTCCCGTTGCCTGATCAGGCAAGCGGGCCGGAGTTGGCACCAGTCACCCGATGGGCCTCACTGGCCGACACTGGCCTAGCGTGGATTACGGTGATGGTTGCCGGGGCTTCGCAGGGCCGTTCCCTCCACCCCTCTGGATGAGCAATATGAAGTTGTAGGACCTACTCTAACCGACTCGTGCACCCGTGTCCTCCCAGGTCCTGCCCTGACCTCGGGTGACAGGCAGTGCGCATGGCCGGTGCGGGAGGTGCGGACCGGGCAGGGCTAACCTCACTGGCGTGGGTGATACGACTGAGCGGCGCAGCATGCTGGTGGCGTCCAACCGGGGCCCGGTCTCCTTCAGCCGGGACGACGGCGAGCTGTCGGTCAGGCGGGGAGGCGGGGGCGTAGTCTCCGGGCTTTCCTCGGTAGCTAGCCGCGGTGACCTGCTGTGGGTCTGCGCAGCACTGAGCGACGCCGACCGCGCCGCGGCCCGCCAGTCGCCCGGCGGCATGCTCGGCCTTGACGGCAGCCGGGACGGCTCGGATTCCTCGGTGCGGATGCTCGACATCCCGGCGTCCACCTTCAACCGGGCCTACAACACGGTGGCCAACTCGGTGCTCTGGTTCGTGCACCACATGCTCTATGACACTCCCAACCAGCCGCAGTTCGGCCGTTCCTTCCGCCGCGACTGGGAGGCGTACCGCGAGTACAACATGGCCTTCGCGCAGGCCCTGGCCGCGGCGGCGCAGCCTGCGGGTGATCATCCCGCCCGGGCGCTGATCCAGGACTACCACCTGACGCTGGCGCCGCGGATGCTCAGCGAGCTCACCTCGGGCGCCAGGCAGCCGGTCAGGATCGCCCATTTCTCGCACACGCCGTGGGCACCGGTCGACTACTTCCGGCTGCTGCCCGATGCCATCGCCAGCGAGGTACTCGACGGCATTCTCGGTGCGGACCACGCGGGCTTCCTGTGCCGGCGGTGGGCCGACGCGTTCGCCGACTGCTGCGAGCACGTGCTCGGGGCCACGGTGGATCGCGACCGGGGCCAGATCAGCTATCGCGGCCACGTCACCAGCATCGGCGTGCATCCGCTCGGGGTCGACGCGGCCGAGCTCACCGACCGCGCGGCGCAGGCCGACGTACGGGGCCGGATGGCCACGCTGGCCGAGCAGGTCGGCGACCGCAAGCTGATCGTCCGGGTCGACCGGACCGAGCTCTCGAAGAACATCGTCCGCGGCCTGGCCGCCTACCGCGAGCTGCTGCTCGCCTACCCGGAGTGGCGCGGCAAGGTCATGCTGCTCGCCCTCGCCTACCCGTCCAGGCATGACCTGCCTGAATACCGCGAGTACGCGGCGAGCGTGCAGCGGCTGGCGAGCGCGATCGAGGACGAGTTCAGCACTCCGGACTGGATCCCGCTCCTGATCAGGGCGGATGACGACTACGCGCGGTCGCTGGCCGGCTACCGGCTCGCCGACGTACTGCTTGTCAACCCGGTCAGGGACGGCATGAACCTGGTCGCCAAGGAGGGACCGATCCTGTCCGACCGGGGATGCGTGCTTGTCCTGTCCCGTGAGGCAGGCGCGGCCGACGAGCTCGGCCAGCACGCGCTCATGGTCAACCCGTTCGACGTGGCGGGCACGGCAGAGGCGCTGCACGAGGCGCTGATCATGGATGAGGACGAACGAATGCGCAGGTGCCGGTCGCTCGCAGCGGCCGGAGGCGCCGTCACCCCAGCTGACTGGTTCGCCAGCCAGCTGGCCGCGCTTGACGGCGACGCCAGCTAGCGGCCGCCCGAGCCCGCCGCACTGATCGCGCGGGCAAGCGCGGCAAGCAGGCTGGCGACACCCGCCGGGCCGTCCACGATCAGGTCGACCTCTGCGGCAAGCTCGACCTCGGCGGAACCGCTGCAGACCGCCAGGCCCGGCCTGCCCTCGGCGCGCAGCCGGCGCAGCGCCGCGAAGGCAGGGCGGTCACCCAGGTCGTCTCCGCAGAACATGATCGCGGACGGGTTCTGCTGTGCCGCCAGATCTTCCAGTGCCCGGCCCTTGTCGGCACCGGCCGGGCGCAGTTCGATCACCAGGCGTCCCGGCTCGGCCAGCAGTCCGGTCGCCGCGGCCAGCCGCAGCAGCGGGGCACGGAGCCGGTCCAGGGCTGCTACCGGGTCGGCGGCGCGGCGGGTATGCACGGCCAGCGCGTCGGTCTTGTCCTCGATCCACGTCCCGGCTGGCGCGCCGGCCTCGGCAAGGACGCCTGGCAGCCGTTCTCTCGCGATGGCCAGGCCAGGCGGCGGAGGTGGCGTGGTCAGCTCACCGTGCTGCCAGCGCTGCCTGCCGTAGTGTCCGAGTACGACAATGCCGGGCACCTGGTCGAGCGAGCCGTACTCCACCGCGGTCAGGGCCGGGCGCCCGGTGAGTACCGCGATCGTGCCGACAGCGGGCGCGAGGGCCGCGATCGCGGTCAGAGCGGCCGGGAGCACCCTGGCCCGCGCCGGGTCCGCGACGATCGGCGCCAGGGTGCCGTCGAAGTCAAGGGCGATCAGCGCCCGGGCCGGCTGCCCGAGCAGCGCGGCCAGGCCCGCCCGGCCCTGCGCCGTCATCGGCTCGGGAAGGGCGCCGCCCGCGGCGTCGCCTGGCGGCGCGGTCGGCCCTGCCCCCATCAGCGATCCCCCCGTGCTCGTCGTTCAGCCCTCGCGACCGGAGCGCAGCCGGGCGCGCACCGCCCGGCGCCTGCGCAGCCTGGCGACCAGCGCAGGATCGAACTGCGCGGCAGCGGGCCGGTCGATCAGCTCGTTCAGCAGCTGGTAGTACCTGGTCGGGGACATCCCGAGCGCGTCCAGAATCTCGCGCTCCTTGGCGCCAGGCGATCGCCACCAGCTTCGCTCGAAGGCCAGGATCCGCATCTCAATCTCGGTCAACGACGTCACCAGAAGGCCCCGGCCCCTTCTCCCCCGGCCATCATCGTAGGCCGCGGCGGCGGCCGCCGCGAGAGGCCAGGCGGCATCGGCCCGAAACTTGCCTGCCCTGTCTAGCGGGCCGGCTATCCGGGCACGTACGCTCACAATCTGTGACCTCGTTCAATTGCCTGACCTTCCTCACCGACTTCGGACTTGAGGACGGATTCGTCGCCGCCTGCCACGGCGTGGCGCTGCGAATCGCCCCGTCCATGCCGGTGATCGACATCACCCACCTGGTGCCGCCAGGTGACGTGCGGCGCGGTGCCGCGGTACTGGCCCAGACGGTGCCCGCGATGCCGCCGGCGGTGCATGTGGCGGTGGTCGATCCGGGGGTCGGCACGGCGCGGCGGGCGATCGCCGTGCAAGCTCAGGGCGGCATCCTCGTCGGTCCGGACAACGGCCTGCTGTCCTGGGCGATCAGCGCACTCGGCGGTGCGGTTCGCGCGGTGCTGCTGACCAACGACGCGCTGTGGAACCGCCCGGTTTCGCCGACCTTCCACGGCAGGGACATCTTCATGCCGGTGGCGGCGCATCTGGCGACCGGAACGGACCTGGCGCAGGCCGGCACCGAAGTGGACTTCGGCGACCTGGTGATGCTGGCGACCCCGATGAACCGGATGCTCGACGGCGAGGCCGAAGGCGAGGTGCTGTCCGTCGACAGGTTCGGCAACGTGCAGCTGTCCATTCCCACGTCCGCGGCTGCCGACCTCGGTATCGCACTCGGCTCCACCCTGATCATCCGCTGCAACCGGCGCGAGCTCGCCGCTCCGTACCTGGAGACCTTCGGCTCGGCCGCCCCGGGCGACCTGATCGCCTTCACCGACAGCGCCGGGCTGATCTCGCTGGCCGTCAGCAACGGCAACGCCGCCGCGTCGCTCTCGCTGCCGCCGGGCGCGCGAGTACGGATCGCCGCGGACCTGCCTGCCTGACCCTGGGTCAACATCTCCCGCCGGGCCGGCGAAACACAGCAGACGTGGCAGAATGCGTGTTTAGACACACGGAAGGCCACGAAACCGTGCCGCTGAGATTCCCGCAGGTCGCCAGGGCCGCGGCCATGCTTGGGCTGGCGGCTGTTCCCGCCGTGGCGCTGTGCATGCCCGCGTACGCGGATTCCGTGCATCAGGGCGAATGGTGGCTCGGCGCCCTGCATGTCTCACAGGCGTGGCGGTCAGGCGCGGGCACAGGCGTGACCGTCGCCGTCCTCGCCGACGGCGTGATGGCCTCCGCACCTGACCTGGCCGGCCGGGTCACGCAGGGACCTGACTACACGGGATCGGGACGCAAGCCAGGCGATCCGCACTACGGCGTCATCGGTACCGGGATCGCCAGCCTGATCGCCGGGCACGGTCACGGCACGAAGGACGCCAGCGGCAACTACACCGACGGCATCTACGGCGTCTCCAACGACGCGAGGATCCTGTCCATCCGGGTTACGCTCAGCCCGGGCGATCCGCTCTGGTCAAGCAGTCGCGTCACCTCGCGCCTGCCAGGAGCGATCGCGGCAGGGATCAGGTACGCGGTAGAGCACAGAGCATCGGTCATCGAACTGCCCGCCGACCCCGGGGTGCCCGGCGTGCCGGGCTGGGGCGCCGTTCACGCCATCGCCGGCGGCAGCGCGGCCGAGCGCGCCGCCATCGCCTACGCCGTCAGCAAGGACGTCGTCCTGGTCGCGCCGGCGGGTGACAACGCTCAGGCCGGCGACGCGGTGAACTACCCGGCGGCATATTCGGGCGTGATCGCGGTCGGCGCTTTCGCCAGGAACTTCGTCAAGACGCCGTTCAGCAACCGGCAGGGCTACGTGGCCCTGACCGCCGCCGGCCAGGACATGGTCGCCGCCGCACCGAGCGGCTATCAGACGATGAACAGCACCTGGGCGGCGAGCGCGGTCGTGGCGGGCATCGCTGCCCTGGTCAGGTCGCAGTTCCCGGACCTGACCGCCCCGCAGGTCGGCCAGGCGATGGAAGACAGCACCGTGTACGGCCACCAGCAGATGAGCAACGGTTCCGGACGCGGGACTGTGGACGCCGCGAGCACGATCAGGCAGGCGTCGACGATGTCGCCGCCGCACGCGCACTCGGCCGCTTTCGGCGCTCTGGCCAGGCTCCGCCCCGCTGCTCCGCCGATCCCGTCCCAGGCCCAGGTCATCATGCGCGACGTCACCAGGGACGGGGCGATCTCGGGCGGCGTCCTGGTCGCGCTGCTCGTGCCGATCAGCTTCTACGGCGTGACGGTGCGACGGCGCGACCGGCGACTGACCCTGGCCGCGGCCGAGCGGGAGCGGCAGAGCCGGGCCAGGCCGGGGACCAGCAGCATGCTCGCTGACCCGCTGCTTGAGTTCTTTGGCCCGCAGCATGCCAGGCCAGCCGGTCAGGGGGCCGATCAGCGCCCGGTGGCCAGCCTGAGATATCAGCCGAAACCGAGCCTGTCCGGCCGGTCGACCCTCTCCGCTCGCTCGCTCCTGGCCGGCGGCGCGACCGGCCCCGGGGTGCTGTCCGCTCCGATCAGGTCCGATGCCTCCCAGCTACCGGCGGGCCCAGCATCCTCGGCTGGCCTGCCGCTTCGCAAGCCTGGCGAGACCATGGGATCGACCCGAGGTATAGGTGTCGCCGGCGCTGCTAATCCTGCGGGCACCCCTGGTCCCGGTGGCGCGGCTGGTCCGGTCGGCGCGGCTGGTCCGGTCGGCGCGACGGGCCCTGCCGGGCCCGATGCCTATGCTGGGCCTGGCGCCCCCGGGGGCGCAGCGCCGCCAGGGCGAGGCGCCCCTGCGCGGATGCCTGCCGCGTACCAGGATCCTGCCCCGGCCGTGTGGCAGGCCCGCGTGGCTGGATCTCCGCCCTGGGAGCCCGCACAGCAGCCGACCACCGCACTGCCCTGGGCGGTGATCCCGACCCCGTCGGCCGGCTCCGCTTCGCGCCCAGGATCGGCGGCCGAGTCCCGGCCCGCCCCGCCTGAGTCGGTATGGGGAGAGTCCGTGCCTCAGGCGCCGTCGAGCCGGCAGTCGCTCTTCGACCCGGGCTCGCAGCCGCGAACTGGTCAGGCACCGGTCACCCCGACGCCGTTCACGTCGGCGCACGCGCGTCCCGCCCAGCCCAGTCCCGCGCATTTCAATCCCGCGCAGGTCGACCCAGTGTGGCCCGGCCACGCGCAGGGCGACCCGGCGCAGGCCAGCCAGCCACCGGCTGGCCCAGGGCAGGCCGTGCCCGCGCAGTCCGATCCTGGCGGCCGGCCGATCTATGTGTGGAACCCGGGCGCGACGGACTCGATCCCCGTCGTCGGCGACGACGACTAGCCCCGAACCCCGACTGGGCGCGGGCTAGGACTTGGGCCCATTCGCCGAGCCTGGGCCAGCCTCGGCGGCGGCTAGCTCCTCCTTGCGCGCCGAGGCGTACATGGGCACGTATTCCTGGCCGGACAACTCGCGGATCGCCTCGATCACCCGGTCGGTGACCGCACGCCGCTGCTTAGCTCCGGCCGGCTGGTCTCGGTACTCCTCGAAGGTCAGCGGCTGGCCGATCCTTATCTGGATCCGGCCAGGCCGCGGGATCTTGTGCCCGGGCGGCAGCAGCTTCTGGGTACCGATCATGGCGACCGGGATGACCGGAACGCCGGAGTTCAGCGCCAGCCAGCCGATACCAGTCCTGCCACGGTACAGACGACCGTCCGGCGAACGGGTGCCCTCGGGATAGATGCCGAACAGCGATCCCTGCTTCAGCAGGCCGAGGGCGGCCTCGAGCATTTCCTGTGCGGCGCGCGCGCCCGCCCGGTCCACCGACAGCTGCTTGGTGGCGCGCAGATAGGCTCCCACGATCCGCTCAGACGGACGGGTCCCGGTGAAGTACTCGGACTTGGCGGCGAACGTGACTGGCCGGTCGAGCAGCAAGGGCAGGTAGAAAGAGTCCAGCACCGACAGGTGGTTCGACGCGAGGATCGCCCCGCCGGACGCGGGCACGTTCTCGTCTCCGGTCAGCTCGGCCCGGGCCAGCAGGTGCAGGCCAGGACCAATGATGAACCTGGAAAGCTGATACTTCACCCGGTCCTCCCGGTTATCGCCCAATTGCCCCACAGGGTAACCCGCTCGTCGCTGAGCAGGCACGGCCACTCCCCGGTACGGTGCCGCGTTACACCTCGCTCACGGTATCGGCGCTTACGGTACCGGCCGTGACCGCATCAGCCGTTCCGGACGCGGCGGGTCTTGGCGCGCCACGGTCAGGTCGCGTCAGCCATAGCAGGCGACCCATGCCACGATCGGACCGCCGCGGGGCGAGTCCGTGCCCTCCTGGACGTCGATCACACCGAGCGTGACCTTGCCCTGGCCAGCCGATCCTGGGGTCAGGCACGGCGGACTGCTGCTGTAATTCCACCCGCCGGACTTCGCGGCACGCCAGGGAGTGGCCGGCCCGTACACGGTGAAGTGCTGAATGGAACCCTTCTTCGGCTGGAAGGTGATCGCCGTCTGCGAGCCGAGGGCAGGGCTGACTTTCGTCACCGTGCCGACGTCGGACATGGGCGATGCCGCGTGCTGCGGCAGGTTGTATCCGACGACGGCGCCGGCCGCGATCAGCGCCGCGCTGACGATCCAGGAGCGCCCCTGCTTCTTGATGTCCGCCATAGCCATGCCATTACCTGCCGATCAGCTTTCTGGTCATCCACCCAGATATATTCATGATCGCGCTGATAGTCCAGACTGCAACGAACTGACACGCTGCGAGCGATCAGACATCGGCGTCGTTCGCGGGGGGCACCAGCCGACTACCCCGTCGTCGCGATCAAGCCGCGGGCAGGTCGATTCCAACCGAACAGTACCTAACGTCGTCACAATGGTGTACACGTCAGCTACCGACCCAGACTAGGGGGAGTCCCACCATGAAGCTCAGTTCTCACCTCAGCCGGCGGATCGTCGCCGGCCTGAGCCTGGCCAGCGCGGCCATCCTGCTCCCGACCGCGGCCCTGGCCTCCTCGTCGACCGCCAGCGCGCCAGCCCGCCCCGCCGTCGCGACCTGCACCGCTATCGGTACCAGGCTGTGGTGGGCGGTGCCAAGCGACGGCACGGCCGGCTCTAGTTACTTCCAGATCGAGCTCAGCAACATCACCCACGCCACGTGCACGTTCTACGGCTACCCCGGCGTCTCGACGCTCAACAGCGCCGGTAACCAGGTCGGCCTGGCATCGACTGGCAGCGGGGCGAAGGCCAGCGTCACGCTTGCTCCCGGCGCCACGGCGCACTTCGTCCTGCGCGTCATCGATGCCGGAGCGAAGTGCGCGCATCCGGTGAACACCGTGCTGCTCCGAGTCTTCGGACCCGGCCAGTTCCACGCGAACACCGTGGGCTTCCCGTCGCAGGCCTGCCCCGGCAAGAGACTGCTGTACGTCGACGCGGTACACCCGGGCGCGGGTATCCCCGGTTACACGATCAACTAGAGCTCCGGCGACCTTGGGGGCTGGCCGCGGCGCGGCCAGCCCCCAAGGCGCTTCAGGTCATTCCGCCAGCCCGCCGGGACTCGCGGGGACGTCAATCGCGTGCTCCCGCAGAGCCTCTAGCGGGACGATGTCGAGTGCCCGCTCGTGCGTCGAGGCCAGGACGACGTAGGCCGCCGCGCCGGCCTGATGCGCCCGGAGCCAGTTCGCCGCCGTCACGCACCAGCGGTCGCCAGGCACCAGGCCGGGAAAGTGGTACTGCGGCATCGGGCTGATCAGGTCGTTCCCGATCTGGCGCTGATGCTCGAGGAACTCGGCGGTCACTACCGCGCAGATCGTGTGGCTGCCAAGATCCTCCGGGCCGGTGTTGCAGCAGCCGTCCCGGTAGAACCCGGTGACTGGGTCGTCGCCGCACGGCTCTAGCTCGCCGCCGAGCACGTTCCGCTCGCTCATGACAGCAGTATCGCCGATAACGGGCTCAGCGGACCGTCACGCCGGGCGGCACCGGCAGCCTCGGCGCCGGCCATGGTAGCGGCCCGCCGAGCAGCGGCAGCCTCAGCGCGCCCGGAAGGCCGGCGCTAACCGACACGTAGACGAGCCTGCCGCCCGAGGCGTAGTGCGTGCTGTCTCCCAGGTAGTCCGCTGACCAGGTGGCGCTGACCGGGTCCTTGAACGTCGCCGTGAAGTGGCCGGTCGAGTTCGTCAGGACCTTCACGATCCAGAACCACATCGTGCTGCCCTTGGG
>DASWAA010000170.1:0-2533 GCA_036391385.1 Streptosporangiaceae bacterium
GGTCCGGCGGATGGTGCGCCGCTTCCGCCAGCGCCTGCGAGCCGGTCTGCGCGGTGAACACCTCGTAGTGCCTGGCCCGCAGGTTGATCCGCAGCGCGCGGAGGATCTGCGGCTCGTCGTCGACGACAAGCACCCGGGTCATGCCGGAACCTGCCCGGTATCCGGCTCGGCGGGCTCCCCGGCCGGGTCAGCGGCCGTGCCGGGAACAGCTGGCAGAGTCGCCACCATTGTCAGTCCGCCGCCTGGAGTCTCCTCCGGCTCCAGCGTCCCGCTCATCGCCTCCGTCAGCCCTTTGGACAGCGCGAGGCCCAGGCCGATGCCGGTGGTGTTGTCAGTGTCCCCGAGCCGCTGGAACGGCACGAACATCCGGTTCGTCTCCGCCGCGGGGATGCCAGGACCGCGGTCGATGATGCGCACCTCGATCTGGTTACCTAGCGAGCTCGCCGTCAGCACAGGCGGCCACCCGGGGGGCGAGAACCTCAGCGCGTTCGACACGAGGTTGACGATCACCCGTTCCAGGATGCCAGGGTCCACGAGCACCTCCGGCAGACCAGGCGGGATCTCCACCAGGACCGCGTCGCCACCCGGACCGATGTCGTCGAGCGAGCGGGCGACGATCTCGCCGAGGTCCGCCTTGCGCGGGAAGACGGGCATCGCGCCTGCCTGCAGCCTGCTCATTTCGAGCAGGTTCTCCACGAGCCGGGTGAGCTTATCAAGCGACTCATCGGCCGTGGCCAGCAGTTCCTCGTAGTCCTCCTTCGCCCACTGGACGTCATGGGACCGCAGGCTGGTCACTGCGGCCTTGGCCGACGCCAGCGGGGTGCGAAGGTCGTGGCTGACCGCGGCGAGCAGCGCTGCTCGCATCCGGTCAGCCTCGGCGATCGGGCGGGCTGCCTCCGCTTCCGCCGTCAGCCGCTGCTGCTCAAGTGCCGCGGCGGCATAGGCGGCGAACGCACCGAGCAGCCGCCGGTCCGCGGCGGGTAGCCTCCGACCGCGCCCGGCGAGGCACAGGTCGTCCTCCACCGGCACGGCCACGTCAGCTTGGTCCGGATCGTTCAGCACGCCCTCACCTGCCTGGGCGACCACCTGCCAGCCGGCGCCGGGCTGGGGCTCGCCGTCCGGACCGGCCTGGCGCTCGAGCACGGTCACTATGTCCATACCGAATGCCTCGCGTACCCGGTCGACCACGGCCTGCAGCGGCTGCTCACCGCGCAGGATGCCGCCCGCCGTGGTTACCAGCAGGTCGGACTCGGCACTGGCCCTGGCTGCCTGTTTCGTTCGCCGCGCGGCATCGTCCACGATCAAGCTCACGACGACGGCCACGATAACGAACACGATCAGCGCGAGGACGTTGTTGGGCTCGGAGATCGTGAGGGTGTAGAACGGCGGCGTGAAGTAGTAGTTCAGGAAGAGCGAGGCGATCACAGCCGCGAGTACCGCCGGGATCAGGCCGCCTACCAGAGCTACCGCGATCACGCCGACCAGGAAGACGAGCATGTCGCTGGTCAGGTTCAGGTGCGTCCGCAGGTTGGCTAGGAGCAGCGCGAGCAGCGGAGCGAGCGCCACGGCCAGCACGTAGCCCGCCACCTTGCGCGGCAGCGGCAGCCCGCCGCTCCGGGCAGGCAGCCTGTGGCCGCGGCCCATCTTCTCGTGCGTGACGATATGCACGTCGATGTCGCCGGAGTCGCGGATCGTCCGCCAGCTGACGCCAGGCCCGGTGAACAGCGTGGCCAGCCAGCCGCGTCGGCTCGCGCCCAGCACTAGCTGGGTCGCGTTCTCGGCCCGGGCGAAAGCGAGCAAGGCCTCAGAGACGTCCTCGCCGACGATCTGGTGGTAGCTGCCGCCGAGCGACTCGGTCAGCCTGCGCTGCGCGGCCAGCGCACCCGGGTCGGCGCCGGTCAGACCGTCGGACCTGGTGACGTACACAGCGAGTAGGTCGCCGCCGGACGCCCTGGCCGCGATCCTGGCGGCCCGCCTGATCAGCGTCTCGCCCTCGGGTCCTCCAGTCAGCGCGACCACGACCCGTTCCCTGGCCTCCCAGGTGGCATGGATGCCGTGCGCCTCACGGTAGGCCTGCAGGCCCTCGTCGACCTTGTCGGCGAGCCAGAGCAGGGCCAGCTCGCGCAGTGCCGCCAGGTTCCCGCCTCGGAAGTAGTGGCTAAGCGCCGCGTCGATCTTCTCAGCCGGATAGATGTTGCCGTGCGCCATCCGGCGGCGCAGCGCCTCCGGCGTCATGTCGATCAGCTCGACCTGGTCGGCGGCGCGGACGATGGCATCGGGGATGGTCTCCCGCTGCGGAACCCCGGTGATCTTCATGACCACGTCGTTGAGCGACTCGAGATGCTGGATGTTGACGGTGGTAATGACATCGATCCCCGCTTTCAGCAGTTCCTCGACGTCCTGCCAGCGCTTCTCGTTGCGCGAGCCTGGCACGTTGGTGTGCGCGAGCTCGTCGACCAGGGCGATCTGGGGACGGCGGGCGAGGACCGCGTCGAGGTCCATCTCGTCGAAGAACGTGCCGCGGTAAGCGATC
>DASWAA010000171.1:0-4992 GCA_036391385.1 Streptosporangiaceae bacterium
TTGGCGACATGTTCCGCAACGAGGGGCCGATCACCTACAACAGCGAGGGTCACTACTTCGTCAGCAACGAGAAGCGGCTGATGGACAGCAAGGTCATCTCCGCGCCACCCGACCTTGAATCGTAGCCAGTTCTGCCACTAGGACTGCGACTAGGACTGCGACTAGAACCGCCGCGCTGATCTGCCCGCGCTCACTCTCCGGCGCCATTGAGGTGGCGCAGTTCCTCGCCTACGTAGAGCTGCCGCGGCCGGGAGATCTTCTGGTCCGGATCGCTGGAACTCTCCTGCCACTGAGCCATCCAGCCTGGCATCCGCCCGATCGCGAACAGCACAGGGAACATCGCCACCGGGAACCCCATCGCCTGGTAGATGATGCCCGAGTAGAAGTCCACATTCGGATAGAGCTTGTGGCTGATGAAGTACTCGTCGGCAAGCGCGATCCGCTCGAGTTCGAGAGCGATGTCGAGCAGCGGATTCCGCCCGGTGACCTCGAATACCTCGTCGGCGACTTCCTTGATGATCGTCGCTCGCGGATCGAAGTTCTTGTACACCCGGTGGCCGAACCCCATCAGGCGGACCTCGCCGCGCTTGACCCGCTCGACGTAGGCGGGGATGTTGTCCACTGAGCCGATTTCGGTGAGCATCCGCAGCACCTGCTCGTTGGCGCCGCCGTGCAGCGGGCCGTAGAGTGCGGCAGCGGCAGCCGCTGCCGCTGAGTACGGATCGACATGCGAGCTGCCGACGATCCGCATGGCGCTGGTCGAGCAGTTCTGCTCGTGGTCGGCGTGCAGGATGAGCAGGACGTCGAGCGCGTGCTCGAGTACCGGGTCAGGTCGGTACCTGGGCTCGGTCATCTTCCACATCATGTTGAGGAAGTTGCCCGCATAGGAAAGCTCGGCGTCCGGATAGGCGTACGGCAGGCCCATCGCATGCCGGTAGGCGAACGCCGCCAGCGTCGGCGTCTTGGCGATCAGCCTGATCACCTGCTCGGATCGGCAGGCGGGGTCGGAGACCGCCTTGGCCTCCGGGTAGAAGGTCGACAGGCCACCGAGGCTGCTGACCAGGATGCCCATCGGGTGAGCGTCGTAGTGAAAGCCGTCCATCACCTTCTTGACGTTCTCGTGGACGTAGGTGTGGTGGGCGATCTCGCTGGCGAAGGCTTCGGACTCCTCTTTTGTCGGCAGCTCGCCGTTCAGCAGCAGGTACGACACGTCCAGGAACGACGCCCGCCTGGCCAGTTCCTCGATCGGGTAGCCGCGGTAGCGCAGGATTCCCTTGTCCCCGTCGATAAAGGTGATCGCGCTGCGGCAGCTCGCCGTGTTCATGAATGCCGGGTCATAGGTCAGCAGCCCGAAGTCATCGTCGCTGACCTTGATCTGCCGCAGGTCAAGGGCGCGGATGGCGCCGTCGGTAATCGGGAGCTCGTAGCTGCGGCCAGTCCGTGAATCGGTGACCTGCAGCACGCCGTCGGTGGTCATGACCGCATCTCTCCTAACATGCCAGCGTCCGGGGCCCAGAGCCCGCTAGCTTCGACCCTAAGCGGCGTGAGTTGCGCAAGCCAGACCGGGAGGCCCATCCCGACGGGACTTCAGTCACTTGGATCAGGTTCTGCCGGTGTCCTGGCCCTCAGGCCGGATGTTCTGCCGCTCGCGCAGCCCGCCCACGGCGGACGGAAGTATGTGCCAGGATGGACCCGCTCTATCCGCAAGCGGTGCCCGATGACCCCGTCGTCAGCCGCCGTCAGCCCGTCGTCACACGGCATACAGCCGCCTAGTCAGCTCAGTCAGCTCCACGAACGGATTCCGAGATGATCCCAGCGCCGGACGAGTACGCCTTCGAAGGCGAGCCGTGGACCGTGGGCAAGCTCCGGGAGGCACTGCAAGGTCTGCCCGACGACCTGCCGCTCACGGCCCTGGCGGAGTTCGAGGCCGGCGAGGTCGACGACTACGTCGTCGTGCACGCAGGCCTGCTGAGCGAGATGGTCGTCGAGCCGCTGGAGCCAGAGCTTGAGGAGTACGTGCTGCTCTGCGCGCTCCGGCTGGAGGACGAGGAAGACGAAGAGGACGAGGAAGACGACGATGACGACGAGATCGAGGTTATCGACGCCGACGAGTGACGGCAGCGGCGGTACGACGGCGGTCAGCGCGCTCCGGTCAGCCCGCGGATCAGGCCGGGGCCGGCCGGGCTGTCGACAGGGTCGAACCGGACCCGGCGTGCTCCCGGAACGCTCAGCAGCAGTCCGCGGCCGTCATCGGCGAGCCTGACTGTCAGCGCGCCGCCGGCGGGCGTACTGCGCCACACGCCGGGTCCGGCAGGAACCAGCAGCCGCGGCGCCGCGAGGCCGATCACGATCTGAGCCGCTCCGTGCTTGTCCGGGCTGACCTCGGCATGGGCTCGCAGTTCTTCGTTGCGGAAGATCCCGACAGGAAGCGGTGCAGTCGGCTCCTGCGGCGGTACGGGCGCCGCCCGCTCGAAGCGGCTCTCGGGTCGCGCCGACAGGCCCCAGCTTGAGATCAGGTGCCTGGCCTGCTGCGTGTAGGTCGCCGCTGCCGCTCCGCCGATGCCGTGCCAGCTTCCGTCTGTGCCGAGTACGAAACGGAGTTCCTGGCCGTGCTCGCGGCACGTAACCTGGCCGTCATCCACCGCGAACTCGACGAACACGTCCTGGTCAGGCTCGTGCCACAGCCCGGCGACGCCGGGCGCCTCGGTCCTCGCCTGCTCTGGCGGGGCCGGGATGCCGGACTGTGCCGCGTAACAGGTTGCCGGATCGCCGCCGGTGACGAGCGCGGTGGCGACGGCGCCGGCGACGTGCGACGGGTACCGGTCATTTCGATTGGCCAGGACGCTGACGCCTGCCCGCTGGCCGGGCAGGTAGATCACCGCGGCCCGGTAGCCGGCCCACGAGCCTGAGTGCCACCAGGCGGGGTTCCCTTCGAGGTCGACCGACTCAAGGCCGAGTGCGTAGCCGATCTCGGTTCCGTCGGTGAGCCGCTGCCTGGCCAGCAGCCCGTCGCGAAGGTCAGAGCCCAGTACCGAGCCGGAGGTCATGAACGAGTGCCAGGAGGCGAGGTCAGCCAGCGTAGTGACGACCGCGCCGTCGCCGACTACCTCCTCGGTCACGTCAAGGCGCCGGAAGCCCGATCCGCCCGGTCCGGTCAGGTAGCCGCCGGCCAGGCGCGGCACCAGGAGCGACACGTCGTCGCGGAAATGTGTCGCGGCCATGCCGAGCGGGCCGAAGACGCGCTCAGCGGCGAGCTTCGCCAGGCTGTCACCGGTGACCCGCCGGGCCAGGACGGCGGCGAGTGCGTAGCCGGTGTTGGAGTAGGAGAACGAGGACCCTGGCGGGAAGTCGAGTTCGGCCTGGCCAGCGACCAGGTCGAGGAACCTGCCCTCGCCCATCCCCAGCGTCGGGATGCCGGCGATGTCGCAGAGCGAGAAATAGTCACGCAGGCCGGCCGTGTGAGTCAGGCACTGCCGGAGCGTGACCGGCTGCGCCAGGGCAAGCTCAGGCAGTGTCGCGTGGATGTCGCCGTCGAGGTCGACTAGTCCGTCCCGGGCGAGCAGCAGGATGCAGGCCGAAGTCATGTGCTTGCTGACCGAGGCGATGTCGAAGGCGGTGTGCTCGGAGACCGGCACGCCGTGCTCAGGCACCGCGCAGCCGGCCGTTGCCGAGCAGGCGAGTTCGCCGTCGAGGTAGACGCCGACCGCCAGCCCGGGCTCGCCGTCGGCGGCCAGCGTGGCGACGAAGTCCTGCAGGCCAGGGAGGTTAACGGTCATCCCGGGATCATCTCACCGGATCCGGTATGCCATCCGGGCGGCAAATGAGCCAGGCGGGAAGGTGCAGCCGGGACAATGGGCTGATGCGAATGATCAGCGAGAGCCAGCTCGGCGCGATCCTGAGCGGTGTGCCGGGCACGCCGCGCGTGGTGGTCAGCGGCAACTTCGCCACACCGTGGCAGGCGCTGGCGGTGGTCGATTCGACCATCGGGGAGTACCACCTCTTCGCGCTGAACGCACAGCCGGGAGTACCGGACCGTGCCGGGGTCATCCTCGAGTCACCGTTCATCGGTCCCGGCATGCGCGGACGGCCGACGCTGCGTTACTTTCCCTGCCGGCTGTCGCTGGTCCCGAACCTGATCAAGGTGCACCTGCCGCCCGACGTGGTCCTGGTGCACACGTCCGCGCCGGTTAACGGCACCGTGTCGCTGGGGATCGAGGTGAACATCCTGCCTGCCGCCATCGAGGCGGCCCGGGCCCGTGGCGGGCTGGTCATCGCTCAGGTCAACCCGCGGATGCCCTACACCTACGGCGATGCGGTGCTGTCCGAGCACGAGATCGACTACGCGATCGAGGTGCAGGCGCCGCTGTCGTCGCCCGTCCAGCGGCCGCTGGCGGAAACCTCGCAGGCCATCGGCGCGCGAGTGGCGGCGCTCGTGCCCGAGGCGGCGACCTTGCAGATGGGAATCGGCGCGATTCCCGACGCCGCGCTGGCGGAGCTCACCGGCCGGCGCGGCCTGACGGTGTGGTCAGAGATGTTCAGCGACGGCATGCTGGCGCTGGAAGAGGCCGGTGCGCTGGATCCCGGCAAGCCGGTGACGGCGTCGTTCGCCTTCGGCAGCACCGAGCTGTACGAGTGGATGGACCGCAATCAGCGAGTGCGGCTGCTGCGGACCGAGAAGACCAACGACCCTGGGCTGATCGCCCGGCGGCCCAGGCTCATCTCGGTGAACGGGGCGCTGCAGGTGGACCTGTTCGCGCAGGCCAACGCGAGCCGGGTGCACGGGGCCATCTACTCGGGCTTCGGCGGGCAGACCGACTTCGTGGTCGGCGCGCTGCACTCGCATGGCGGGCACGCGATCATCGCGCTTCCGTCCTGGCACCCGAAGGCCAACGTGTCGACGGTCGTGCCCCGGCTGGCAGGGCCGGTGACGTCGTTCCAGCACAGCTTCATCGTCAGCGAGCAGGGAACGGCGGCGATCTGGGGTCACCATGC
>DASWAA010000172.1:0-3979 GCA_036391385.1 Streptosporangiaceae bacterium
GCCTGCCACCGCTTGGCCCGCTCGTGGTCATCGCGCTGGCCAGCGAGGTCGGCGCCGCGCGCTGCAGCCACCCAGCACATGACCTTCGAGGCGGTGAAGTGCTTCGGTTTGCCGCGCACTTCCCAGATCCCCTGGTCCGGCTTGCGCCAGTGCTCGATAGCGGCCTCGACGAACCCGGCCAGGCCCTCCCACAACGGTCCCGGGATCTGGGCGGCGTTGCGCCGGAACTGGACATCTATCGCATCCAGCAGCATCCCCCAGACGTCGTGCTGGCGCTGGTTCCAGGCGCTGTTGCCGGTCCTGACCGGCCGGGCTCCGCGGTATCCGGACAGGTGGTCGAGCGTGTGCTCGGTGAGCTCGCGCTCGCCGCCGATGCCGTACATGATCTGAAGCTCAAGCGTACTGCTGGGGTCGCCGCCGCTGAGGGCGTCGACAATGAAGCCGAAATAGTCGATCGCCTCCCAGCCGAAACCGAGGCGGTACAGCGACCGGAGCATGAACGCCGAGTCCCGGATCCAGGTGTAGCGGTAGTCCCAGTTGCGCGCGCCGCCTGGCGTCTCGGGCAGCGAAGTGGTCGACGCGGCCATGATGGCTCCGGTCGGCGCGTAGCTGAGCCCTTTCAGGGTTAGTGCGCTGCGCTCGAGGTAGGGTCGCCACGGATGGTCCGGCAGCTTGGCGGTGCTGAGCCAGTCGCGCCAGTAGCCGATCGTGGTATTGAGCGCTGCGATGGCCTCCTCCCAGCTGGCCGGCACGCGGCCGGCGCCCCAGGACAGCGTGACGTAGGCCGACTCGCCCTCCGTCAGTGTGGTGCGACCGTACGACCGGATGCCGAGCGTCCCAAGCCTGATGCTTCCGGATACGTCCAGCCCGAGTTCGCCCTCCGCCGGGGCGACCGACATCGACTCATACCCCTCGCCCTGGTAACTCCAGGTCCCCTCGACCGTCCCGTACCTGAATAGCGGTGCGCAGTCCACCATCACCTCTACCTGGCCGCCGATGCAAGTCGCGGTCCGCAGCAGCACGCCCGTGGCGCCGTAGTCGACTGGTGCGCGGCGGTAGTGCTCGCGGCGGTGCTCGACATCTGTCCGGTCGATCACCAGCAGGTCATGGATCACCAGCCAGCCGCTCGGCGTGTGCCAGGTTGTCTCCAGCACCATCGTCCCCGGCACGTACTGGCGCTGCTGTGGTACCAGGGCGTGGGTCGGGCCGAACCTGAACTGCCCGGCGCTGCGGTCCAGCAGCGCCCCGAACACGCTGGGAGAGTCGGCGCGGGGCAGGCACAGCCACTCGACCGAGCCGTCCGGAGCAACAAGACAGCTCTGCTCGCAGTTGGACAGAAATGCATAATCGGCAATAGCCGGGAATTTAGACATAAATGCTGCAACCCTCCTCGCGCAGGCAGCAGATGCAACCAAAGTGAGCCATGGACTTGGAGCACCTACCTGGCAGCAACGTAGCCAGCAACCGCGTCGCGCACGTCACCCCCGCTGGGTGAACCACGCCTCACAGGCCAGATGCAGGCCGGTGGCGATGGTCACAGACCAGCCGCGGTCCTCGTTCCCACCAGCTCGGGCGACGCTCGGCGTATCGCCGTGGGAGGGATTCCACGACAGTTGACCGGTAGTGGGCCAAGAGGGCTCACCAGCGGGTATATGAGCGCGGAAGAGTGCGGGCGCCTCTTAAGCCCAAGTGCCAGAATCAGCGGCCTAGATTAACAGGATGTCACCTTATGCCAGAGGCTGAGTCGCGCGGCGGCCCCAGGTCCGACGATGGGCAGGATCGCAACTCGCACCAAGTCCAGAGCGGTGGCGACGATCACGGAGGCAGCCCGCGACCTGACGCCATTATTCCGGCCCTCGATGAGGGTCAGCTCGCCGCTCTTCGCGCGGTCGGCCGCGAGTGGGACAAGGTGAGCGCTGACCCGCAGGTGTGGCGTGAGGCACTGCCGGTCGACCCGGGAGTGGGCGCGTATGGCAGGGAAAGTGAGTCTCTCCCTGCCCGGTTCACCCGGGTCGTGTCCGTCGCGGGAGAGGATGGTCAGCTTCGCCCGATTGAGACCACCAGCGAGTCTGAGACTCCCACGACGCGGCTGGGACGAGCCGACCGGACTCTGCGGCGGCTGGTCGAAGGACCGCCGCTGGATATAAGCGCGCTCGCGGTGGAACGGATGCGAAAGGTCGTCGCGCTACCGGTGCTCTCAGCCGACGCGCTCTCGTCCGTTGCCTATGGGCCGCAGGCGATGCTCACCGTCCTGGTTCTGGCTGGCTTGCCTGGCTTGTCGTACTCCCTCCCCATCGGCATAGCGATCGTGGTGATGATGCTGGCGGTCGGCGTCTCCTACCGGCAGACGATCCGGGCCTACCCGCAAGGTGGTGGGTCCTACATCGTCGCCACCGAGGAACTCGGCCGCATCCCCGGCTTGACGGCTGCGGCCGGCCTGCTAATCGACTATGTCATGACGGTCGCGGTTTCGATCGCGTCCGGGGTAGCAGCCATGACCTCGGCATTCCCGTCGTTGCGGTCAGCGACCGTCTGGATCGGCGTGGCCGTCATCGTCGTGCTGCTGGCCGGCAACCTGCGCGGGGTGCGGCAGGCTGGGGCCGTGTTCGCAGTGCCCACCTATGCGTTCATCGTGGCGATAGGGGCGCTGGTGATTGCTGGGCTGGCCCATTCCGCCGCGCGCGGGTTCAGCCCCGTTCCCGTCCGGCACCTGGCAATCGCGGAGAGCCTCAGCGTGTTGCTGGTGCTCCGCGCGTTTGCGTCCGGCTCAACCGCCATGACCGGCATCGAGGCCATCTCCAACGCCGTGCCGGCCTTCAAGCCGGTCGAGTGGCGCAATGCCCGGGTCACGCTGACCTGGATGGTCGCGTTGCTGATCGGGATGTTCTCCGGCGTGCTGGCGATCAGCAGGCTCGCCGGTGTAGTGCCCGTGGCGAGCCAGACGATACTGTCTCAGCTCGCCCACCTCAGCTTCGGGCGCGGGCCGATGTACGTCTATATCCAGGCGGCCACTGCGGCCGTGCTGCTGCTGGCCGCGAACACCTCCTACAACGACTTCCCGCGGGTGCTGTTCCTGATGGCCCGTGACCGGCAGGCGCCGCGCTCGTTTCTGCACATCGGCGACCGGCTGACGTTCCGCAACGGCATAGTGCTGCTGTCGGTGACCGCTGCTGCCATCTACATCGGGTTCCGCGGCAACACCGAGACCCTGCTGCCGTTGTACGCGGTGGGAGTATTCCTCGCATTTACCCTCTCCCAGACCGGGATGATCATGCACTGGCGGCGGTACCGCGACCAGCCGCACTGGCGTCGCAGCCTGGTCTTCAACGCCACCGGGGCGGTGATGTCAGGCATCGTGTTTGTCATCGAGGGCGTCACCAAGTTCACTGAGGGCGCGTGGGTCTCGATAGTCCTCATCAGCGGCATCATCGCCGTCGCCCTGCGCACCCATCGGTATTACGAGCTGGCCGCCCACCAGCTGGCCCTGCGCCCAGAGGAAGCCATTGCTCTGGCCGCCGCCGGCGACCGTATCGCCCCGCGGGTGCGCCCTGGCGAACCTCGAGGGGACAGAACCGAGGCGCCCCACGCGGTCAGCCAGGCCGGAATGGCCGAGAATCCCGAGCAGATCGACGAGCTCACGATCGTCCCTGTCGTCGTCATGGACAGGGCGGCAATGCGGGCCCTGGCATATGCTGCAGCACTCAGCCGGCCTGCCCTCGGGCTGCATGTCAGCCCGACGAGTGAGGAGGCCGACCGGTTCATCAGCTACTGGCAGGCATGGGGAGATCACCTGCCACTCGAGGTCATCGTCTCCCCGCACCGAGCTGTCGTGGCCCCCCTGGTCAACTACATCCTGACCCTGTGCCGGCAGCGGCCCGACCTGACACTGACCGTCGCAGTCCCGGAGGTTGTCGATGAGCACTGGTGGCACCGGATCTTGTACGAGCAGACCGCACGCCGCCTGCAGCGGACACTCCGG
>DASWAA010000173.1:0-5452 GCA_036391385.1 Streptosporangiaceae bacterium
AGCGACGGATACAACGCCGGAGTCGGCCAGGCGCAGCAGCTGTACCAGAAGGCGGTGGCGGCCGGCCTGCCGACGCAGGCCGGGACCTGGTGGCTGGACGTGGAGCAGACCGGCGACTGCAGCGGCTGGAATACCAGCAAGGCGTCGATCAACCTGTCGGTTCTCCAGGGCGCCGTCGACTACCTGCACAACCAGGGCCTGATCGTCGGCATCTATACCGACAACGGCGACTGGAACGCGATCACCGGCACCAACAAGACCCAGTTCGCCGGCATCCCGTCGTGGAACGCCTACCCGTACGCCACGACCCCCTACCTGACGATCTACAACAACAGCGGTCAGAGCCCGTACAACACCACCGCGCTGCTCTCCTGGGCGCAGAACCACTGCCCGTCGACCGGGTTCACCGGCGGGCCGCTGTGGGCGGTGCAGTACCTGTGGGGGAACTACTCCAACTCCTACTACCAGACCAACGTGTCGCCAGCCATCCTCGGCCGCGACTTCGACTACCAGTGCCAGGGCGGCGCGTCGTCCGGCCCGCCGTCGGTCTCCTCGATCTCCGGCTCCGGGGCCATGGACACGAACATGACTATCAGCGGGTCGAACTTCGGGTCGGCCCAGGGTTCGAGCTACGTGCACCTGTGGTTCACGCCGGACAACGTGCACTCGTGCACGCCGGACTCGACCACCATCAACTGGGGCGCGCCGGGGAACTGGGCATCGTTCAGCGTCACCGGCTGGTCAGGCAGCTCGATCTCGTTCCAGGTACCGACACCGTCCGGGCCGAACCGTCAGCTCGGTTCGACGCTCGGCAATGACCTGTGGATGATCCCTGCCGGGGATACCGGCTGCCTCTCGGTGACGACAGGAGGTGGTGCCTCGGGCACGGTCAGCTTCACGGCGCAGAATCCCGCCACGACCTCGTACTCCGCTCTCGGCTTCACCATCGGAATGAACGGCGAGGGCGATTACGGACTGCGCGGCGGAGACACGCAGAATGGCGGCGCGCTCTCGCTCGTCTGCTCTGAGGGCGGCGGCCAGTCGATCCTTGACCAGCAGGGCTACCAGTACCCGGTGTGGGACCTGGTCGACGCGAGCGGGTCGTACTACTGGGTCTGGGACGGGATGATGAACACGCCGTCGGGAGGGATGTCCCAGCACTGCTCGGCCCAGTCGGGCTCCAACCCGGTGCCCAGCTCGCTGAACGTCATCGCCGGGATCATGGAATACCGGATGGGCCAGCTGATGAACGTCTTCGGATCGGGCTTCGGCAGCTCGATCGGCAGCGGATACGTTCACCTGTGGACCAACAATACGTCCGGGAGCAGCAGCGCCAACTGCGGGAACGGCTCCACCACCTCGACCAACTGGGGCGAGCCTGGCAACTCTGCGGCGTTCACTCTCAGCAGCTGGGCTGACACCCGGGTGGTCTTCCAGAATCCGACACCGAGCGGCCCCGGCCAGTCCGGCAGCGGCTATCAGATAGCGCCGGGCAACTGGGGCTGCGTCACCATCATCAACAGCAGCGGCAATCCGACCTGGGCCAGTCAGTACGCGATCTTCGTGGAGCAGAACCCGGTCACTGGCAGCTGGACCACCAGCGGCACCGCGAACCTGCGCAGCGGCCCGTCGACGAACGACAGCATCCTCGGCACCGCCTCCTCTGGCCAGAGCCTGACCCTGATCTGCTACGACCCGAACGGGCAGGTCGTCTCGGGCTACGGGACCTGGGACCAGCTCAGCAATTACGAATGGGTCTGGGACGGGCTGATGAACACGCCGTCAGGCGGTCCGTCCAGCCTGCCGAAGTGCGCGAACTATCCGCCAAACCTGTAACCAGCCGAACCTGTAACTAGCTTGTCCGGGCCTAGGCCCAGGCTTACCAGCCTGGGCCTAGGCCCGCAGGTCGCGCAGGGCTGAGACGACGGCGTTGTAGCCGCCCATGCCGTGCACGCCGGCGCCGGGCGGGGTCGCCGCCGAGCACAGGTAGACCCCGGGAATGCCGGTCCGGTACGGGTCCAGGGCGAGCCGCGGCCGGATGACTACCTGCCATGGCGTGTTCGCCCCGGTCAGGATGTCACCGGCGGCGAAGTTCGGATTGTAAGACGGCCACTGCGCCGGTCCGGTCCGCGCGCGGGCGACGATCCGGTCGCGGAAGCCGGGCGCGAAGCGCTCGACCTGGCTGATGATCGCCTCCGACACGTCGCCCTGATAGCCGGCCGGAACGTGCGCGTACGCCCAGACCGGGTGCGTGTCGCCACGGGACCGGGTCGGGTCGGCGAGATACTGCTGGCCGACAAGTACGAACGGGCGGTCCGGCAGCTGGCCACGGTGCACCGCCTGCTCGGCGGCGGCGATCTCCTCCAGAGTTCCCCCGACATGGACCGTGCCCGCCTGACGACAGTGCGCATTGGTCCAGGGGATGCCGCCCTCGACCGCGAGGTCGAGCTTGAAGGCGCCAGGGCCGTGCCGGTATCGCTGGTAGGCCCGCCGGACCCTGGCCGGGAGGCGGTCGCCGGCCAGGCCGGCGACCGCACCGGGAGCGACGTCGAGCATGACGAGGTCGGCCGGGGGCAGGTCGCTCAGAGACGTGACGAGCCCCCCGGTCTCGATGGAGCCTCCGTGCTCGGTGATCACCGCGGCCAGTGCGTTGCTAATCGACTGTGAGCCGCCCTGGGCGACGGGCCAGCCGTAGGCGTGGCCGGCGGCGGCGAGCATCAGGCCGATCGCTGCGGTCGTCGGCCGGTTCAGCGGGTACATCCCGTGGGCGGCGATCCCGGCGAACAGCGCCCGTGCCTCGTCGGTCCGCCAGCGCCGGGCGATCGCGGTCGCGGGCGCGAGCGCCCGCAGCCCGAACCCGGCCAGGAGCAACGGATGGCGCGGCACGTGCAGGACGGGCCGCATGATCTCGGCTGCCAGGTCGTCGAAGCCGTCAGCGAGCGGACCGATCAGGCGCTGCCAGGCTGGCCCGTCCGCGCCGAGGCGATCAGCGGTCTCGGCCAGCGAGCGGGTCAGCACGCCCGCCCGTCCCCCGTCCAGCGGGTGCGCCAGGTCGACGGCGGCCCAGCGCCACGTCACGCCCAGGGTGGTCAGGTCCAGGCCGCGCAGGAAGGGCGAGCCGAGGCCCATCGGGTGAAACGCCGAGCAGTGGTCGTGCAGCAGCCCGGGCAGCGTCAGCTCGCTGGTCCGGGTGCCGCCGCCGATCGTCGCGGCGGCCTCGAGCACCGTGACCCGCACGCCGGCCTTTGCCAGGGCGGCCCCGGCGGCAAGGCCGTTCGGCCCCGAGCCGACGACGATCGCGGTGGTCACGATTCAGCCAGGCCCGGCTCCGCCAGTCCGGCTGCGGCAGCCGCTGGTGACACGACCGTGACAGGGACCTCAGCGACCCACGGCTGGTTCGCGACCATGTCGCTGACGGCCACGTAGCCCTCTTCCAGCACGCCGGTCGCCGCGTCGATCAGCTGGTAATGCTGCCGCTGGTCCTGGAACGGCTGCGCGTCGACGACGACCACGCGCACGTCACCCGGCTCGAACTGGCAGCGTTCCTGGATCGCGCTGATCAGCTGCCTGTTGTGCAGGTGCCCGTCACCGAAGTTCCAGCCGAGGGCGATGCCCGCGACCACCTCGCCCTCGACCGGGGTGTACGACTCGTGATCTGGCCCGCACAGCCGCGCGATCAGCCCGTACAGCGCGCGGCCGTGCGTGTGCATGGCACGGAAGGCCATGCCCTTGTGCAGCAGGATGTCGGCGACCTGCTCCCCGTACAGCTTCGCGAGCTGCTTGGCAGGCATCAGCGCCGCCTTCGTCAGGCGCTCGTCGAGCTTGTCGGCGGCTCCCGCCTTGAAGCACCACACCGAGGTGTCCCAGTTCCCCGCGTAGTACCGCATGGCCGGCAGGAACGAGACCTTCGCCGGGAACAGGTTGCCCGTGACGATGGTCGCCACGACCACCGCGAGGATCGCCGCTACCGCCAGCGGCTGCGTGACGTCGGCCGGGCCGATGGCGGCGTAATGCACCATCAGGAAGAGCACCGAGAAGATCATGAAGACGTTCCACTCCAGCGGGACTCCCAGCGGGATGCTAGTCAGGATGTTGAGGTGGAACAAGACCATGATCGTTGCCGCCACGATGGTGAGCGCTCCGCCCCGGGAGAGCACCAGCAGCAGCGGCACCACGAACTCGATCACCGTCCCGCCATGCGCGAGCCCCGCTGAAAGAGCCGACGGGCGCATGTCGTCGGGCCACTTACGGAAGAACGCTCGCTTGACGAACTTAGGCCGCAGCAGCGGGTCGTTCGACATCATGACGGAGACCACGTGCGGGAAATGCCGGTTCAGCTTCGAGGTGGCCGCTCCCCACCACAGCACCAGCAGTACGAGCTTGGCCGTGAAGATCAGGTCGGTGCCCGGCAGCAGGAACACCACCGTCATCGTGCCGTAGACCTCGGCGCGGGCGGCCAGGAAGATCGTCTTGTCGCGCAGGCCGGTCAGCGGCAGCAGGATCAGCAGCGGCAGCAGCCGCGCGGGCTCGATCAGGCCGACGGTGCCGTGCAGGCCGCCGAGGCCGCGCGTGCCGGGCGCGAGCAGCGCCCAGACGGCGGTCGCCAGCACGGCCACGTAGAGCAGGACGTCAAGCGGTGTCCTGGTGGTGCCGCGGGTGCCTGGCACCTTGTCCGGCCACGGCGGAAGCCGGATTGTGCCGGGCCGCAGCCAGTACAGGAAGGAACCGAGCGGAGGAAGGAACCGCAAGGTCAGCGGCCCGAACCCGCAGCCGAGACCGAGCACCTCGAACAGCAGGGTCCAGAGCACGACCTTCTCGTACACGATCGGCTGAGTCCACCAGTGCGCGACATTGCCGAAGCCGCCGAGGCCCGGAGTGAGCGATGCGAAGAAGACCGCCGCCGCGATGTAGCCGACGATCTTGAGTATGTAGAGCACGTAGACCGAGTCCGGCGTGCCGAACCCGACGCTTCCCCAGTGCACCACCAGGGAGCGGACGCGTTCGGCACGGGGCCGGGCTCGCCACTCGTCGTAGTCGAAATCCGGCAGGACTGGCTTGACGAAACCCATCTGAACCTCACAATCGCGCGAACCGCACGGCGCAACCGTAGGGAACATGAGCCCCGTAGTCCATACCCGCCCTCCGGTCGCGCGCGACGGCGACAGGGCGGCTCGCGAACGGTGGCACTTGACATGAGAAGTCCTCGTGTGGAGACTTAATTATGTCCCCACACGAGGACTTAAGGAGATCGGGATGCCGAGGACGGGCAGGCGGCCAGGGTCGTCGAGTACCCGCGAGGAGATCACCGCGGCGGCAGCCGCCTGCTTCGCGCAGGCCGGGTATGACGCCACGAGCCTGCGCCAGGTAGCGGAAAAGGCCGAGGTAGACCCGGCCCTCGTCCGCAGGTTCTTTGGTGGCAAGGAGCAGCTCTTCACCGAGGTCGCCTCGGCGC
>DASWAA010000174.1:0-8177 GCA_036391385.1 Streptosporangiaceae bacterium
CAAGCTTTCCACGATGTCGGCGCAGGAGCTCTACACGGCAGCCAAGGACCTGCAGGCTCCTTACGAGCTTGTCGCCGAGGTCGCGGCGGCCGGCAAGCTGCCGGTCGTGCTGTTCACGGCGGGCGGCCTGGCCACCCCGGCAGACGCAGCGATGATGATGCAGCTCGGCGCGGAAGGCGTCTTCGTCGGCTCGGGCATCTTCAAGTCAGGCGACCCGGCGGCACGGGCGGCCGCCATAGTCAAGGCGACGACGTTCTACGACGACGCCGACGTGATCGCGAAGGTCTCCCGCGGCCTGGGCGAGCCCATGGTCGGGATCAACCTGGACACGCTGCCGCCCGAGCAGCACTACGCCAGCCGCGGCTGGTAGAGGGACCTAGCCGCCGAGTCCGCCGAATCCGCCGACTCCGCCAAGCACGGCGGCAAGCACCTCTGCGGTGTCGGTCAGGTCCGGCAGCACCGCGTGGGCACCCGCGGACTCGAGCTCGCGGGCGGAGAATTGTCCGGTCGCGACGCCCACCGCTCTGGCGTCGGTCGCCAGCGCAGCCTCGACGTCCAGCGGGGTATCTCCGACCAGCACGGTCGCCAGGCCGCTGAAGTCCGTCTGGTAGGCGGTCGCCGCCCGGTCCCTGGCCAGATGGACCAGCTCGGACCTGACCTCGTGCTCGTTACCATACGCGCCGACGTCCAGGTCCAGGTGGGGAGTCAGCCCAAGCGGCGCTAGCTTGACCTCCGCCAGCGCGCGGACGTTGCCGGTCAGCACGGACTGCCGGACCCGTGGCTCCGCGAGCGTCGCGAGCGCGACCAGTGCCGTGGTCGCTCCGGGCAGCACCTTGGCCGAGGCCGCGACCAGCTCGGCGACTCCGGGTGCGAGCCTGGAGACGGTTGCGCCGAACCGGGCGACCTGGCCGAGCGGGTCAGAAATCCCGGCCAGCCTGAGCACGTCAAGCATGATGGCGCGATCGGTGCGCCCTGCCATGCCAGCCTCGGCGGACGCGAGCTCCAGTTCCCGGCCGTACAGCTCGGCGAACGCGAGCTGGTACAGCCGCCATCCGACGCCGCGGGCGTTCACCAGGGTGAAGTCGACATCCCAGAGCACGAGAAAGCTGGACACGTCGTGCGACGTTACCAGCCGCACGCTGGTACCGCCCGGGGCTAGACTCGCGAAGGTGCCAGGCCGCATCAGGGACGAGGACATCGAGCTTGTCCGTTCCCGGTCACCCCTCGGCGAGGTGGTGGGGGAGTACCTCCAGCTGCGCAGCGCCGGCGGAGGGTCGCTGAAGGGACTCTGCCCGTTCCACGAGGAGAAGACGCCGTCCTTCAACGTCACCCCGGCGCGCGGCCTGTGGTACTGCTTCTCCTGCGCCGAGGGTGGCGACGTCATCGCCTTCGTGCGCAAGATCGACAATCTCGGCTTCACCGAGGCTGTCGAGCGGCTAGCGGCCAGGGCCGGCATCGAGCTCCGCTACGAGCAGGGCGGTCACGTCCCCGGCCAGGAGCAGTCCAGGCGGCGCAGGCTGATCGAGGCCCACCGGGCTGCCGCTGATTTTTACTCTCAACAATTCCTGACCGCCAGTGCCGCTCACGCCAGGGAGTTCCTGGCTGCCCGCGGTTTCGAGGTGGCCGACGCCCAGCGATTCGGCGTCGGCTACGCACCTGACGACTGGGAGGCGACCACCCGGCACCTGCGCGGGCGTGGCTTCACCGAGGACGAGCTGATCACCGGCGGGCTCGCCGGGCGGGGCAGGCATGGTCTGGTGGACAAGTTCCGCGGCAGGCTGATCTGGCCGATCAGGGACCTGTCCGGGGACGTGATCGCGTTCGGAGCGCGCAAGCTGTCCGCCGACGACAGCGGCCCCAAGTACCTGAACACGCCCGAGTCGCCGATCTTCAAGAAGAGCTCGGTGCTGTACGGCGCTGACCTGGCCAAGCGCGACATCGCCCAGCGCCGCCAGGCTGTCATCGTCGAGGGCTACACCGACGTGATGGCCTGTCATCTGGCCGGAGTGACCACCGCGGTGGCGACGAGCGGCACCTCGTTCGGCGAGGGGCATATCTCGATCCTGCGCCGGCTCCTGATGGACGACAGCCTCCGCGGCGAGGTGATCTTCACCTTCGACGGTGACGCGGCTGGCCAGCGTGCCGCGCTCAGGGCGTTCGCGATGGAGGAGAAGTTCGTCACCCAGACCTTTGTCGCCGTGCAGCCCGACGGCCTCGACCCCTGTGATCTGCGGCTCAAGGAGGGCGATGCCGCGGTCAGGGACCTCGTCGCGAGCAGGCTGCCGCTGTACGAGTTCGCTGTGCGGGCCGCGATGAGCGAGTACGACCTGGAGTCGGCCGAGGGCCGGATCGCGGCGCTGGACGCCGCGGCGAAGATCGTCGCCAGGATCAAGGACCACGCGCTGCGCAAGGTCTACGCGGTCAAGGTGGATCGCTGGCTCGGTCTGATGGACGAGGAGCTGGTGCTCGGCCGGGTCGCGGAGCACATCGGGCGCGACGCCGACCGTGGCGGGGCACGTCGTGGCAGGGCCGACCGGGGTATCCGGGCTGACCGCGCGGGCGGTGCCGTCCGGTCGGCGGCAGTGGCCGGTGACTCAGTCCACCGGCCGGGCGCCGACGGTCAGGGCGCGGGGGGCCGCCAGGGCGCAGGGAGCCGCCAGGGCACGGGGAGCGGTCGGGGACCGGAGAGCGGCCAGGGCGCGGGGAGCGGTCGGGGACCAGAGAGCGGTCAGGGACCGGGGAGCGGCCAGGGCGCGGGGAGCGGCCAGGGACCGGGCTCCGGCCAGAGCGGCAGCGAGTCAGGCGGTGCTGGTCAGCTAGGTCCTTCAGGTGCCGCGGACCAGGGGCATTCTGGCCCGGGCGCAGTCACTCGGGGCCGGTCGGAGCCACCCGGCTACGACCCGGGTGATCCGGTCGTGAACCTCGAGCGGCAGGCGCTCAAGCTGGCCATCCAGCGCCCCGCCCTGCTCGGCCCGGCCTTCGACGGCATGGGACCTGACGCGTTCACCGCGCCGGCGCACAGGGCCGTGCGGGAGATGATCGGCGGCTGCGGCGGCGTGGCCACGGCCGGGCCGCCCAGGGAGTGGGTGGACCGTCTGCTCGAGGCAGCGCCGAACGACAACGCCCGGATGTTCCTGACCCGGCTAGCCGTCGAGCCGATCGAGGCACCCGGAGCCGCGGGCGAGCCGGACGTCAAGTTTGCCGACTACGTGCTGACCCGGATCGAGGAACTGGCGGTCTCGCGCCAGATCACCGCAGTCAAGTCGCGCCTGCAACGGATGAATCCGGTCACCGAGCAAGCCGACTACAACCGCATGTTCGGCGATCTGGTCGCGCTTGAGCAACGGCGCAAGCTGCTGAATGAGCGGACCGGAGGGGCTTAGCCACAGCCGGTTAGCACCTCGGTGTAGACAGGCATTCCTACCTGCCGCCGAGCCTCGCGAAACTACCCGTTGGGTGACAGTTTTCAAACGTGGCAACGGAGCGTAACTGACGCACACTTGTGTCCATGACTTCTGTCCTCGCCCCAGCTGCTGATCAGGTTTCTGAACTCATCTCCCGGGCGCGGGAGAACGGTACTGTCGCGCTAGCCGACCTCAACACGGCCTTCGAGCGATCCGACCTGATGCCCGACACGATCGACGATCTCCTGCGGATGCTCGTCGAGGATGGCGTCGAGATCGTCGACGCCGTGGTCGACGAGGTCGACGATCCGCACCGTGAAGAAACGCCGGAGCGGCTACGCCGTTCCGGCACCTCCGACCTGGTCCGGATCTATCTCCGCGAGATCGGCAAGGTGCCGCTGCTGACCGCTCAGGACGAGGTCGACCTGGCCAAGGCGATCGAGGCCGGGCTGCTCGCACAGGAACTGCTTGGCGGCGGCTGCCCGGGCGTCACCCTCATGGCGACGACCGAGGAACTCACGGTCGTCGCCTACGAGGGTGACCAGGCCAGGCAGCGTCTGATCGAGGCAAACCTGCGGCTAGTTGTCTCTATCGCCAAGCGGTACATCGGCCGCGGCATGGTCTTCCTCGACCTGATCCAGGAGGGCAATCTCGGCCTGATCAGGGCCGTGGAGAAGTTCGACTACACCAAGGGCTACAAGTTCTCCACCTACGCCACCTGGTGGATCAGGCAGGCGATCACCCGGGCCATCGCCGACCAGGCACGGACCATCAGGATCCCCGTGCACATGGTGGAGACCATCAACAAGATGGCCCGGGTGCAGCGGCAGATGCACCAGGACCTCGGCCGCGAGCCGACGGCGGCCGAGGTCGCCGCGGAGATGGAGATCCCGGCTGACCGGGTAGCCGAGATCCAGCGAGTCGCGCAGGAGCCCGTCTCGCTGCAGGCTCCGATCGGCGAGGAGGACTCAGATCTCGGGGATTTCATCGAGGACGCCGACGCCGTCGTCCCGATGGAGGCAGCCGCGTTCATCATGCTGCAGAGCCAGCTCGAGCAGGTGCTGCTGACGCTGTCGCCGCGGGAGCAGCGGATCATCCAGCTGCGCTTCGGCCTGCTCGACGGTCATCCGAGGACGCTGGAGGAGGTCGGCAAGGACTTTGGCGTCACCAGGGAGCGGATCAGGCAGATCGAGTCCAAGACACTGGTGAAGCTCAGGCACCCGGGCCGCGCCCAGATGCTCCGCGAGTACCTCAGCTAGACCAGGACAAGCTCACCCGCGATCCAGCGTGCTGACCCCAGGGCGGTTACCTGCCCGCTTGAGTCAGCACGCTGGTTTGCGTTACTTGTTCAGGTGATGGTCTCCGAAGTCGCCGTTAACCGGAACGAAAGGGCGGTGATCATCGCCGCCCGTCGTCCGCGGCGAGGAGCCGTTTCCCGACATCGTTCGGGTCGCCGAGCGGCCCTTGCCGTCTGAGGTGCCGTTGCGCCGGCCGCCGACCTTGGACGCGCCCCTGCGCACGCCGCTCGTCGCCTTGTCCTTCGCGGTCCTGGCGGTCGCCGTCGCCTGCGCCTGCAGTGCTCCGGCGGTCTGCTGCATGGCCGGGCTCTCGGCCGCTTTGCGGGCAAGCCGCTTGAGCTGCTCATACCGCTCGCGGCCTGCCTGCGCACCGAGCACGTAGCCCACGGCTAGTCCGCCGATGAAGCTGATCCGATAAAAGCGCATCTGAGCTCTCCCGAAGGTCAGGTCGTGTCTGGCAGGTCTGGCAGGTCCCCCGATGGCCCGCACCGCGCATGCGCGACCGCTGACTGTAATGTCATGCCCGATGCGCGGATTGTTATGCGCATGCGATCTATGTCGCCCTGGACCGGCGCGCGCATCCGCGCCGGTGCGCTACCCTAGTCCCCGCGGCACGTTGCCGCCGGGGTCAAGTCGGTCCGGTGGTCGCGGTCGCCCGATCCCGCGTAGCTCAATCGGCAGAGCGTCCGGCTGTTAACCGGCAGGTTATAGGTTCGAGTCCTATCGCGGGAGCCAGCTGTCGGCCCTGACTCGCGCTCGCGCAGGTCGGGGCCGTTTCGTTTGCTCGCTCGGGCCGCTGGCCGCGCTCTGGCGGGCCTGACCGGTCGCGCGCAGCGGTGATCGCCAGCCCATGACGACGGCTATCACGCTGACCAGGGTTATCGTCGTCATCGCCCCGTGCAGGCCGATCAGCTGGCTGAGCCCGCCGCTGGCCATCGCCCCGCCGGTGTAGCCGATGCCCCAGGCGATCATCCGCGAGGAGGTGTTGACGCGGCCGAGCAGTGGCTCGGGGGTGACCTGCTGGCGGTGGGAGACGATGTTGATCACGACGAGGCCGTAGGCGAGGCCCCAGGTGAACAGGCCGATCACGGCAAGCGGCCACCACCGCACGAAGCTGGTCGTGATGCCGAGCACGGCGCAGAAGGGCAGCGCGCGCAGCGAGATCCGGGCCGCGCTGGCCCGGCGCAGCAGCCGGCTCACCGAGATGGCCGCGGCGAGCCCGCCTACTCCCCAGGCACTGTAGACCAGGCCGAACCGCCATCCGGCCGTGCCGACGCCGAGCACCTGGTCGCACCAGATCACCATCAGCGAGATGAAGCCGCCGCTGGTCATGCACACCAGGCCGCTGATAATCGTCAAGGTGCGGACGTCGGCGTAATCCCGCAGGAACCGCAGTCCCTCGGCGATCTCACGAGCGAGCGCGGCACGGCCCAGCGGGCTCGGCTCGCGGCCGCGATCGTGCAGCGGACGGCTGAGGGAGCGGACGAGGAACGCCGAGATGGCGAATGTCAGCGCCGTGACGACGAGCAGGCTCGCCGGGCTGATCACGGCGAGGCACACGCCGACGACCGAGGGGATCAGCGTCTGGGCCGTCGTCGACGAGCCCCAGAGCGCGGCGTTCGCCTGGCCCACGCGCTCCCGCCCGACGAGCGAGGGCACAGCGCCGAAGTTCGCCCCGTCGAAGAACACGGACACGGACTGGCCGAGAAATGCCACAGCGAAGACCTGCGGGACGGTGAGAAAGCCAAGCCAGTAGGCCAGCGGGACCGTCACGATCAGCACCGCGTTGATCAGGTCGGCGCGCACCATCACCCGCTGCCGGTCCCAGCGGTCGCTGAGCGCCCCGGCGACCAGGCCGAGCAGCATGTACGGCGCGGCCTCGGAGGCCGAGATGAACGCCGTGATCAGGGTCGATCCGGTCATCTTGTACACCAGGACAGGCAGCGCGACGAGGGAGATAGTGCTGCCCGCCGTCGACAGCGTGCGGGCGCACCAGTAGCGGCGGAACTCAGCGTCCTCGCGGAGCTTCCTGGCGCCTGCCGGTGCGGGGTGAATGGATCCCTGCGGGCCAGGTTCGGCGCCAACTACCAGGTCTGCCGTGCGACTGCCCACTCTTGACCGCCCGTCCACTTTCGCGTTGAGCCGATTGTCCGGTATAACCCCGGCAGTGCCCTAAGCGGGGTACGGGTTGAATCCCGCAGGCTGGGTGAACGGCTCGCAGGCTGGTCTAGCGGCGAAGGGCGCAACCGTTGTGCCGCTAACGGTGTCTGTAGTTGACGAGCAGCGCAGGAGCCCGATAAGAGCACTGCGTGGACCAGATCGGCCAGGATAGGCGGTTGCCCATGGGCGCGGAGACGATGTCGAGGGTCAGTACCCTGGCCGATCCTGACCGGCGCGGGTTCTTGCTGCTCGCCGGGCTGGCACTGGGAGCAGGGTCGGGCGTGCTGGCCGGCTGCAGCCGGGGAGCCGCGGCCGCCGGGCATCAGGGCAGTGCGGCCGGGGCGCCGGCTACCGGGAGCCCGGCGCCGACCGTCAGTCCCGCGCCGGTGGCGGCCCCGTCTGCGCCGCAGGCGGCGGACTGGCAGGCGCTCGGCCGGCAGCTGTCTTCCGGGCGGCTGGTCACGCCGGGCAGCTCGGCTTATGCCAGCGCCCGGCAGCTATTCGATCCGCGGTTCGACGACGCCCACCCGGCCGGCATCGCCTACTGCGCGACGCCAGCGGACGTCAGCGCCTGCCTGGCCTTCGTCCGGCGGTTCGGGATTCCGGTAGCCGCGCGGTCCGGCGGGCACAGCTACGGCGGCTGGTCGACCTCGCCGGGCCTGGTGATCGACGTCAGCCAGCTGAATAGCGTCAGCGTCGACCCGGTCGGGCGGACCGCCCGGGTCGGCGCGGGCACGCTCCTGATCGACTTCTACCGTGCGCTCGCTGCCCAGGGACAGGCGGTGCCCGGCGGTTCGTGCCCGACCGTCGGGATAGCTGGCCTGGCGCTCGGCGGCGGCGTCGGAGTCGTCGGCCGGCTGCTCGGGCTTACCTGCGACAGCATCCTCGCGGTACAGATCGTGACTGCCGACGGCACGATCCGCGAGTGCAGCCAGACCAGCGAGCCCGACCTCTTCTGGGCCTGCCGGGGCGGCGGCGGCGGAAACTTCGGCGTCGTCACCTCCTTTACCTTCCGCACCCACCCGGCGCCGGAGCTGTGCCTGTTCTATCTGCAATGGCCGTGGTCGCAGGCTTCGGCGGTGGTCTCGGCCTGGCAGTCCTGGGCGCCTGCGGCCCGCGACGAGCTGTGGTCCAACCTGCACCTGATCGCTTCGGCTGGCGGCAGCGAGCCGGCCGTCAGCGTCGGCGGCACCTACGCGGGCTCCACGGCGGACGCTCAGCTGCTGCTCGACCAGCTCTACGCGGCAGTCGGGTCGCAGCCACAGAGCGCATTCCTGAACAGCCAGCCCTACCTGTCGGTGATGCTGGTGGAGGC
>DASWAA010000175.1:0-4040 GCA_036391385.1 Streptosporangiaceae bacterium
CGCGCCGAGCACCTCGACGGGGACCACACCCTCGATTGTGAAGAGCCCTATAGCTCCATCCCCGGTATCGTCGCGCCGCACTTGCGGATCACCGAAGTGCTCGTGCACGGCTGGGATGTTGCCCGCGCCACCGGCCAGCCGACCGCGTTCGCTGAGGATGTCACCCCGTGGTGACCGGCGATCGCAGGCGCAGGCCTACTGAGGCCGATCAGCCCGGTGCCGACCAGTTCGGGCCAGTCAGGCCCGGGCCAGTCAGTCCGGTGGCTGGAGCGGGCTCACGTTGCCGCCTGGTGGCGACGGTTCGCCCGCACCGCCCCACGGCGGCAGCGGAGCCGGGATGCCGCCCGGCGGCGGCCATGCTCCCGGCCCGCCCGGCGGCGGCCACGGTCCCGCACCGCTGGCCGGCGGTGGCCAGGTCTGCTGGCCTCGTCTAGCCGCGTTCATGATCCACGTGACCGCGGCGGTGAGCAGCGAGACAATGAGCAGGGCGCCCCAGATGTTCCAGGCCACCGGCCAGTACAGCCCGAGGAACTGGCTCGCGTCCCACAGCACGTGCACGACGATCAGCGGCAAGATGCTGCCTGAGCGAAGGTACAGCCAGACGAAGACGCCTGCCCAGATTGCGATCCCCAGCACGCCCCAGCCGTAATAGTCGTGATAGGAGCAGCGAAGCAGGACGGCCACCACGGCGATCTCCAGCAGCGGCCGGCGCGCCTGTCGCAAGGTCGTGACGACGAAGGCGAGCGCGACGGTTTCCTCGACGATGCCAGCGTTCAGCGAAGCGGTCATGGAGTAGACCAGATAGCTGTAGTCCCGGAACAACGGCTCGAGTATGTGCCGACCGTGCGCGAGCACGATGGTCACCCTGCCGCCGAGCAGAAGTGCCACGATCGCCCAGGCCGCGATCCGCAGGTTCTGCGCCGCGCCGGGAGTGCCGTCGCTCTTGCGCGCCCAGCCGAATCCAAGCGCACGTGGCGAGATCCCCCGCCTGGCCGAGAGCAGAAGGACGACGACAACGGCGACCACGCATTTGGCCAGTTCGCTGACGGAGTTGGGAAGGAATATCACCCAACTGCCGGAGGGCACAGGGAGGCGGCCGGCCAGCGCCTCGCCCCCGGCCACGATGTTCGCCGCGAAGAATGCCGCGAAGATGACCAGAACCTCTGTGTAGGCACGCCTGGCGGAGATCCGGTCACCCTGCGGCGGCGGCTGGATCGACCACCAGTGTGCGGCGGCGGGCCGGCCGACGGGCCTCGGCCACCCGGCCGTGGTAGGAGTGCCGACAGGACCCGTGCCGGTCGGCTGATCCTCCATAAACGCGGCGGCCTTCCTTGTCCGACATCTCGCCGATCCGGCATTTACCTTCCTGTCGCATATCCTTGCATACCGCGGGCATTGGCCCCCGCGTACAGGAAGCCGCGATCCCGCGTTACAGCGCTGATCCTGCCTAGTGACCACGGACCGGACACGAGTACCGCGTGCCCGCGCCTGCGCAGTTCGGCGATCACGTCGTCCCCCGCCCTGGACTCCACGCTGAGCGACCGCGGCAGGCTCTCCCGCGGGTAGAACGACGACGGGAAGTGATCGGTGTGGAAGGCCGGAGCGTCGATCGCCTCCTGCAGGTTCATGCCGAACAGGACATGGTTCAGGAAGAAGCCCATCGTCCACTGATCCTGCTGATCCCCGCCCGGCGTCCCGAATGCCATGTACGGCTCGCCGTCGCGCAGCACCAGCCCGGGCGACAGCGTCGTCCGGGGCCGCCGGCCAGGCGCGAGCGTGCTCGCGAAACCAGGGCTGAGCGTGAACATCTGCGCCCGGGTGCCCAGGCAGAATCCGAGCCCTGGCACGACTGGCGAGCTCTGCAGCCAGCCGCCGCTCGGCGTGGCCGAGACCAGGTTTCCGAACCGGTCGGTCACGTCGAGGTGGCAGGTGTCGCCGGGGCCAAGCGACACATTCAGGGTGGGCTCGCCAAGACCCCCGGCCCGCTCCGCGACCCGCTCCCAGTCCACCGCATAACCAGGCAGCGCCGGCTCCCTGCCGCCCGGCCGGCCAGGAACCAGGCTCGCCGAGGCCTGGTCAGCCACCAGCTTCCGGCGCTGCGCGGCGTACTGCGCTGAGAGCAGGTCATCGACCGGCACGTCGCTCTGGCGCGGATCGCCGTACCAGGCCTCACGATCGGCGAAAGCCAGCTTCGCCACCTCGGTGACAGTGTGGATGAGGTCCGCGCTGCCCGCGCCCATGGCCGGGAGGTCGAATCCGTCGAGCATCGCGAGCTGCTGGCAGAACACCGGCCCCTGGCCCCACGGCCCGGTCTTGCACACGGTCAGGCCGTGGTAGTCGAACCTGACCGGCTCCTCCACGCTCGCGCGCCAGCCGGCCAGGTCCGCGCCGGACAGCAGCCCGCGGTTTCGGCGCCCGGTGACGTCCCACACCTGCGCGTCAGCGACGAAGCTGTCGATCGCCTCGGCCACGAATCCCTCGTACCAGGCCCGCCTGGCGGCCTCGATCTGCCCTTCCCTGTCCCCCGACGCCTGCTCGGCCTCGGAAAGAATGCGGCTGTACGTGGCCGCGAGTGCCTTATTGGCGAAACGGCTCCCACTCGCCGGTCCCCCGCCGACCAGGTAGATCTCTGCCGACGTCGGCCAGTACCGCGTGAACGTCGGCGCCATCGCGGCGATCGACGCGGCGGCCGTCGGGAGCATCGGATAGCCGTCGGTCGCGTAGCCGATCACGTAGGTCAT
Organism: Streptosporangiaceae bacterium; assembly: GCA_036391385.1. GTDB lineage: Bacteria > Actinomycetota > Actinomycetes > Streptosporangiales > Streptosporangiaceae > Chersky-822. The sequence continues at coordinate 2,742 of DASWAA010000175.1, forward strand.
GACATCGCGGAGCCTGAGCGTGCCGTACCGCTCCAGCAGGAGCATCCAGGCCCCGAAAGCGGACGGCACGGTCGCCGCGAGCAGGCCGTTGCCCGGGATCAGATCGATGCCCAGGGAGGCGAAGACCTCGGGAGTGGCCGCCGCCGGGGCTGGCCCCTGTCCGTCCACGACGAACGCGACCTGGTCCCGCGCGCTGAAGCCGATCACGGGCACCTCGCCGCCCGGACCGTTCAGGTGCGGCTCCACGACCTGGAGCACCAGCCCAGTCGCGACTGCCGCGTCGAAGGCGTTCCCGCCTGCCTCGAGCACCGCCATGCCCGCTGCCGAGGCGATCCAGTGCGTGGACGCCACCATGCCGAACGTCCCGGCTAGCTGCGGCCTGGTGGTGAACTGCTCGTTACCGCTCACGGGCGACTCCGATCGGATAGTGATCAACCAGGCACGCTGCGCATATGCGGGCCACGTTCTGGGCAGAAGGATATTCGCGGCCGGCGGCGTCCGCTCGGGCCAGCGTGCTGAGCTCGCCCAGGCTGATCGCGCAGGATATGCCGACCGCGCACGATATGCCGACCGCGCGGGAGATGTCGACCGCGCACGATATGCCGATGGCGCACGATATGCCGATGGCGCAAGAACTGCCGATGGCGCAAGAACTGCCGATGGCCAAGAAAGGCCGATCGCGCGAAAGCAACGCCGATCGCGCAACGAAGGCCGATCGATTTCCTGGGGAACGAGGTCATGAAGTCATCTGGCTCAGCGGCCGGCCCGATCCTCGGCGCCGGCACCGCAGCAGCGATCGCCGTGATCGTGGCCGCCTGCTCCTCGGGCGGTAGTCCGTCGCCGACCGCCACCACCGCTCCGCCAGCGTCGCCGACGGCCGCTCAGGCCTCGTCGCCGGCATCGTCGGTGTCACCGACCGCGTCCGGCCAGGCAGGACTGTGCGGGACGGCCGGACTTCGTGTGAGCAAGGGCACGAGCAGCGGGACGGCAGGCACCATTTACTACAGCATCGACTTCACGAACACCTCCGGTGCGCTATGCGTGCTTGCGGGCTTCCCAGGAGTATCCCTGGTCAGCGCGGGAAGCAGTGCGGGGAGCCAGATCGGGGCTGACGCAAAGCGAATTTCGTCGTCGCCGGTACGGTCTGTCGCAGTCGCACCCGGCCAGACCGCTCACGCGGTGCTCGGAGTCGCCGAGGCAGGCAATTTCCCAGCCGCCAAGTGCGATCCGGTGACGGCGCACTGGCTCAAGGTCTTCCCGCCCGGCCAGACCGCCGCCGCCTATGTGCGTTTCACCACG
>DASWAA010000176.1:0-10709 GCA_036391385.1 Streptosporangiaceae bacterium
TGTCTTGTACTCCTCGTACCGGCTATGGGAGTACGTCGGCGACAACACCCCGTCGAACCTGAACTATTTCAGCCGCCATTCTTATAGCTATCAGGCCTGGCTCGCGTTGAACGGCGCGTCCGCTGTCCGCATCGTCCGCAATTTCGACGGCAAGGTCTTCACTAGCAGCTTCCCGCCCGCCACGTCCGTCGGCATGGCCGAGAGGGAAGACCTGAACCCGGCCAGTATCCCGGCCAGCCCGTCCGCCGTGCGCCAGTGGATCCTGACCGAACTCGGCGGGCCGGCCACCTGGAGCGCGACCTACAGTCAGCGCGTCAGCGGCTATTCGAGAACCATCCAGACTGGGGGATACGACTCCAGGTCGGCGCTCGTGACAGCCGTACATCAGGCGGAAGGGCAGGCCCCCGGTACCATCACTCACGTCCGGATTCACAAGGTCGGGCCCTTCGGCTCCCTGACCTGGCAGACAGTCTTCGTTGCCGACGCCTACCGGTTTATGGGAGATGAGCCGCTGCCCCCGGCCGTGCGCTCCGCGATGCTGCTTGAGCTGGCGCGGATCGCCGTCCACCCCGGCCCTGGCTACACCTATGTGGACATGGGCACGGCGACCGACCACCTCGGGCGCACGGGAGTGGTCATCGGCCAGGAGCAGGCCAACAGCGGCGGCCCGAACGCCGTGGGGGTGCAGAGCCTGATCTTCGACCCCCGCACAGGCGCGCTGCTCGACGTGGCGAACGCCCAGTGCGACATTGCGATGGGCACGATCCCGAGGGCAACCGGACAGTGCTCACCGGTCGATTACACCGAGTTCGGCCTGCCCAGGGCGGTCTCGGCAGTGCCCCGCTACAAGTCGCACGACAAGACTATGGTCTCCATTTCCTGGGGTCCCTGGCTGTAACGCGACGCTGAAGGAAGCTGGCATGGCTCACCCAGGCGGAGCCATGCCAGCAGCGCGTGTGGCTGACTCGCAGAAATGCTCGCACGAGGCAGCACAAAGCCGGTATAAGTTCGTACAAGGCCGTACAGGCCATTTCGTGACGCACGCCTTCACGGACGGGCCAGCCATCGGGCAGGCGATGCTCTGGAGTTGACATGCCGAATGACGAGCCCGGTCATGACAGCGGCGCCGATCCTGACCGGATCAATTCCCGGCAGGATTTCGGGCATGAACTGACAGCGCTGTGTGAGCGGGCTGGCCTGACGGTGCGAGATGTGGCGAGAGCGCTCGGGGTTCCGGCCAGTACTGTCGGTGGCTACCTCGCAGGGCGCAATCTGCCGCCGGTAACGGCCCCGGCACTGCTGCTGAATATGCTCTTCGTGTGCGGTGTCGAAGACCCGGCGGCGTCGCAGAAATGGCTTGATGCCCTCAGCCGCGTGCGCAGGGCACCGGGCAGGCTACCAGCTGATTCCCCCGTTCCCTACCGAGGCCTCGAGAGCTTCCAGCCGGAGGACGCCGAGTGGTTCTACGGCCGGCAGGGCCTTACTGCCATTCTGGTCGACCATCTCCGTCAGCAGTACAAGGATGGCGGGTTTCTATTCGCGACCGGACCGTCGGGATCGGGCAAGTCCTCTGTGCTGCGTGCCGGGCTGATCCCGGCTCTGCGTCGCGGTGCCCTGGACATTCCTGGCTCCGCTCTCTGGCCGGTGACGCTGATGACCCCCGGCGCCGAGCCGGTGCGCGAGCTTGCCGTGCAGTTGGCCGCCCTGGTCGGCGCCGACCCTGATGAGCTAACTGCGACTCTGCGCGCGCAGCCCAGTCTGTGCCGGGACCTGGCCCGGCAGATCGGGTGCCCGGAAAATGGCGGCGGTGACCTGCACCCAGAGGACAGCGGGCACCGCGCTCGCCTGGTGCTTGTGGTGGATCAGTTCGAGGAGGTCTTCACACTCTGCCAGGACATATCCGAGCGCCTGGCGTTCATTGCCGCGCTGTGTGCGGTGGCCGGAAGGGAAGCGGAGGGCGGCGGCCGCCGACCTCGCCCGGACGGGCCTGAGGCCGATCCCGCGGCTCTGGTGGCTCTGGGGCTCCGAGCAGATTTCTATCCGCATGCTCTGCGCTACCCGGCGCTGCTGTCTGAGCTGCAGCGGCATCAGGTCCTGGTAGGACCTATGACGGAGGCAGAGCTGCGCAGCGTCATCGTCGAGCCAGCAAACAAGGCGAAGCTGGACATCGAAGGCGGCCTGGTTGAGATCCTGCTGCGTGACCTCGCTCCCTCCGCTGGTCGCAGCGAGCCAGCAGCGGCACATGACGCGGGAGCACTTCCCCTGCTGTCGCACGCCTTGCTGACCACGTGGGAACGGAGTCGTCGCGGCAGGCTCACAGTCGCTGACTATCAGCACAGCGGAGGCATCGAGGGCGCGGTCGCCAGAACCGCGGAGGAGGCCTATGAGGAGCTGACCTCGTCACAGCAAGACCTGGCCAGGCAGATCTTCATTCGCCTGGTTCATGTCGCCGAAGACACCGCCGACACTAGGCGCCGCGTGCCCAGAAGCGAGCTGCTGCTTCTCCGCCACGGCGACGTTCAGCCAGTCATCGACGCGTTCGTCGCCAAGCGCCTGATCACCGCAGAGTCCGACGACGTGGAGATCGCCCACGAGGCTCTCCTCCTCGCCTGGCCACGACTTCGTGAGTGGCTCGATAACGACCGGGCGGGCGTGCGCATTCATCGTCAGCTGATCACCGCGGCCGAGGTATGGAGTGCGTCAGGACGCGATCCAAGCTCCTTGTATGGTGGCGGGCGTCTCGCGTCGGTCGAGGACTGGGCCGCCGACCCGGCTCACGCTGGTGACCTCAACATGCTGGAGCGCCAGTTCCTTGTCGCCAGCGTCGAGCACCGGGTCGAGGACGAGCGAACGTCGCGGAACCGAACCCGTCGCCTTCAGGGGCTCGTCGGTGCGCTGGCGGTATTGTCTCTGGTCGCCGGCTACTTCGCGGCCGACGCCTACCAGCAGGAGGCGGCGGCCAGACGCCAGCGTGACCTCGCGATCTCACGTCAGGTGGCGACCGAGGCGGGTCAGCTCAGGAATAGTGACGTGGCGCTGGCCATGCAGCTATCGCTGGCTGCGTACCGGATCTCTCCGACCACTGAGTCGTTCTCCAGTCTCATCGAGTCGACAGCAAGCGCACCGTCGACTCGGCTGCTCGGGCCCGCCGGCACGGAGGCTCACTCCGTCGCGATCGACCCTGCTAAGGCCCTGCTGGCGTCCGGCAGCGGCGATGGCACTGTACGCCTGTGGAACATAAGTCACCGAGGACATCCCCGAATCATCGGCAGGCCGATTGCCGTATCCCCGGGCGCGATTACCTCGGTCGCGTTCGCCGCCGGCGGCAGCGTGCTGGCCGCCGGCGGCGCGGCTGGGGCGGTCTGGCTATGGGACGTCGACAACCCCCGCCGGCCGGTACTGCTCAGCCGTCTGGTCCTCGCTCAGGACGCGGCCGTAGACTCGATCGCCTTCACCCATGACGGTCGAACTCTGGCCGCGGCGGATTCCGGCGGGAAGGTCTATTTCTGGAACACGGCCGATCCGCGCCGTGTCGCGCCGCTTGGCCCGCCGCTGAGCGGCTGCGCCGGCGGGACGTACTCAGTGGCTTTCAGCCCGGACGGGAGACTCGTCGCTATCGGCGGGCCAGGCGGATGCGTCCGGCTGACACACCTGACGCATGCGGCGCCGCGCAGGTGGACTAGTACCTCACTGACAGGACCGGCCAAGTCGGTCAACGCGGTAACGTTCAGTCCCGACAGCCAGACACTGGCGGCTGGCGGCAGCGACGACAAGGTCTGGCTGTGGAGCGTCGGCAGCGGGCGGAAGCCACGACCTGACGGGACTCCTTTGCGCGGGCCTGCCAGCTGGATCTACTCGGTGGCCTTCTCCCCGGACGGGAAGGCGATCACAGCCGGAAGCGCCGATAACACGGCGTACGTATGGAGCGTACGCAATGGAGTGCTTCTTGCCGCGCTGCCCCACCCGGCACCGGTCCTGTCTGTCATTTTCGGAGGTGACGACTATACGGTGGCGACTGGCGACGCTGACGGCGTCGTCCGGCTCTGGACTCTTCCGGGACCCGTACTGACAGGTTCGCAGGGCTCTGCATTCACTGCGGCCTTCAGTCCAGACAGCAGGAATCTTGCTGTCGCGAGCGGAGATGGGACCATACGGGTATGGAACGTGGCCCAGCCCAGCAAGCCGTTTCCTGATGGCCCGCCTCTGAGCGCTCCGGGCCCGCTCGACGGAACTCTCGCGTACGGACCGGGAGGACGGCTGGCTGCGGGCGGAGCCGACGGAAGCGTCCAGGTGTGGGACATGAGCGACGTGCGCCGGCCGACCCGGCTTCGCGCACCCGCGACGGCCCTGAACACGGCGATTCAGTACGTAGCCTTCGACCACAGCGGCCGCCTCATGGCGGCGGGCAGCACGGATGGTCGCATCGAAATCTGGGACGTCACAGATATCGCGCATGCGCGAGCCGAGGCAGTCCTGGCCTCCAGCCAGGCAGGACAAGGTCACGATGCGTTCGCGGTAGCCCTCAGCCCCAACGATCACCTGCTCGCCGCGGCGAGCGCTGACGGCACTGTGCGTCTTTGGAATATCACATCCCTGAGCCATCCGAGGCAGTTCGGCCGACCGCTGATCAGTCTCACCAGCGCGGTTTACCAGGTAACCTTTAGCCTCGATGGTCATCTCCTGGCGGCATCGGGAGAAGACGGCAAAGTTCGCTTGTGGAATGTAGCCGACCCAAGCCGGCCGCACCTGGTCAGCACAATGAGCGGGCCGATAGGAATCGTTTACGACGTATCGTTCAGTCCCGACGGTCACACCATCGCTACAGCAAACGGGGACAAGACTGTATCCCTATGGAACATTAGCAATCCGGCGCATCCCGTTATCCTAGGGACTCTTACTGGTCCTTCCGGCGCCGTATTCTCCGCCACCTTCAGCCCGTCCGGTAAAATGATTGCCGCGAGCAGCCAGGACAATACTACGCGCCTGTGGTTTGCTAATTCCAGCCTGGCTGGAACTTACATTTGCTCCGTCGCCGGTGACGGTATCACCCGAGCCGAGTGGGACCGTTATGTTCCGGGGCTGCCTTACGACCCGCCGTGCGGGCACGGAACGTAGCCGCGAGCGCCGCCATCGGCCGATGCTCAGGCGATGCCGAGCAGGCGCAGACCTGCTGCCGTCGCGGCCGCCACGACGACCACTACCAGGAAGGGCGCCCGCAGCATCAGGGCGAGGACGGCCGCTGCCAGCCCGGCAAGCCTGGCCGGGTCGACCGCCAGAGCCGTACCCTTCGCGGCCGTCTCGACAGCGACGAGCGCCGCGAGCAGCGCGACCGGTACCAGGTCGACGAACCGGCTCAGCCACGGCCTGGCCAGGATCCGCTCAGGAAGGGCGAGCCCGGCCAGCTTCAGCGCGAAGCATCCGGCGCTTGTCACCAGGACGGCGAGCCACGTCCCGCTCACTGCGCGGCCTGCTCAGCTGCCTCGGCCCCATGATCAGGGCGCTCCTGCGGCCCGGGCGGTGCCTGCACGGCAGCGTCGCTCGGCCCGTCGCCACCCTGGGCGCTTGTCAGCATCTGCCTGGCGGCGCCCCGAGTGGCCACGGAGCCCGCGATGGCCGCCCCGGCTGCCACGATAATCGGCGCTCCCGGCGGCAGCAGCGGCGTTGCCGCCAGGGCGAGCGCTGCGCCCAGCAGGGCGACGGCTCGGTCGGTGCCGCTCGACCGGAGCCTCGGCCAGATCAGGGCGAGGAACGCGGCGGGCCCGATGACGTCGAGGCCGAACGACTGAGGCGACCCGATCGTGCCCGCGCTGAGCGCCCCGGCCAGTGTCGCGAGGTTCCAGGTCAGGTACAAGGTGACGAAGGTCGCCCGGAAGCCGGTGCGCGCGGTCGCCTGGTCTTGCTGGGCCAGGGCGATGGCGGTCGACTCGTCGGTGACACCCAGGGCCGTGATCAGGCGGGCAGGCCCGCGCACCCGCAGCAGACCAGCTAGGCGCATGCCGTACAGGCCGTTCCTTGCGCCGAGCAGGATAGCGCCGACCGAGCCAGCAATCAGGCTGCCCCCGCCGCCAATGACGCCGACCAGGGCGAACTGCGAGGCGCCGGTGTAGGCAAGCAGGCTCAGGGCGCAGGCCTGCCAGGTGCTCAGCCCGGCGCTGACCGCGGCCGCGCCGAAGGCCAGCCCGGAGACACCGACCGCCAGGCCAAGCAGGATGCCGTCGCGAACCGGTCGCGCGGCACCGGCTCTGGCCCGGGCGCCGGACGGTGATTCACGATGGTGCTGATCAGAGGGGGCTCGCATGCGACGAGACTATGTGGCAGCAGGCTGAGTACCGGCGCGACTCCGGTGGACGGGATATAAAGGGCGTATGACTGGAAAGGCTCTCGTGCTGGGCGGCGGCGGTGTCACCGGGATCGCCTGGGAGATCGGCATTCTCGCCGGGCTGGCCGAGCTTGGCGTGGACCTGACCGCCGCGGACCTGGTAGTCGGCACCTCGGCGGGATCGGTGGTCGGCGTCGATGTCCGTTCCGGCGCCGTCCTCTCCGAGTTGTACGCGCGGCAGGCCGCTCCCGCTAACGGGGAGGTCTACGCCAAGATGGGCCTGCCGGTCCTGCTGAAATACGCCAGGGCAGTGGGATTCACCAGGAAGCCTGAGGTGGCACGGCGGCGGATCGGGGCGATGGCACTGCGGGCGAAGACCGAGTCCGAGGCCGCGCGGCGCGTCGTCATCGAGTCCCGGATACCCGTCCGCGAATGGCCCGCGGGCGCTCTGCGGATCACGGCCGTGGACGCGGAATCCGGCGAGTTCACGGTGTTCGACGCGGCCAGCGGGGTCGGCATCGTCGACGCGGTCGGCGCGAGCTGCGCGGTGCCCGGTGTCTGGCCTCCGGTCACGATCGGCGGGCGGCGCTACGTTGACGGCGGAATGCGATCGGGCACTAATGCCGACCTCGCCGCAGGGTATGAGCGCGTTGTCGTCATCGCGCCGCTGGCCCGGGGCTTCGGCCCCATCGCGGGGCTCGACACTCACGTCCGGGAGCTGACCGCGCAGGGCTCACGGGTCGCGGTGGTCACGCCGGACAAGGCAGCGCTCGACGCCATCGGCAGGAACGTCCTGGACCCGGCACGCCGGCCTGCCGCCGCGCGGGCCGGGCAGGCGCAGGCCGCTGCCGTTGCCGCCCTGGTCCGCGCGGTCTGGTCGCTGGAGGGCGAGTCCGTGCCCGGACCGGCGCCCGAGTGATGACTGGAGCGGTGTGATGACTGGCACCGGCAGCGACCTGCTGCTGCGCACCGAACTGCGGCCCGGTGTGGTGCAGCTGACCATGTCCCGGCCCGACAAGCTCAACGCCCTGAACCACGAACTGGTTGCCGCGCTGCGGGCTCAACTGGTCGATCTCGGCGCCGACCTGTCCTGCCGGGTCGTCGTCCTCACCGGGGCGGGCCGCGGCTTCTGCGCCGGACTGGACCTCGGCGGCTACGGCAGCGTGCCGGGCAGCGAGGAGTTCGGCCGGACCCACCAGGGCTGGCTGGTCCAGCGCGAGATCGCGTCGGTGATGCAGGAGATCCGCCGCCTGCCGCAGCCGGTCATCGCGGCAGTCAACGGCCCGGCCGCCGGCGGCGGCCTGGCGCTGGCGTGCGCCAGCGACATCCGCCTCGCATCGTCATTGGCGGTCTTCGCGACATCGTTCATCCGGATCGGCGTCACCGGCTGCGACATGGGAACGTCATGGCTGCTGCCCCGGCTGGTCGGGGCTGGCCGCGCGCACGAGCTGATGATGACCAGCCGCCGGTTCGACGCCCGCGAGGCACTGGCGATCGGGCTGCTGGCCGATGTCGTCGAGCCCGAGGCGCTGGCCGACCGGGTCGATGCAGCCGTCGAGGCACTGCTGCAGGCACCTCCGCTGTCCCTCTCGCTGACCAAGCAGGGCATGTGGCTCTCGATGGAGATCCCGTCCTTCGACGCCGCCATCGAACTGGAGAACCGCCAGCAGATCCTGGCGGCTGGCACGGCCGACGCCGCCGAGGCCGGAGCGTCCTATCGCGGCGAGTACTCGCCGAAGTACCGTAACGCCTGAGCGCCAGCTTCTGGCTTGGCTTACGAGCGCGTGCAGCGCTGTCATGCCTGCGGCGGATGGGGTGATACTGCTTGCGTGGCTGCTGAGCGACTGGCCGGTCTGGCCGATGGGTATCTGGAGCGGCTGTTCCGGAGAGCGGCGGGCACAGCGCTGGCGGCGGACGACGTGGTCGTTGACGCCGAGGCCGGGAAGCTGATCCGGTTCCGGGACAACGGCATCGACAAGCCGGTCGTGACGGCGAAGCGGTGGGCCCGCGCCGTTCCGGCTGCTCGCGGGCTCATGTTTGTTGCCTACACCCGGGACCAGGTCTTCTTCCTCTCTGATGGCTTCGGGGTCAGCTGTCCTGTCGCCTGCGTCCACCGGGCTGAGCTCGACGGGGACGGGCACCAGGTTTTCGTGATCAGCAGCAGCGAGACACCGCTGCGAATGTTGCAGCTGCAAGCGGCCAGCCGTCGCGGCAGCGCCCCGGCGGCGTTCCTGGCCCGGCTGCTCGCTGCCCGGGATGAGCAGCGCGCCGGATTGCCGCCCGAGACCCGGGAGCAGCTCGAGGCGCAGGACCAGGCCGTGCAGCTCGTTCGAACCGGAGCAGAGCTTCAGCGAGGCGCGCTGGCAGCTCCTGTGCGAGGCCATTCTCGCGGCGCACCGGGGCGACGTGGCCGCCACCCGGGCTGCGATCATCACGATGGAGACCGAGGTCCCTGCCGAAGGGCACGTGATTGCCTACGTCCGGTACCTGCTGCGGTACGCGATCGCCGACCGCCTCGGCCGCAGGCCCACCGTGGCCGACCTGCAGGCGATGGCACGGCGAGGACAGCAGGGGTTCGCGCAAGTGGTCCGCGGTGACGCCGGCGTACTAGAAGACGTGCTGCGAACCGCATTCGACCTGCAGGCAGCGGGACGCATGGTCACTGGCGGGACGTTCGGCGCCCTGGGCATTCCCGCGCTCGGCGTCATCCTGGACGATCCCGTCAGGCAGCTCGCGGAAATGAAGCCGCACCTGGCCGCCTGGTGGCACAGAAAAGGACAGGACCTGGTGCGCGACGGCGTGCGCAGCCGCGGGCAGCCCGAACCAGGCGGCACCGGCTAAGCGCCTTCACTACTCCTGCAACTGTCTAATCGGCCCAGTCAAGCGGCGTCGCGAACGCCGTCAGGCAGCGCCGCCAGCAGGTCGTCAGCTACCGGCTGACCTGGCAGGTCAAGTGGCTGCCCACAAGGAAGATCCCGGGTGTCGGTGAGTACAGGCGTGAGCCGGGCCCGGCGGGAGGCCGGGCCCGGCTCACGATCGTGCGCTGATGGTCGGCTGCCTGCCGGCCGTCAGACGGCGTACTCGAGCAGCGGCTGCGCGCGGCTCGGGTGCCGCAGCTTGGAAAGCGACTGCTTCTCCAGCTGCCTGATCCGCTCCCGGGTCAGGCCGAGCGCCTTGCCGATCTCGTCCAGCGTGTGCGGGTTGCCGTCGTACAGCCCGAACCGCATGGCCATGATCGTGGCCTCGCGCGGCGTGAGCGCGTCGAGCGCGTGCCGAAGCTGGTCGGCCATCAGCTGCCGGTCGACCAGGTCGGACGCCTCAGGAGCATCGACATCCTCGATCAGGTCCCCGATGGAGGTCTCGCCGTCCTCGCCGATCGTCGAGTCCAGGCTGATCGGCTGCCTGCTCGTGCGGAGCAGCTCCTCGATCTGGTCAGGCGTGCGGTCGAGCTCGATGGCCAGTTCCTCGGGCGTTGGCTCGCGGCCCAGCCGCTGGTGCATGTCACGCTCGACCCGGCTCAGCTTGCTCAGCATCTCAAGCACGTGCACGGGAAGCCTGATCGTCCGCGCCGAGTCCGCGAAGCCGCGCTGGATGGCCTGGCGGATCCACCACATGGCGTAGGTGGAGAACTTGTAGCCCTTGCTGTAGTCGAACTTCTCGACAGCCCGGATCAGGCCCAGGTTGCCTTCCTGCACCACGTCAAGCAGGGACAGCCCACGGTCGCTGTACTTCTTGGCGACCGAGACCACCAGACGCAGGTTGGCCTCCAGCATGTGCGCCTTGGCCCGGCGGCCGTCGGCGGCCACAGCCTCGAGATCCTCGCGGTACTGAGGTGACAGGCCGGTCTCGGTCTCGAGCTTGTGCTCCGCGAACAGGCCAGCCTCGATCCGCTTGGCCAGGTCGACTTCCTGCTCGGCCGTCAGCAGGCTGGTACGGCCGATCGACTTGAGGTACGTGTGGACGGAGTCGCCCATCACCGAGGTCTGGTCGTCGAGGTCGGCTTCCGCGGCGTCGTCGTCGGCAGCTACCACAGCCGCGGCCAGCTCGGCAGCGACGGCCCCCTTGCGCGCAGCCCGGGCGGCACGACTGCGGGCCTGCGGCACGTCGGCGAGGTCATCGTCCTCGTCGTCCTCAGGAGCGGCCTCAGCCTGCGCGGCCCCGTCAAGCTCGCCGCCTGCCCGGGTCTCGGGCAGCACCGCGCCGTCAAGCTCCGTCACGTCGAGGTCCGTCACGGCGTCGGGACCGCCGAGTTCGATCTCGTCTAGCTCCGGATCGGCATGAATCACGTCGGCTGGCTCCACTTCACGATGTTCAGCGCCTCGCTCGGGGTGTCCCTGACGGCGCGTGCGCCCGTCGGGCTTGCCCGCGTGCTTCGCGGCGACCTCGTCGT
>DASWAA010000177.1:0-2173 GCA_036391385.1 Streptosporangiaceae bacterium
GGGCGTCGTAACCGGCGACCTCGCCTCCGCTGCCGGAGGTCACCGGCTGTCGCTGCCCCCTGACGCTTCCAGGGCGACGGCACGGCCGGCTTCAAGGCGCGCCACCGGGACGCGGAACGGCGAGCAGGAGACGTAGTCCAGTCCGGCCTCGTGGAAGAACCGCACGGACTCGGGGTCGCCGCCGTGCTCGCCGCAGACGCCGACCTTGAGGTCGGGCCTCGTCGCGCGGCCCTCGGCGGTCGCGATCTTGACCAGCCGGCCGATGCCTTCGGCGTCCAGGGTCTCGAACGGCGACACGCCGAAGATGCCCATCTCGATGTAACGGCCGAAGAACGCACCCTCGACGTCGTCCCGGGAGAAGCCCCAGCCCATCTGGGTCAGGTCGTTGGTGCCGAACGAGAAGAACTCCGCGGCCGCGGCGATCTGGCCTGCGGTCAGGGCGGCCCTGGGCACCTCGATCATCGTGCCGATGAGCGTGTGGCTGCTGACGCCGGTCTCCGCGGCCACCTCGGCGAGCACCTTCTCGGCCTCGTCGCGGGCAGCCTCAAGCTCCTGCACGGCACCGACCAGCGGGATCATGATCTCCGGGCGCGGGTTGCCGCCAGCCTTGATCCGGTCGGCCGCGGCGTGCGCGATCGCCCGGACCTGCATCGCGTACAGGCCGGGGATGACCAGGCCGAGGCGGACACCGCGCAGGCCGAGCATCGGATTCTGCTCGTGCAGCCGGTGCACCTCCTCAAGCAGCTTCTTGTCCTTCTCGGTCGCGTTGTCGCCGGCCAGGGCGACCTTGACCGACAGCTCGGTCAGGTCGGGCAGGAACTCGTGCAGCGGAGGGTCGAGCAACCTGATCGTGACCGGCAGGCCGTCCATCGCCTCCAGGATCTCGACGAAGTCGCCGCGCTGCAGCGGCTCGAGCTCCGCGAGCGCCGCCTCCCGCTCCTTGTCTGAATCGGCCAGGATCAGCCGCTCCACGAGCTGCCTGCGCTCGCCGAGGAACATGTGCTCGGTGCGGGTCAGGCCGATGCCCTGAGCGCCGAACCTGACGGCGCGGGCCGAGTCCTCACCGGTATCGGAGTTGGCACGGACGCCGAGCCTGCGCCGGGAGTCGGCGTGGGTCATGATCCGGTGCACGGCGCCGACCAGCTCGTCGGCGCCCTGGTCGAGGTTGCCCTCGAAGTACTCCACGACCGGGGATGCGACGACCGGCACCTCGCCCAGGTAGACCGCGCCCGACGTGCCGTCGATCGAGATCAGGTCACCCTGGCGGACGGTGATGCCGCCGGGCGCGGTGAACTGCCCGGCCCTGACGTCGACCTCGAGCTGGTCGGCGCCGCAGACGCAGGTCTTGCCCATGCCGCGGGCGACCACGGCGGCATGGCTGGTCTTGCCGCCCCGGCTGGTCAGGATGCCCTGGGCGGCGATCATGCCGTGCAGGTCGTCGGGGTTGGTCTCCCGGCGGACCAGGATGACGCGCTCGCCCTTGTCGGCCCACTCCACGGCGGTGGCCGAGTCGAACACGGCCTTGCCGACGGCCGCGCCAGGCGAGGCGCTGATCGCCTTGGTGATCGTCGTCACGGACTCGCTGGCGCCGAACCGGGGGAACATCAGCTGGGCGAGCTGCGCGCCCGAGACCCGGCAGAGCGCCTCGTCCATGTCGATCAGACCCTGGTCGACGAGCTGGATCGCGATCCGGAAGGCCGCGCCCGCTGTGCGCTTGCCGACCCGGGTCTGCAGCATCCACAGCTTGCCGCGCTCGATCGTGAACTCGATGTCGCAGAGATCCTTGTAGTGGTTCTCCAGGGTCTCCATGATCGTCATCAGCTCGCCGTAAGACTTGGCGTCGATCTTCTCCAGATCCTGCAGCGGCACGGTGTTGCGGATGCCGGCGACGACGTCCTCGCCCTGCGCGTTCTGCAGGTAGTCGCCGTAGACGCCCTGCTGGCCGCTGCCCGGGTCGCGGGTGAAGGCCACGCCGGTGCCCGAGTCCGGGCCAAGGTTGCCGAAGACCATCGCGACGATGTTGACCGCGGTCCCGAGGTCGGCGGGGATCCGCTCCTGGCGCCGGTACAGGATCGCCCGGTCGGCGTTCCAGGAGTCGAACACTGCCTTGACGGCCATGTCGAGCTGCTCGCGCGGCTCCTGCGGGAAGTCGTGCCCCGTGGCGGACTTGACG
>DASWAA010000178.1:0-17084 GCA_036391385.1 Streptosporangiaceae bacterium
GCTCGGCGCCATCGCGGTCGCCGACCCGCGGCCCAACGCGACGATGCGCGCGCTCACCGAGAGTTTTGCCGACCCTGGCTGGGAGGCGAGCGAGGTTACCGCCTTCTCCTCGGCGCGCAAGTGGAGCGCCGCGAGCTACGACGGGCGGGGCAACTGGCTGATCGGCGCCCCGGAGATGATCCTCGGCGCGGGCAGCGCGGGCGGCGCGGGCGGAGAGGCGGACGGGCGGCAGGTCGCGCTGGACCGGGCCGGGCAGCTCGCCGCCGACGGCTACCGGGTGCTGCTCCTCGCCCGCTCGGGCGGGCCGCCGGACGGGCAGCGCCTGCCCGACGGGATCGAGCCCGCCGCGCTGGTCGCCCTCCAGGAGCTGGTCAGGCCGGACGCGCAGGAAACCCTCGAGTACTTCGCCAGTCAGCACGTCTCGGTGCGGGTGATCTCGGGTGACAACCCGGTGACCGTGGGCGCGATCGCGCGCAAGCTCGGCCTGCGAGGAGCCGACAGGGTGGTCGATGCCAGGGACCTGCCCGAGGACCAGGGCGAGCTAGCCGCGGCTGTCGCGGACGCGGCGATCATCGGGCGGGTCGCGCCGCATCAGAAGCGGGCGATCATCGGCGCGCTGCAGAGTCTCGGGCACGTGGTCGCCATGACCGGCGACGGTGTCAACGACGTCCTCGCGCTCAAGAACTGCGACGTCGGGATCGCGATGGGGTCAGGCACCCCGGCCGCCAGGGGAGTCGCGCGGCTGGTGCTGCTCGACGACGCGTTCGCGACGCTGCCGCACGTCGTGGCCGAGGGCCGCAGGCTGATCGGCAACGTGGACCGGGTATCCAGGCTCTTCCTGACCAAGACCAGCTACGCGCTGCTGATCGCCCTCGCGGTGGCGGCCTCCGGGGTGCCGTACCCCTTCTATCCCCGGCACCTGACCATCATCTCGACGCTGAGCATCGGCGTGCCCGCCTTCTTCCTGGCACTGGCGCCGAACGCCGAGCGGGTGGAGCCGGGGTTCCTTGGCCGCGCGCTGCGGTTCGCCATCCCGGCCGGGATCGTCGTCGCCGTGGCCTCGTTCGGCATGTTCCTGGTTGTCCGCGGCCTGGGCTACGGCCTGCCCGCGGGCCGGACAAGTGCCACCGTCGTCGCCATCACGCTCAGCTTGTTCGTCCTGGCGGCACTCGCGCGGCCGCTGGCGAGCTGGCGCGGCATCATGGTGCTCGCCCTGGCGGGGGTCTTCGCTGCCCTGTTCGCCGTGCCATGGGTGCGCGACAAGCTCGCCATCGTCGTCCTGCCACCGGGCGTCCTGCTGCTGTGCCTGGGCATAGCGGCGGTCGGCTGCGGTGTGCTTCTTCTCGCCTGGCCGCTGGCCAGGCGAGCCTTTCCCCAGTTCAGTCCGCCGGTTGTCACTCAGTCCGCAGTGAGCCAGGACACCGGCGGCCGCCCGGGCGACGGCGACTCGCGGTGAGAGGCGGCCATGTCCGAGCGAGCTAGCATCGACAAGGTGGCTGCGACACAGACGCCCGGCCGGCCGGGCACGGCTCAGCCGGGACCGGGCGAGCCAGGTCCCGGTGAGCAGGAGCCGGCGGCTCAGCGGCCCGAACGGGCAGCCGCCCGGAGGCTCGCGAACGACCTGCCGATGCTGCTGCTTGTCGTCACCGTGGCCGGGCTGGTCGCGGGCGGTCTGCTGCACCTGGCCGGAAGCGCGGCAGGTGGTGACGTCGCCTGGCTGGTGATCGGCTGCTGCGGCGCTGCCTACGCGCTCTGGGAAGTGATCGACAGCCTGCGCCATCGCCGCCTCGGGGTGGACATCGTCGCGCTGCTCGCGCTCGTCGGCGCGATGGCGGTCGGCGAACTGCTCGCCGCCGGCGTGATCGCGGTCATGCTGGCCAGCGGCCGGGCGCTGGAAGCCTGGGCCGCCGGGCGAGCCAGGCGCGACCTGCACGCCCTGCTGGCGCGAGCACCGAGGACCGCGCGGCGCTACGAAGGCGACTCGCTGGTCATCGTCGGGCTTGACCGGGTGGTTCCCGGCGACCGGCTGCTCATCGCGCCGGGCGAGCTCGTGCCCGTGGACGGAACGCTGACCGGCGGCCCCGCCGTCCTCGACGAGGCGGCGCTGACCGGCGAGGCGCTGCCCGTCGAGCGGGCCCCTGGCGATCCGGTGCGCAGCGGCGTGGTGAACGCGGGCGCACCGTTCGACCTGACGGCGTCGGCGAGCGCGGCGGACAGCACCTATGCCGGGATCGTCCGGCTGGTGTCGGAGGCCGAGTCCTCGCAGGCGCCGTTCGTACGCCTAGCCGACCGGTATGCGGTGTGGTTCCTGCTGCTCACCCTGGCCGCGGCAGGTGGTGCCTGGCTGGCCGCCGGCCCGGTTCGCGCGGTGGCCGTGCTGGTGGTCGCGACCCCGTGCCCGCTGATCCTGGCGGCTCCCGTCGCCCTGGTCTCCGGGCTGTCGGTCTCCGCCCGCCGCGGCGTCGTGGTCAAGGGCGGAGCGGTGCTCGAGCGGCTCGCCAAGTGCACGACCGTGCTGCTGGACAAGACGGGAACGCTCACCAGCGGCCGTCCGACGCTGACCAGCATCGTCGAGGCCGGCGACGTTCCGGCCGACCGGCTGCTGACGCTCGCCGCGTCGCTCGACCAGGTGTCACAGCACGTGCTCGCCGCCGCAGTGGTCCGCGCCGCGCTGCAGCGAGGCTACGAGCTGACCCTGCCCAGCGACGTGCGGGAGCAGGCCGGGCAGGGCATCAGCGGCACGGTGGCCGGGCACGAGATCACGGTCGGCAAGGCGAGCTGGTGCGGGATCGAGTCGACCACCGGGCTGCCCGGCTGGGTCAAGGTGGCCAGGCGCCGGGCGCGGCTGGACGGCGCCCTGACCGTGTTCGTGGCCGTGGACGGTACGCCGGCCGGCGTGCTCGTCCTGGACGACGCGGTCCGGCCCGACTCTGGCCGGACCATCCGGGCACTGCGCGCCGGCGGGATCCGCCGGGTCGTGATGGTGACCGGCGACCGGGCGGACGTCGCCGAGAAGGTCGGCGTCGTGATCGGGGTCGACGAGGTCCTCGCCGAGCGGACCCCGGACGAGAAGCTGGACGCCGTCCGGATGGAACGCCGCCGCGCCCCGACCATCATGGTCGGCGACGGGATCAACGACGCGCCGGCGCTGGCGCTCGCCGATGTGGGCGTCGCCATGGGCGCCCGGGGAGCAACGGCCTCCTCGGAGTCCGCTGACGCCGTGCTCACGGTCGACCGGATCGACCGGCTTGGCGAGGTGGCGGCGGTGGCCAGGCGGACCGGCAGGATCGCCGTGCAGAGCGTTGTCGCCGGAATGGGACTGTCGCTCGCGGCGATGGCCGTGGCGGGGGCGGGATACCTCCCGGCCGTCTGGGGCGCGCTGCTCCAGGAGGCGATCGACGTCGCCGTCATACTCAACGCGCTGCGGGCACTACGGCAGCCGGCCGCTCAGGCCAGGCTGTCGGCGGAGGACACCGCACTCGCGCACCGGTTCAGCGGCGAGCACGAGTCCATCAGGGCAGACATCGAGGAACTGCGGTCCGCCGCCGACGCGCTCGGAGTCGCGCCGCCTGCCGAGGCGATCGAGCGGGTCAGGAACGCGCACCGGCTGCTGGTCACCGAGGTCGAGCCGCACGAAGAGGCTGAGCAGGACGAGCTGTACCCGGTGCTGAACAGGCTGCTCGGCGGTACCGACCCGACGGCCACGATGAGCAGGGCGCACGCCGAGATCTCGCACCAGATCCGCCGTCTCGGCCAGCTGCTCGACGACATTGGCGCCGGGCCGCCGGACCAGGTCGACATCGCCGACCTGCACGACCTGCTGTACGGGCTGCACGCCATCCTGCGGCTGCACACCGCGCAGGAAGACGAGAGCTACCTGTCCCTGGCCGAGGAGCCGGCCGCGGCGAGCTGAGCGGCGCGGCGGGACCGGGTCACCAGGCGAGGTCGAGGTAGAGCTTGCCCGGCAGCTCGCCCACGCGGTACCGCGCGGGGCCGTTCAGCCCGAGCGCGATGGTGAGGACGCCCTCGAAGTCACCGGCCACCTCGTAGGCCTTGAGCTGGGGAAAGCTCAGTGCCTGCACGCCGCCGGGCACAGTGGGCGTGCCGCTGTCGGTGTGGCCCTGGGCCGGGTTGAGCCTGATCACCAGGTACCTGGTCCCCGGCAGGGTAAGGGTCTTGCCTGACCCGTCCTGGACAACCTGGGTAACGAAGCGCACCGAGTACCCGGGCGTGGGCCCGCTGATGTCGAGCACGAGCCGGTCGTACCTGCACTCAGGATGGCTGGCGGTCCTGATGGCCGTGATTACCGGCACCGGCGGGACGGCTACCTGATGGCTGACGGTCGTCGGCCCGGTCTTCCAGCCGCCGGTGCAGACTACCGGCGACGCGGACGTGGCGGGCGCCGACGGGCTGGCCGGCGACGTCGCCGGCTGGGTGGTGTGGCTGGTGCTGCCGCTAGGCGGCGTGGTCGTGCTAGAGCACGCCGCCGTGATGGCCGCCGCGCAGACCGCGACGGTCATCCAGATGCGGGTCGACAGGGGAGAGTGCTGCTGGTCCATGGTGCCTCCGGTGCTATGACGTCAGAGCGCGCTTGCTGGTTGTCACGGGCTTGCGCGGAATGCTGACGTTGTGCCGGGCCAGAAGGTCACCCGCGCGGACCGATTATCCCTGCCCCGCAGGGTCCTTGGGCCCTGCTCGGCCCGCGCGTCAGGTGGCAGCATCAGCACTGGAGGCACAGGACCCGAGGGGGTGGCTTCGATGCCAAGCCTTGTCGCTGAGGTAATGACGTACAACGTCGTGGCGGTGCGTCAGGAGGCTGAGTTCAAGGAGATCGTGGCGGTCATGCACCGCCGCAGGGTCAGCGCCTTCCCCGTGCTCGACGCGGGTGACCGGGTGATCGGCGTCGTCTCGGAGGCTGATCTGCTGCCGAGGGAGGCGTACCCGGCCCGGCCCGCCGCGGCCCGGCACGAGCAGCGCCGCCGGGTCCCGGTCAAGGCCGACGCCCTGACCGCCGCCGAACTGATGACCAGCCCCGCGATCACTATCACGGCGGATGCCACGGTGACCGAGGCGGCGCGGGTGATGCACAGCCACAAGGTGAAGCGCCTCCCCGTCGTGGACGAGGACCAGCGGCTGGTTGGCATCGTCAGCCGGGTAGACCTGCTCGGCGTCTACGACCGGCCCGACGCCCAGATTCAGGTCGAGATCGTCGAGCGAGTGCTGGCAGGCGAGTTCGTCTTCGACCCGCGCGAGTTCACCGTGGTCGTCAGCGGCGGTGTGGTCACGATCTCCGGCAAGCTTGAGCGCCAGGAGGTGGCGCTCAGCCTCCTGGAGACGATCTGGGACGTGGCCGGCGTCGTCGACGTCCGCGATCGCCTCAGCTACCCCGTCAAGCGGTAATCGCTGCCTGAATGGACGGCGTGGCGGTCTAGCGGTCCGTCGGTCCGGTGAGCAGGTTCCGGGCGCCGACCTCGTCGGCGCGAGCCAGTAGCTCGGCGGGGTCGGCGTAAACGCGGTAGGCGCCGGCCCGCTCTAGTTCGTCGCGGCCGTAGCCGCCCGACAGCAGGCCGAGGCCGAGCGCGCCCGCGCGGCGGGCCGCGAGCAGGTCCCAGACGCTGTCACCGACGACCATGGCGTTGCGCGGCTCGACGTGCAGCAGCGCGGCGGCGGCGAGAAAGAGGTCAGGGTCAGGCTTGGCGCGGCGGACCTGCTCGCGGGTCACCAGGGGAGCGTTCTCGTCCAGGCCGAGCATCGGCAGCGCGCGCCTGGCCATCGCACTGCGGCCGCTGGTCGCGATTGCCCAGGGCACCGCGTGCGCGGTGAGCGCGGCCAGCAGTTCCGGCGCTCCGGGCAGCGGGCGGACTGAGTCGATCTGAGCCAGGTACTCGGCCAGGTGGTCCTGCTGCAGGGCCTCGATGTCCTGCTCGGATAGCGACCGGCCGGTCTCCCGGAGCAGGGCAGAGACGAACAGCCCGCCGCTCATCCCGATCCGGCGGTGGATCCGCCAGACCGACAGGTCGATGTCCCGCTTGGCGAGGGCGCGGCGCCAGGCGATGACGTTCTGGTAGACGCTGTCGATCAGCGTGCCGTCAAGGTCGAACAGGAACGCGGGGACTGGCGGCTCGCCATAGTCCAGCAGGCTGCTCACACGGTCAACGCTAGCCGGGGTCGCGAGGCGGCCGTCGTCGTGGTCGATTTTCAGTCGCATCCGACTGACAGGCGACCACGCTCTGAAAGACGTCCGTGATCATGGACTGACCGCTTGTCTCATAGCCAGCGATTGCGGTCTTTCGGCCGGGAACAGCCGGTCCCGGGAGTGCTTGTGCAGTCCCGGGACCGGCTGAGCGGGCCGGCGCCAGCAGGCGCTGGCCGGTCGGGCCCTGGTGCGGGCCCTGGTGGCCTGGCCTTGCCGGTCAGGCCTTCGCGGTCAGGCCTTGGTGCCGGCCTTGACTGGCTGCTTGACCGTGATCTTCTTCTCGGTCTTCTTGGCTTCCTTCTCCTTCAGGTCGACGACGACCTCCAGGATGCCCTTGTCGTAGCTGGCCCTGATGTGGTCCTCGTCCGCGCCCGGAGGCAGGACGATCCGGCGGCTGAAGCTGCCGTACCGGAACTCGGAGTGGGTCTTGTCGATCTCTTCTTCGCGCCGTTCTGCCTTGATGCTGAGGATTCCCTCGTTGACGGAGACGTCGACCTCGCGCTCGGGGTCAACCCCGGGCAGCTCGGCGCGGACAACGTAGTGGTTGTCCTTGACGAAGTCCTCCATCCGCATGCCCTGACCAAGCAGCGGACGGAACATCGTCATCGGCGAGTCCATCCAGTCGAACAGGTCAAGGAACGGCCGGCTCTCCTTGCGAGTCACCGTGCTCATTGAAGCGGACCTCCTTCGCAACCTTCGTGCTTTGGTGTGCAGCTACCAGTCCAGTACCGGAACTCACTGGCTGCCAGGGGCGAAAGCCGCAGGTCGACAGGACTTTCGGCGGCCGTGACTACCCCGGACGCCATCGTTCCCTGACGGCATGGGGTTAAGCCCGGTCGGTGGCTTTGCCGCCAGCCCGGCCGCCAGCCCGGCCGCGACCAGGCCTGACCTGACGAAGGTCCTGACTACCTGGGCCGGGCTGCTCTGGCTGGCTGGTGTCGCCGTGACAAGAGTTGGGTCATGACGGTATTGGGGGAAGAGCCATGGTGGAGACGCAGTCCACAGATCTGACCGTCGCCGAGGCGCTGGGACTGCTTGGCGACGTGCGATTCGGCCGCGTGGTCTTCACCAGCCGCGCGATGCCCGCCGTGCGGCCGGTGCGCCACGTCGTGGCGGACGGGCAGGTCGTCATCGCAGCAGGTCCGGAGCTTGTCATCGGCTCTCCGTCGATGGACGGCGGAGGTGTCGGCGGGGACACGATCCTGGCCTACGAGGCCGACCAGCTGGACAGCTCAGGCTGTTCAGGCTGGAGCGTGGTGGTCATCGGACGTGCCAGGCCGATCACTGACGAGGCCGAGACAGCACGGTACCGGCCGATGCTGCCGGCGGTCACCGTGCCCGATCAGCTGGTCTCGATCAGCGCGGACGTCGTAACCGGCTTCCGGCTCACGGCGGGCACCGCGGTCGGAGCCGGTGCCTAAAGCTCGCACGTCAGCTGGTTGCTGCCGCAACCGGGAAGCGCAGCCGCGCCGCCACGGTGAACGGGGCCTTACGCACCGAGGTGACCTTGCCGCCACTGTCAAGCGTGCGGTTCGCCAGCTCGTCAAGCAGGTCGGGGACGGCCCGGCAGGTCTGCTGCGGGTCCGGGCAGTCGCAGTCAGCCGACGTGGCGCTCAGCGCCCCGCAGGTGTCGCAGGCATACCCCGGGACCAGCTGGCCGTCGGGCAGGACCAGGTGGGCGACGGCGCGCGCCCGCGAGGCGGCGAGGCAGCCGTTCAGCCTGGTCGTGACCGCGGTGTTGGGCGGCTGGTTCAGCACATCGGTCACTAGCTGTTCCTCCGACTCCTGCACCCAGTGGTCGATGACCGGGGTCGCCAGCTCGCGCATCCGTCCCGGAGTGACGGTCTGCAGGTCGACATTGACGCTGCCCGCGACATCCTGGCGGACTGCCTTCGGCAGCGTGCCGAGGAACTGGTTGATCTCCGCCTCGTGACCGCCGAGCACGAGCGGCCGGCGCTCGCTGTCGATGGTGCGCTCCAGGATCGCGATCGTGTCCTTGAAGTGCTGCTTCGACAGGGTCATGATCCGCTGCTGTACCCGGTATCCCTCCAGCCCCCACCAGCCCGAGAAGCCGGTGCTCGGTACGCCCGGGTCTTTCCGCTCGGCGACGGTCTCGATGTGGTCGTCGCTGATGTTCAGGATCCAGGCGTACCGGGTGTCCACCAGCGCAGCCCGGTAGGCGGGGTGCCGCTGGATGGAGGCAAGCAGCGGCCTGATGTAGGGGCGCGCCGCGATGACCGCGAGTTCGGGGAGGGTGCCGGGAAGGGGCACCACCTCGAACAGGCCGACGTCGGCGCAGGCGAAGATCGCGGCCGTATGGCCGAGCCACTCGTGACTGTGCACCGAGACTGCCTGCGCGACGGCGTCGAGATCGGTGCCGCGGACTTGCGCGCCGCACTGCTCGGGCGTGTCGATGGCGGCCGCCTTGACGAGCTCCCGAGCCCGGGTCGGCAGTCCGCGATGCTGAGCCAGGTCGAGCGGGACGGTCAGGTAGACCGAGATCACGGCCGGCTCGTCCGCGCGGGTAGTCCGGAGCTTGTCCGCCTGCGTCCTGGTGATCACCGTGCGCCTCCGACCGAGGTCTGGCCTCCCGCCTGGTTTCCCGCCTGGCTTCCCGCTGTGGCCTGGCCGTCACCGGGCTCCATCAGGTGCCGGACGTCGGCTGGCAGGGCGCCGAGTGCCTCGTCGATCGCTCCTGCCGACATGTGCCGCCGCATCGCGGCGGTGACGACCCGGCCCGCGTTCGCCACCTCGGTGTTGTGGATCTGCGCGTCGTGAGCGAACCTGCTGATGTACTCGTCCCGGCCGTATTTCATCGGTACCTTGCTCGGATTCCAGCCCTCGTAGAACACGCCGCGCAGCAGGTCAGGCAGCTGGGCCGCGATGTGCGCGGCGACAGGGACTGGCAGCCGGTCGCGCAGCGTGTGCATCCACGACCTGGTCACCCGGTAGGCCAGCTTGCGGTCCTCGGTTCCGAAGCCGCTCGCGACGTCAGCGAGCCAGGTGTTGGTCTTGTCGATGCTGCGGTCGAGGCTGTCGACTCCGGTACGGGACATGGCGATCCTCCTGAGGATGTCGGCCGGCTAGGGACTGTTAGCTGGGTAAGTGATGAGCGAAGGAAAGGAGAACGAGATGGCTGGAACGCCGGTCACGATCGATGCCGTGGCGGTCGACACGCCGGACGACGTGAACGTCATCGTCGGCCAGGCGCACTTCATCAAGACGGTCGAGGACCTGCACGAGGCCCTCGCCGGGGTGAGCTCGCACCTGAGGTTCGGCCTGGCGTTCTGCGAGGCATCCGGTGACCGGCTGATTCGCAGGTCCGGCAACGACGATCAGCTCATCGCCCTGGCCGTGGCCAGCGCGGAGGCGATCGGCGCCGGCCACTCGTTCGTGATCATGCTGCGGGACGGGTTCCCCGTCAACGTCCTGAACCAGGTCAAGTCCGTCCCCGAGGTGTGCTCGATTTTCTGCGCGACGGCTAACCCAGTTGACGTTCTGGTCGCTGCCTCTGGCCGGGGCCGGGGAATCATAGGTGTCGTCGACGGCGCACCCCCTGTGGGTGTCGAGACCGATGCCGACGCCGCGCGGAGGCATACGCTGCTCCGCGAGATCGGCTACAAGCTGTGACTGGCCCGGGCGGCGGTCACTTCCTCGTCGCGTGGCGTGATCTCGCCGGATGATGCTCGACGATCGTGTCCGAGGAGGGGAAGAAGACGCTCTCGTGGCCGTCCGCCCACTTGACCAGGTACGGAGGGCTGCCCGCGTCGCCGTGGACCTCGCGGATCTCGCCATGCCGGTCCTCGTCGCCCTGGTGGCGTCCCTTGACCGTCAGTTCATCGCCGACTGCTGCCTTCATGGCGCTCCTTCCCCCAACGGCCCGGTACACGGCCCGTGCTCTCGTCATTTCCCGGTCCCGGCTCGTCCTACCCGGTTCCGAGGAGATCATGGTCCCGTGACGCTCGCACTGTCGCCAGAGTCGAAGGTCCGTAATGGCAGGTCCTGAGCCAGAGCCAGAGCCGGGCGTCGATGCCGAGGAGCCGCTCGGCCGCCTGCTCCGTGATCTGCGCAGTTCGCCAGCCGGCCTGTCCGGGCGGGAGGCCGCCAGGCGGCTGATCCACTACGGACCCAACGAACTGCACCGTCGCGGCGGGCGCCGGATCTGGCGTGAGCTCGGCAGGCAGTTCACTCACCCGCTGGCGCTGCTGCTGTGGGCGGCCGCTGGCCTTGCCTGGCTGGCCGGCATCGAGCCGGTCGCCATCGCGATCGTGATCGTGATCTTCCTGAACGCGATCTTCGCCTTCGTGCAGGAGCTGCAGGCCGAGCGCGCGGTCGAGGCGCTCCAGGCCTACCTGGCGCAGCAGGCCACCGTGCTGCGCGATGGTGCCCCTGTCGTGATCGACGCCACCCAGATCGTGCCCGGCGACGTGCTGGTCATCGCCGAAGGCGACCGGATCTCCGCCGACGCGCGGATGCTGGACGGAACGATCGAGGTCGACGCGTCGACCCTGACCGGTGAGTCGATGGCGGTCGCGAGGTCGGCCAGGTGGACCGACACAGGTGTGCCGCTGCTGCAGGCCAGGGACCTGGTCTTCTCCGGCACGACGTGTACCGGCGGCGAAGCGAAGGTGCTGGTCGTGGCGACCGGGATGCGGACCGAGATCGGCCGGATCGCCGCTCTGTCCGAGCGGGTGAAGGTCGAGCAGAGCCCGCTGGAGCGTCAGGTCAGGAAGGTCGCCTGGCTGATCGCGCTGATCGCGGTGGTCATGGCGGCCGCGTTCTTGCCCGCGGCGACGCTCGGCGCTGGGCTGTCCTTTCCCCAGGCGATAGTCTTCGCCGTCGGCCTGATCGCCGGCAACGTGCCGGAAGGCCTGCTGCCGGTGATCACCCTCGCCCTGGCCATCGGCGTCCGCGAGATGGTGCGCCGCGGCGCCGTCGTCAAGCGGCTGAGCTCGGTCGAGACGCTCGGATCGACGGACGTGATCTGCACCGACAAGACCGGCACTCTCACCCAGAACAGGATGCGCGTCGTCAGGCTCTGGGCAGGCGGCTCCGAGTTCGGGCTGGTCCGTCCCGAGCTGACCACGCCGCTGCGCGCGATGGCCGAGGTCATGGCCTGCTGCAGCAGCGCCAGGCTGGCCGGACCTGGAGGCGCACCTGCCCCCGGCGCGAGCGAGGACGCCGAGGTCGGTGATCCGACCGAGCTCGCGCTGCTTGAGGCGGCGGCTGGGCTCGGGCAGGACGTCGGCTACGAGCGGCGCGAGGAGCAGCGGGCTGCCGAGTTCCGCTTTGACCCCGGACTCAAGCTGATGTCGACGGTCGACCGGGTCGCCCCGGACGGCATGCGCCTGCATGCCAAGGGTGCGCCGGAGGCTCTGCTGCCGCTCTGCACGACCTTCGTGGCAGCCGACGGCTCGATCGCGGTGATGACCGATCAGGTCAGGGCTCAGGTCGAGGGCATAGTCGATCAGTACGCGGCGAGCGGGCTGCGGGTGCTGGCGTTCGCCACGCGCGACCTCGATGCGGGCGGCCCGGTGCCGGCCAAGCGCGAGGACGCCGAGCGGGACCTGTGCTTCGCGGGGCTGGCCGCTATGGTCGACCCGCCGCGGCCTGAGGTCGCCGACGCTGTGGACAAATGCCATACCGCAGGCATCAGGATCATCGTGATCACTGGTGATCATCCGCTCACGGCCGCTGCCATAGCGAAGGAGATCGGGGTGCGGGCGGGCGACTCCGGCGTGATGAGCGGCGAGGAGCTTGACCGGATGAGCGAGCAGGAACTCGACGCGGTGCTTGATGCCGGCGACGAGCTGATCTTCGCCCGTGCGTCGCCCGAGGCCAAGCTGCGGATCACGGACGCCCTGCGGGAGCGGGGGCACATCGTCGCGATGACCGGGGACGGCGTCAACGACGCCCCGGCGCTGCGCCGCGCGGACATCGGGATCGCTATGGGGCGGTCAGGCACGGACGTCGCACGGGAGGCGTCGACGATGGTGCTGACCGACGACAACTTCGCGACCATCGTCGCCGCGATCGCGGCGGGCAGGCGGGTCTACGACAACATCCGCAAGTTCATCGTCTACATCTTTGCCCACACCACTCCTGAGGTCGTGCCGTTCCTGGTGTTCGCGCTGGCCAGGGGGCTGGTACCGCTGCCGCTGACGGTCCTGCAGCTGCTGGCGTTCGACGTGGGCACCGAGACGTTGCCCGCGCTCGCGCTCGGCCGGGAGCCTGCCGAGCCCGGCATCATGGACCGGCCGCCGAGGCCGTCCGGCGAGAGCGTCATCCAGCGCGCCATGCTGCTGCGGGCCTGGCTGTTCCTCGGAGTGATCGCGGCGGCGCTGCAGATGGGCGCGTTCTTCTACGTCCTGCTCCGGGCCGGATGGCATCCGGGAGCGCGGACCGGACCGGGAACGCCGCTGCATCACGCCTACGTCGAGGCGACCACGATGACCTTCCTGTCGATGGTGATGGCGCAGGTCGGCACGGCGTTCGCCGCCAGGACCGAGCGGGCGTCACTGCGGTCGATGGGGGTGCTGTCCAACCCGTACCTGATCGGGGCTATCGGGATCGAGCTCGTGCTTACGGCGGGAATCATCTACCTGCCGCCGTTCCAGGCGCTGCTGAGCACCGCCGCGCTGCCGCCCAGCCTGCTGGTCATCACGCTGCCGTTCCCGTTCATCGTCTGGAGTGCCGACGAACTGCGACGCTGGCTGATCCGCCGCCGGGACCGGAGCCGCCGGGCCGCCGAGCCGCTCACGGCTGCGGCCGGGGCCCGGTAGCGGGACTTTCGTCTCTATCGGCTGGTGGGGGCGGGGAATAGACCGGAGAGGACGTCCGTGACGAGGAGGCCCGCTCGTGGACTCTGCACCGATACGCAAGCCTGCCCGGACCGGCACGACAGCCCCGGGCGGTACCGGAACGCCGGCCGGAATCAACCTGGCCGACTACGACTCGGCGGTACGTGACTTCTCCTGGGACGCGGCCCGGGCTCGCCTCGACGGCCTGCCAGGCGGCCGCGGGCTCAACATCGCGCACGAGGCGGTCGACCGGCACGCCGCGGGCCCGAGGGCGCGCCAGAGCGCGCTGCGCTGCGTGGCGAAGGACGGCAGCCGCACCGAGCTGAGCTACGCCGACCTGGCGGACCAGACCAGCCGGTTCGCGAATCTGCTCCGCGACCTGCGGATCGGCAAGGGCGACCGGGTGTTCTCCCTGCTCGGCCGGCAGCCCGAGCTGTATGTCGCGGCCCTGGGCACGCTCAAGAACGCCAGCGTCTTCGCGCCGCTCTTCTCCGCCTTCGGGCCCGAGCCGATCAGGGACCGGCTGCGCATCGGCGATGCGAAGTGCCTCGTCACGACCCCGGAACTGTACGAGCGCCGGATCGTGCCGATCAGGGACAGCCTGCCCGGCCTGGAGCACGTGCTGATCACCGGAGACCTGCCCGACGCCAAGGTGATCAGCCTGGCGGACGCGATGGCCGCTGCGAGCGGCGAGTTCGAGATCCCGCCGACCGACCCGGGCGACATGGCGCTGCTGCACTTCACCAGCGGGACGACCGGCAAGCCGAAGGGCGCGGTCCACGTGCACGAGGCCGTCGTCGCGCATTACGCCACCGCGGGATTCGCGCTCGACCTGCGGCCGGACGACGTGTTCTGGTGCACGGCCGATCCCGGCTGGGTCACCGGGACTTCCTACGGGATCGTCGCGCCGCTGACTCACGGCCTGACCATGATCAGCGACGCGGGCGATTTCGACGCCAAGCGCTGGTACCAGGTACTGGCCGACGAGAAGGTCACCGTCTGGTACACGGCGCCGACCGCGATCCGGATGCTGATGCGCTACGGGCCGGAACTGGCCTCCTCCTACGACCTGTCCAGGCTGCGGTTCATCGCCAGCGTCGGCGAGGCGCTGAACCCCGAGGCCGTGCTCTGGGGCCAGCGGACGCTCGGGCTGCCGATCCACGACAACTGGTGGCAGACCGAGACCGGCGCGATCATGATCAGCAACTTCGCCGCGATGGACATCAGGCCGGGCTCCATGGGCCGCCCGCTCCCCGGCGTCACCGCCGGCCTGCTCGAGCAGGGCAAGGACGGCCGGGCCCGGGTGACCGACGGTAAGGTCACCGAGATCACCCAGCCAGGCGTCCAGGGCGAACTCGCGCTGCGGCCCGGCTGGCCGTCGATGTTCCGCGGCTACCTGCACGACGACAAGCGCTACGCCGAGGCGTTCGCGGACGGGTGGTACCTGTCCGGCGACATCGCCCGCCGGGACTCCGACGGTTACTACTGGTTCGTCGCCCGCGCCGACGACGTGATCAAGTCGGCCGGCCATCTGATCGGCCCGTTCGAGGTCGAGAGCGTCCTGATGGAGCATCACGCGGTCGCCCAGGCCGGCGTGATCGGCAAGCCCGACCCGGTGGCGGGCGAGCTGGTCAAGGCGTTCGTCGAGCTCAAGCCCGGCTTCGAGCCGAGCGAGGAGCTGCGCCGTGACATCATCGCGTTCGGCCGCCGCAGGCTCGCCGCGCTCGCGCCCAAGGAAGTCGACTTCGACCAGCACCTGCCGCTGACCCAGAGCGGCAAGGTGATGCGGCGGCTGCTCAAGGCGCGCGAGCTGGGCCTGGACACTGGTGACACGTCGACCCTTGGGAGCACGCCATGACGACGGAGGTCACGCAGGCGACGGGTACGGCGACCGGGTACCGGACCGGCCTGCTCCGTCAGATGCTGCTGATCAGGCAATTCGAGGAGAAGTGCGTCGAGCTGTACAGCGGCGCCGAGATCCGCGGCTTCCTGCACGTCTACATCGGCGAGGAGGCCGTGGCCGTCGGCGTGAACTCGGCGCTGACGCCGCAGGACAACATCGTCTCCACCTACCGCGAGCACGGCCACGCGCTCGTCCGCGGCGTGCCGCTCGACGCCGTCATGGCGGAGATGTTCGGCAAGGTGACCGGGTGCAGTCACGGCCGGGGCGGCTCGATGCACCTGTTCGACACCTCGCGCCGCTTCTACGGCGGGAACGCGATCGTCGGCGGCGGCCTGCCGCTCGCTGTCGGCGTCGCGCTGGCCGACAAGCTGCGCGGCGAGTCCCGGGTGACGGCCTGCTTCTTCGGCGACGGCGCCGTCGCCGAGGGGGAGTTCCACGAGTGCATGAATCTCGCCGCGCTGTGGGACCTGCCCGTGCTGTTCTGCTGCGAGAACAACCGCTACGCGATGGGCACCGCGATCGAGCGCGCCCAGGCGCAGACGGACCTGGCGATGCGTGCGGCCAGCTACGGCATGCCGGCCTGGCCGGTGGACGGGATGGACGTCCTGGCGGTCGAGCACGCCGCGCGGCTGGCCGCCGAGGCGGTCAGGTCGGGCGGCGGCCCGCACTTCCTCGAGCTTCGCACGTACCGTTTCCGCGCGCACTCGATGTATGACCCGGACCTTTACCGCGACAAGGACGAGGTGGAGCTGTGGAAGCAGCGCGACCCGATTACGGCACTGGCCGACCAGTTGCAGGAGTCGGGTGAGCTTGCTGGCCAGGACCTCGTGGTGATGCGGGAAGAACTCGCCGCGGCGATCGAGGCGGCGGTCGGGTCCGCGCGAGCCGCTCCGGCCGAGCCCGTCAGTGACCTGGAGAAGTTCGTCTACACGCCGAGGCGGTCGTCATGAGCGTCAGCGGGGCAAAGGTCAGGTCGCGGTCGGCCCGCGGCGGAGCGGGCGCGGCGGCGAGAGCTGCCAGGACCACGGCGGGGGGTGCGAGGACCGCGGCAGGGGCTGCCAACGGCCAGGCAGGGATGGTCGAGACCACCTACCGGGAGGCGATGCGGGCCGCGATCACCGAGGCGATGCGGCGCGACGAACGGGTCTTCCTGATGGGCGAGGACGTCGGCAGGTACGGCGGCTGCTTCGCGGTCAGCCTCGGCCTGCTGGCGGAGTTCGGTCCTGAGCGGATCAGGGACACCCCGCTGTCGGAGTCCGCGTTCGTCGGTGCGGGGATCGGGGCCGCGATGGCCGGGATGCGGCCCATCGTCGAGATCATGACGGTCAACTTCAGCCTGCTGGCTCTGGACCAGATCATGAACAATGCTGCGACGCTGCTGCACATGTCCGGCGGCCAGGTAGCCGTCCCGCTGGTGATCAGGATGACGACCGGGGCGGGCCGGCAGGTGGCGGCGCAGCACTCGCACAGCCTGGAAGGCTGGTACGCGCACATCCCCGGCATCCGGATCGTCACGCCCGCGACGCTAGAGGACGCCCGCGGGATGCTCTGGACGGCACTGGAGGATCCCGACCCGGTGCTGATCTTCGAGCACGGCGGGCTCTACAACGCCAAGGGGCTGATCGCGGCCGACGCCGGTGCGGTGGATATCGACCGCGCCGCCATCAGGCGGCCGGGCAGCGACATCACGCTGATCACCTACGGCGGCACCCTGCCCAGGACACTGTCGGCTGCTGACGCCCTCGCCGGGGACGGCATCGAGGCCGAGGTGATCGACCTGCGCACGCTGCGGCCGCTGGACGAGGCCACGATCATGGAGTCGGTAGCCAGGACGCACCGGGCCGTCATCGTGGACGAGGGCTGGAAGTCGGGCAGCCTCGCCGCCGAGATCATGGCCCGGATCATGGAGCAGGCGTTCTACGAGCTCGATGCCCCGGTTCAGCGGGTCTGCAGTGCCGAGGTCCCGATGCCGTACCCGCGGCACCTGGAAGAGGCAGCGCTCCCGCAGGCCGACGGCATCGCCGCCGCCGCCCGCGCGGTCGTCGGGTGAAGGAAGGTGTGCTGAGGTGGCCGACTTCCTGATGCCCTCGCTAGGCGCCGACATGGAGGAGGGAACGCTGATCGAGTGGCTGGTCAAGCCGGGCGACGAGGTACACAAGGGCGACGTCATCGCGGTCGTCGACAC
>DASWAA010000179.1:0-7182 GCA_036391385.1 Streptosporangiaceae bacterium
ACGGTCACGCCGCCCCACGGCGAGAGGGCAGCCTACTCACCGGGAGTCGCCCGCGGACCATCGGATTTAGTGTCGCACTGCAATTGGCCAGACGCTCGGCAAACGCGCCGAACGATTAACGAAGGGCTGCCAATAATCGGACGATTACGTGAATTACTGCGCGCCAGGGCGCCTGGCGAGGCAAGGGAATATAAGAATATCAATGCCGCCTAGGGTTTCCATTCATGACACCTTGTCCGGATGATCTGGGTGGACTGCGAGCGAACGAGTCGCAACGGGTGCAGAGTCTCGCTCTCGGGCCGAGCCGCAGGAAGGATGGGTAGAGACGGGTCACCAGGCGTGCCACTGCGGCCCGTCAGGAGGTCGTTAGCGGTATTTCGCCGCAAATCAAAGTGATAGCCAGGGCACAGCATGGTCTGACGAGTAATGAGTCGGTACCGATCGCATCGCGCGGCCTGCAGCTAATTGTTTCCGTGTGCGTCCTGCCGGGGAATCTGCTGCGGCTGTCATCGGAGAATTAGTGTTTCGCGCCGCGCCCGAGGGGGCAGCGCAGCAAACGCGACGTCATCGCGGCGTCGCCTGCACATAGATCAAGGTCCGGCGACTGCGCCGACTTGCGGGCCATCCGTGCATGGCCCGGTCCGCACGACATCAGGGCAAAGCAAGCACCGTGTCTGTACCGCCGTGCGCTCGCTCCCGGCGTGGCCGCTTCAGGACTCTCAAAGGAGAGAACATGCGGAAGATCATCATCGCCGTAGTGCTAGCGCTTACGGGAACCCTGGCGTTCGCGGTCCCCGCACTCGCCCAGCCGAGCCCAAACCCGATACCGCGGTCCACGCACCCGTGCACGCACGGGGTCTACTCGGGTTACTGCGGCACCCAGACCGATCTGGAGTCACCGCCGATGTCGATGGTCAGCGGCGGGTCGGCCCAGCAGAACAGGTTCGTCTACGCAAAGCCGAACTCGACGACTAACCCGTTCACGGACTTCTTCTGGTTCAGGTACAAGGGCGGGCCCAACTTCATCGCCGAGTTCACGCCCAACGGGGTAGCGAGCAACTTCTGCGTGGCCCAGGTCAGCGACCTGTCCGGGCTCAGGCTGCGGGTCTGCAACGGCTCGACCTGGCAGCAGTGGACGCCCAGCGGGCCGTTCACCGGACCGAGCGGTCATACCGGCTTCGAGTGGACCAACGTGTCGACCGGGAACGTCATCCAGTCCAACGGGGAGAACATGCAGCTGCGCGGCGTCGAGCCGCCTGCCTCGCCAGGCGACAACCAGCTCTGGAACTTCGTCGGCTGACTCGGCAGCTGACCTGACCGGGAGAAAAGCCGGGCCCCTCCATGTATGAGATGGAGGGGCCCGGGCCCCGGCCTGGGTGCGCCAGCGAACCGATTACTCGGCTGCCGGTGCGCTGCCCGGCCTGTCCGCCGGGTACCGGGCACCGCTGGGGGTCACCGGTCTCCCGGTTCCCCCGGCGTTCCCGGGAAGTCCCGGGATCGGCCCGCTGTCGGCGGTGAGAGATTTCTACTGCCACAGCGGTGCGTTGCACAAGGTGTTCAGCGAGTTATCGCAAGATTCTTTTGGCTGTCCACAGGACGTGCTGCCTTTATCCACCGTAACTAACAGCCGGACTCACATTGTCCACAGCTTCGTGCACAGCGTGGCCGGCGTGCTCGCCGTGCCAGGATCGCCACAGCGCGGCGTAAGGCCCGCCCGCGCCGATCAGGTCGTGGTGCGTTCCCTGCTCGCTGATCTGACCGTCCTCCATCACGACGACCCGGTCGGCATCATGCGCGGTGTGCAGCCGGTGCGCGACAGCGATCACGGTCCGCCCGTCGAGTACCGCGGACAGCGACTGCTCAAGCCGGCGCGCGGAGCGCGGGTCGAGCAGCGACGTGGCCTCATCCAGGACCAGCGTGTGCGGGTTGGCCAGCACCAGCCGGGCGAGCGCGACCTGCTGCGCCTGCGGCGCCGACAAGACGGTGCCGCCCGAGCCCACCTTGGTGTGCAGTCTCTCGGGCAGCGCCTGCACCCAGCCGAGTGCGTCGACCGCCGCCAGCGCGGCCAGGACCTCAGTGTCGGCCGCGTCTGGCCTGCCGAGCGTGACGTTCTCGCGCAGCGTCCCGGCGAAGACGTGATGTTCCTGGGTGACCAGCGCGATCTGGCCCCGCAGGTCGTCAAGCGGCAGTTCGATCAGCGGGACGCCGCCGACGCTGACCTTGCCGCGGTCCGGCGTGCTGATCCCGGCGAGCAGTCTGCCCAGGGTCGACTTCCCGGCTCCGCTCGGCCCGACGATGGCGATCCGTTCCCCCGGCTCGACGTCCAGGCTGATCTGCCGCAGCACGTCATGGCCGGGAACGTAAGCGTGGCTGACGCCGGCCGCGCGCAGCCGCTCTCCGTCCGGGCGGGCGTTCCCCGGCACCCGGTCAGCAGGTACGTCGCCGAGGCCGAGCAGCCGGGCCAGCGAGGCCGCGCCGATCTGCAGGTGATCAAGCCACATGATCAGCTCGTCCATCGGTGTCACCAGCGCCCTGGCGTATAGTGCCGCGGCGGTCACCTGGCCGAGCGTGCACCAGCCGCGCAGGTACGCGAAGCCGCCGAAGGCGAGCACGCCGGCCAGCGGCAGGATGTAGGAGGCCTCGGCGGCGGGCAGGAAGATGGTGCGCAGCCGCAGCGTGTAGCGCTCGGCGGCGTAGCAGGCCGCGATGTCGGCATCGGCCCGCGCGCGCCGGACCGGCCCGAGCCGCAGGGCCTCGATCGTCCTGGCGCCCTCCACCGTCTCGGCCAGGCTGTCGGTCACTACTCCCCAGGCGGCGTTCTCCCTGAGATAGCCGGCCGACGCCCGGCGCAGGTACCAGCGAGCCGCGCCCCAGACCGGCGGGACGACGATCAGGCAAGGCACGACAAGCAGCGGACTGTCAAGCGCGATCGCGCCGATGGTCAGGCTGACCGTGAGCGCCGCCGTCAGCATCGCCGGAACGCCCTTGCGGGCCGTGAGGCTCAGCGAGCTGACGTCACGCGAGGACCTGGTGAGCAGGTCGCCGCTGCCGGCCTGCTCCACCATCGAGAGCGGCAGGGCGAGCACGCCGTCGACGAACTCCTCGCGGAAGGCGGCGAGCATGGCCTCGCCCAGCCTGGCTCCCGCCAGGGCGCCAAACCTGATCAGCACGGACTGGGCGATCAGCGCGATCGCTATGCCGCCGGCGAGCAGGTCGACCCGGCCGCTCGTGGTGCCGTGCTGCACGTCGGTCACGATCGAGCCGAGCAGCCGCGGCGGGACCAGCCCGGCGATCGTGGCCAGCGTATACAGCGCCACCACGGCAGCGAGCTCGCGCCGCCGCTCGGCCAGCACCTGACGTACGTTAGCCCGGACCTTGCGGCCGGTAGCGACCGGCAGGATCTGGGGCGCGCTGGCCTGCATCAGGCCTCATCTCCTCGGCTCACGGTGCTCGCGTACTCCGGGCTCGCGATAAGCAGCTCGGCGTGGGTGCCCTGCGCGGCCACCACGCCGTCACGCAGGAACGCCACCCGGTCGGCCAGGTCGAGCAGTAGCGGGCTGCTGGAGACTACGACCGTCGTGCGCCCGCGGCGGGCCTCCCGCAGGCCGGCGGCGATCTTCGCCTCGGTGTGGGTGTCGACGGCGCTGGTCGGCTCGAGCAGCACGAGCACCTCGGGATCGGCGAGCAGTGCCCGGACCAGCCTGAGCCGCTGCGCCTGACCGCCGGACAGGGTGCGGCCCCGCGCGGCAAGCTGCCCGCTGAGCCCGCCGGGAACGGTATCGAGCACGTCCTGCGCGGCCGCCGCGGCGATAGCGGCCACGGCGGCAGTTGCACTGACCGGCGACGCGCCGGCCAGCTGCTCGTCCAGCCGGCCGGCGAAAAGGTGCGCGTCGTTGCCGGCGATCAGCACACGCGATCGCAGCGCGGCGACCCGAAGGTCGGCGAGCCGGACTCCGCCAAGCTCAGGTGACCGCCCGTCCTGCGGGCCGTCCTGCGGGCCGTCCTGCGGGCCGTACCGGCCGATCCGGTCGGCCAGCGCCGTGGCGGTGGCCGGGTCCTCGGCCGCGAGGGCGACGAACTCTCCGGCCTCGATGGTCAGGCCGGAGACCGGATCCCAGATGGCGGCCCCGGGTGCGGGCTCCGGACGCGGGCTTGGCGGGTCGGCCACGTCGGGACTGAGCCGCAGGATGTTGATCACCCGGCTCGCTCCGACTAGCCCGCGGACCATCTTGTCGGCGACCTCGGTCAGGGTGGCCAGCGGCAGGGCGAGGAACGAGGTGTAGGCGTAGAAGGTGACCAGCTGGCCCGGCGTGATCGATCCGTGCAGCGCGTAATGGGCCGCGACCCAGGTCGCCACGGTGACGAAGAGGCCAGGCAGCAGGATCTCGGCACCGGACAGGAACGACTCGGTGCGGGCCACCTGCACGCCGGTGCGGCGCAACTCCTGCGACTCGTCGCGGTAGCGGGCCGAGAACGCGGGCTCCCCGCCGATGCCGCGCAGCACCCGCAGCCCGGCAACGATGTCGGCCGCGCGGCTGGCGAGCTGGCCCTGCAGGTCACGGTAGCGCTGCTGGCGCTTGTGCAGCGGGCGCAGCAGCACCCCGACCACGGCGGTCATCGCCGGGCCGCCGATCAGGACGATCAGCCCGAGCGGCACCGACCGGGACAGCAGGATGACCGCGATCACGATCAGCGCGGCGACCGCGCCGCTCCCCCGCCCGGTGACGTCGATGGCCTGGCCCAGCGACTCGACGTCGGCGGTGCCGACGCTGATCACCTCGCCGGTGCTGAGCAGCCGGGCGAGCGTGTTGCCGAGGACGATCGCCTGGCCCGTGATGAGCTGGATGGTCCGGTAGGCCGCGTCGAGGAAGCAGCCGACGACCCGCCTGTGCCGCAGGATCCCGGTGAGCGCCGTCGCGGCGCCGAGACCGAGCACGGCCAGGCAGTCGGCGGCGAAGGCGGCGGTGTCCCTGGCCGCGAGGGCATCCACGGCCGCGCCGATCGCGGCGGGTACGAGTGCCTGAGCGATCATCCACGAGCAGCC
The DNA here is from genome assembly GCA_036391385.1 of Streptosporangiaceae bacterium. Taxonomy (GTDB): domain Bacteria; phylum Actinomycetota; class Actinomycetes; order Streptosporangiales; family Streptosporangiaceae; genus Chersky-822. The sequence continues at coordinate 5,045 of DASWAA010000179.1, forward strand.
CCAGACAATGCCGAGTCCGACATTGGCGGGCTGGCTGGTCATCAGCCAGAACAGGAAGCGCCGGGGAGTGCGAAGATCGGGCACGCCGGGATCGGGAACCGGCAGCGGGCGCATAGAGGCCGACGCTACCCGGCGGCTGGCCAGGCGAGCATCTTAATTTTGGCTGGTCGTGCGGCTAGAGCCCGCGAGGTCATACGGCTAGAGCCCGGCGAGCCTGACCAGTTCTGCCAGGACATCGGCGATCCGGTGCAGTGTCAGCGTCAGGTGCCCTTCGCCCCGCAGCAGGTGCGCTCGGGCCCGCGGGAGCTGATGGGCCAGCCACTCACCGTGCCCGGAGGGCACCATGGCGTCCTCGTCGCCCTGCCAGATCGACAAGGGGACGGTGACGTCGTCGAGGCTGAATCCCCAGGCGGTGGTGAAGGCCAGGTCGTCGTCTCGCCAGCCGGCGATGCCGGTCGAGACCGCCGCGCGGAACGCCTCGGCGAGGTGGTCGGCGAACTGCCCGGTCAGCGCGGCGCGATCGGCGGGCGACGCCAGGGAGCCGAGCTCGGCGGCGACCTGGTCGCCGGTGACTACGGTCAGTGCGTCGGCGGGGGCGTGCAGGAACGCCGTGAGCGCGGTCTCGCCGTCCAGGGCGGCGCCGAACTCGGCGACATTCTCCGCTGCCATGCCGGCGAACCAGTCCAGGCCCTCGGCCGGGTACGGTGCGACGCCCGCCAGGCTTGCGGCGGCCAGGCAGCGGCCGGGCAGCAGCGCGGCCGTAGCCAGCGCGTGCGGGCCACCGCCCGACGAGCCTGCCGTGACGAACTGCCCGACGCCGAGATGGTCCAGGATGGCGGCGACGTCGGCTGCGGCGTCGGCGACCCGGCGGCCAGGCTGCGGATCGGAATTCCCGTAGCCGGGCCTGGAGTAATAGACCGATCGCAGGCCCTGGGCGGTAGCGGCCTCGATCATGGGCGCGAACGCGACCAGCCCGGACGGAGTCCCGGTGTGGTAGACGAACGCAAGACCGTCCGCCGGCCCGGCGCTCAGCACCTCGACGGCCCGGCCGTCGGGCACCCTGACGATGAAGCGCTCGGCAGCCTGGTCACCTGTCGCCATGCGCAGCTCCCTTTCCGTGGATCGCCAGCCTAACGGGTTCCTACCGGGGCGGCAGCGGGCCCACGTCTCGCGTCATTGACACCCGGCCGAGGACAGGAATAGCGTCCGGAACGGCCGACCAATCCGGTTTCGTGACAGTGCACGGCCCTTGTTCGGCAGTGCGCAATTTCGCGGGTCGCTTAGGGAAGGTGAGCTGGTTGAGGCTGCGAGGTCATATCCAGGTCAGCCGGGCGGCTGCGCTCGGCTCGGCTGTCGTAGCCGCGGCTGCGATGGTCACCCCGGTCGTCACCACGGCGGCGGCGAACGCGGGCGTGCGCGAGGCGGGTCAGCGAGTCGGCTACGGCACGGCGGCGGCGGTGATCCACCGGGATCGCTACGGCGTCCCGAGCGTCTACTCCCCGACCCTGGCTGGCATGTGGTTCGGCGCCGGCTGGGCCCAGGCGCAGGACCGGATGGCACAGCTGGAGCTGACCAGGCGCGCGGTCGAGGGCACCCTGTCGCAGCTGTTCGGGCCCAGCGAGCTCGGCCAGGACGAGACCGTCCGCACGTTCTTCTACACCCCTGCCGAGTTGCGGGCGCAGTTCAGGTCGCTGCCCGCGGCGACGAGGAGCGCTATCACGCAGTTCTCCCGCGGCATCAACGCGTACGAGAAGTTCGCCTTCACCAGCGCCAACCCGCAGCAGCGGGTGCCTGTCGAGTTCTTCGTCATCGGCAAGGCGCTCGGCCTGGCCGGCCCGTACCAGCCAGCCCCATGGCGTCCGATCGACACCGTGGCCGTGGGCAACTACCTGGCCAGGGAGTTCGGTGGTGGCGGCGGCGGCGAGCTGCAGAACCTCAGCTTCCTGACCTACCTGAACGCCGAGCTGACCGCCAAGGGTGACGCCCACCCCGCGCGAGACGCGTCCGCGATCTTCAACGACGCCCGCTGGATCAACGACACCACGGCACCGACGACCGTGCCCCCGGCGCACCCCGCTGCCGTCGCTGCACCGGCAGCGAGCGCCGCGACGAGAGCGACGGCACGGCAGTACACGCTG
>DASWAA010000180.1:0-16580 GCA_036391385.1 Streptosporangiaceae bacterium
GGAGCCGCGGCTGGCACTGGAGTCCCGCCCGACCTGATGAAGTCGACAAACGACCGGACCTGCGGCACCAGGCCGAGGCCGATCAGCACGACACCTGCGGCTTGGGCGACGCCCCACCAGGGCAGCGGCCGATGGAAACGCCAGTCACCCAGCAAGTAAGGCAGCAGCCAGCCGAAGGTCCCGCCGAGTGCCGCGCCCCAGGCGACGCTCACGGCTGCGGCCGTCGACCGGTGCATCACGGCCGCCGCCTGGCAGGGGGCCGGGCCGCTGGCGACCTGCCCGCGGCGGAATTCCGCAGCGGGGGCCTGGTGATGGTCAGGCCTGAGATGCAGACCATAGTTCGAGAGTACAACTCTCATTTCAGCGAATAGCAGCCTCACGCGACGGCCGGTGATGCCGCCGACTCCCTTCGTCGCTTACGCGGTTTCAGTGACGACCAGGTCAGCGACTCTGCCATCGGTGTAGGTCACGCTGTTGGCTGCGATGGCCGGGATGCGGGGGCCGGGCAGGATGATGCCGGTCAGGTTCAGTGGGTCGGCGGCGGAGAGGCTGACCGTCTCGCCTGCCCGATGCGGCTTGCGGACGGAACGAAGGACATCGAGCGCGTCGGGGTGAGCGTACTGCTCACCACTGAACCCGGACACGAAACGGCCGCCGCGGATGATGCCGCGCGCTTCCATCCGGCGGAACGCCCGCAGAACGTCCCGCCAGGGAACCGCGAGGCTCTCGCGGGCGGCTAGATCCCGGAAGACCACGCCCCACCGGGCCGCGAGTTGTTCGGCGACCGCTTCGGCTAGCTCGTCGCCGTCGATGTCAGCGGCGGGTTCGGGCAGCAGGGACCAGCGGCCCGAAGAGGCGGTGGTGCCACGCAGGCCCCGGCGCAGGCCGCGAGTCGGGGCGTAACGGGAGTCGGCGATACGGCGGCGCAGCAGAGCACGCACCGCACGGAACCCGTCGGCGGTGACCAGTCCGCGAGCCACCGCGTCCCAGAGCGCGTCATCGATATCGTCTGGCAGGCGCCCGGTCATCGTGGCCAGGTCGGCCCGGAAGAGGGCTCCGTTCTTGCGCAGCACCTCAAGGACATCGGCGGTCCGGCCGATCGCCGGCTCGGCTGGTCGCTGGTCACCGCGGGCCGCGCGGAGCAGCCAGGGCAGGTCGTCTCTCAGGGCCAGGGTGATGGGGGTGGCCTTCGACGGAGCGTTGCCGCGGCGTGGTACCGCGTCGGCGTCGGCGTCGGCATCGCGGACCGCCAGCCGGCCCCAGGCGACCTGGCCGGACATGCACAGCTCGTCAAGCCATTCTCGCCGGTAATCCTCGACCCTTGCGGCCAGGACCGATCGCTCCCAGGCACGCGTCGCGAGTTCAAAGCCCTGAAGCTGCTCGATGACGGCCAGGACGCCGAACCGGCCCTCGCGCCTGGTGCCGTCCGCGACGTGCTGCCAGCGAATCAGGAACCGCATGAAATCCTGGGCCGTGACCGGCTCGATCTCGCGGCGGCGACGTTCCCTGGTGTAAACGTGGATGCGGGACAGCAGCCGCCGGGAGCACCATTCCTCAGGTCCCCCAGGCTCGGCGAAGTGGCCTCGGAGCGCGAAGCCTTCCGCTTCAAGGGCTGCCAGGCCGCGCGTGATCAGGCCCTCGTCCAGAGCGGCCGCGCCCGCGAGTGCGGCAACGGTACTCGGGCCGCGGCATTCCAGGTGGCCGCGCAGCAGGTCGGCCGCGGCTATTTCCTCGTCCGGCGACGCGGTGGCCGGGCCGCTCCACGCTGGCTCAACGGCCGCGCCGGGGTACAGCGCCCGGATCGCGGGCAGCCGCTCCGCCGCTGCCCATAGTGCGCCGCCGCCGGCCTGCACCAGGACTGCGCGGCGGCCTTCGACGAGCGCGTCGAACCAGTGCTGCCAGTCCAGATTCGGCCTGATGACGACCAGATTGAGCAACAGGTCGTGCAGCTCGTGCTCGTCCCTGGGTGACGGCCGCACCTGATCGGTCACCCGGGCGATCGCGGCCGGATCCAGCCTGCCCAGCTCATGCGGCTCGACTGGCAGGCCCCGGCGCAGCGGCACGGCCCGGCTGCGCCGATCTTCGGCATCGTCCAGATAGGTAAACGGCCGGCCATTGAGGATCTCGTGCGCCAGCACCGACGGCTCCGTCGTGTCCCTGACCACGACCTGGACGCGCCCGGCCTCGATTCCGGCGACCAGTTCCCTCAGCCCGTCGATGTCCATCGCCTCGCGCAGGCAGTCCGCCAGGGTCTGCCGCACCAGCAGATGGTCGGGGATCTCCAGCGGACCGGGCGCCACGTTCTCCTGGCAGGCCGCGAGCGTCGGGAACACAGCCGCCATCAGGTCGTCGGCTTCCATCCGCTGGATGGCGGGCGGATTCTTCTTGCCATTGCGCATCCGGAGCACGGCTAGCGACGTGTTCAGGTTCCACCGCCAGCGGGACGCGAACATTGGTGAGGTCAGCACGGCCTGGCGGACGACTTCCTCGACCGTCCCCGACGCCAGGAACTTCGGCACCCGCTCAAGCGGAAAGCTATGCTGCGGCCCGAGCGACAGCAAGATCGCGTCGTCACTGGCCGCCGCCTGCAGCTCGAAATCGAACGTCACGCAGAATCGCTTGCGCAGCGCCAGGCCGAACGCCCGGTTCAGCCTGGCGCCGAATGGCGCATGCCCGACCAGCTGCATCCCGCCCGCCGGGTCGAAGAACCGCTCGAGCACGATCGTGTCCATCGTCGGCAGCACTCCGAGCTGTGCCAGCCCCGCACCGAGGTAGTCGACGAGCATCTCAGCCGCCGCGTCGCTCAGCCCGCACTGGGCGCGCAGCCATCCGACGGCCGCCGCCCGGCCACCCTGCGACTCAGCGAGCCGCTCAGCAACACCGGACCGGATCGCGCTGACCTCCTGCGACAGCTCCACGGTCCGGCCGGGCGCCTCCCCGAGCCAGAACGGGACCGATGGCGGCGCGCCGTGCGCGTCGGCCACCCGCACGACACCCGGCTCGATCCGGCGGATCCGCCACGAGGTCGTGCCGAGCAGGAACACGTCGCCCGGTGCACTCTCGATCGCCCAGTGCTCGCTGACCGTGCCCACCACGGCCTCGTCCGGCTCCGCCAGTACCCGGTAGTCACCGAGTTCGGGAATCGCGCCGCCGGAAGACAGCGCGGCAAGCCGCGCGCCGCGCCGCCCGCGCAGCACGCCGCTGACCTGATCCCGGTGCACGTACGCCGCCCGGCGGCCCCGCCCGGTGCGGATGCCCTCGGACAGCATCTCGGCGACATCATCAAAATCCGAGGCGGACACCCCGGAGAACGGCGCCGCGCCGCGAATGAGCGCCAGCAGTTCGTCTTCCTTCCATTCCGCTGCCGCGCACTCGGCGACGACGTGCTGAGCCAGGATGTCCAGCGGGCAGGGCGGAATCAGCAGCGCATCGAGCCGGCCCGCCAGCGCGCCGCGCATCAGCGCGGCACATTCCACCAGCTCGTCCCGCGTCGTGGGGAACAGCAGTCCGGAGGGGACCCCGTGATAGCTGTGATTGGATCTTCCGACCCGCTGCAGGAAGGTCGCGAAACTGCGCGGTGAGCCGATCTGGCAGACGAGCTCCACCGGCCCGATGTCTATGCCAAGTTCCAGCGACGCGGTCGCGACCAGGGCCCGCAGCTCCCCGCCGCGCAGCCGGGCCTCGACCCGCTGCCTGCGGTCCTTTGACAGGCTGCCGTGATGAGCCGCCACCTGGCCGTCGCCGAGGCGCTCGCCGAGCTGATGCGCGATCTGCTCGGCCATCCGTCGCGTGTTGACGAACACCAGCGTGGTCCGGTGCTCGCGCACGTGCCCCGCAATTATGTCGTATATCTCCGCCATCTGCAGGGTCGTGGCGACCGCGCCGAGCTCATCGCCGGGCAGCTCAAGGCCGAGGTCGAGCTGGCGCAGGTGACCTGCATCGACGATCGAGCAGCGCGGCGAGCCGTCGTCCTGCGACCGGTCCGGGCCCGCGCCGACGAGCAGCCTGGCCACCGCCGTGATCGGCCGCTGGGTGGCGGACAGCCCGATCCGCTGCACGGGCTGTCCGGCCACATGCTGCAGCCGCTCCAGCGTCAGTGCCAGGTGGGATCCTCGCTTGTTGCCGGCGACGGCGTGAATCTCGTCCACGATCACCGTGTCGACCGCGCGCAGCATCGCCCGCGGCTTGTCCGCCGTTACCAGCAGGAACAGCGACTCAGGCGTGGTGATCAGGAAGTCGGGCGGCTGCCTCAGCATCGCCGCGCGCTCGGCCGCCGCGGTATCCCCGGTACGGACCCCGACCCGGATGGCGGGAGCGGTCAGGCCCAGCTCGGCCGCCACGTCAGCGATCTCGGCGAGCGGCCGCTCCAGGTTCTGCCAGATGTCGACCGCCAGCGCCTTCAGCGGCGACACATACACCACCCGTGGCCCGGCAGGCCCTGCTGGCTCCGGCTCGGCGAGCGCCGCCCCTGCCTCGTGCGCGCGGTACAGCCGGTCGATGCAGACCAGGAACGCCGCCAGCGTCTTACCGGATCCGGTCGGCGCGGCGATCAGGGTGGGCCGGCCGGCCGCGATCTCCGTCCAGCCTTCGGCCTGCGGCTCCGTCGGCCCGGCCGGGAACCGCCGCGCAAACCAGGCACCGATGGCCGGATGGAAAGACTCCAGCATCACGCCACACTAACCCCGGGTGCCGACAGCCGCCTGAGTGATGACCTGCGCAGGATGCCAGGCGACGCGGCCAGTTCCGTGCCTTATCTGCTGGCGGCACGAGACACCGGTCGCCGCGATCACGGTATCTGGCGGCTCGGCCCGAATCGCTGGGAACAGGCGCAGTTCCCCTATCCGCATCGACAGGTCATAGTGCTCGGACTCGAATCCGAACGATCCAGCCATGCCGCAGCACCCGGCGTCGAGCTCGATCACCTCCGCGCCGGGAATGGCCCTGAGCAGCCCGACCGTCGCGGACATCCCCGTGATCGCTTTCTGGTGGCAGTGACCATGGACGACGATCCGCTTGCCGGCCAGCGGGTTATCTGCCGGAATCACCAGCCGGCCATCGGCTACCGCCGCGAGCAGCAGCTCTTCGGGCAGCACCGTCGCCGCGGCGAGTGCGGCCGCCCGGTCGTCATCAGGCAGCATCGCCAGGTACTCGTCCTGCAGCGTAAGCAGGCACGACGGCTCGGCGCCGGTGACCGGCTGTCCCGCCGAGACCGGACCGGCCAGCGCCGCTGTGACCCGGGAAGCCTGCCCCCTGGCCCGGTCGAGCAGCCCCTTGGAGATGCCCGCCCGGCCGCAGCATCCCGCGTCGGTCAGCCGGACGCGCCAGCCCGCCAGTTCGAGCAGTTCGATCACGGCGCGGGCGACGCCAGGCTCGGTGTAGCTGGTGAACGAGTCGGCCAGGAAGGTCAGCTCGCCCTTACCAGCGGGCGCGACGGCCGGCTGCCGCCTGGCAGCGAACCACCGGAAGACGTTCTGCCGGTCGAACCTCGGCAGCGGCCGCGCCGCGGTGACGCCGAGCCACCGCTGCCCGGCCCGCCTCAGCGGCGCGAGCGCGGCGAGTGAGTTAGCCAGCGGCGCGACGGCCGAGCCAAGCCGGTTCAGCGTCCGGATCGAGCCGAAGACCCTGGACCGGAGCGGGATGCCGTGCCGATCGTGATATGCCGCGAGCGTCTCCGACTTGAGCGCGGCCATGTCCACGCCCAGCGGGCACTCGCTCTTGCACGCCTTGCACTCCAGGCACAGGTCGAGGATCTCGTGCAGCCGCTCGCCGCCAAGGGCAGCCACGGGGTCGGGATCGGTCAGTGCCTTGATCAGGGCATTCGCCCTGCCGCGGGTAGAGTGCTCTTCCTGCCTGGTCGCCATGTAGGACGGGCACATCACTCCGGCGTGCGTCTTGCGGCACAGCCCGATGTTCATGCACCGGTCGGCGGCGCCCAGCATCCCGCCCGCAGGGCCGAAGGAGAGCCTGGTCACCGGCAGCGATCCGGCTGGCGACGGCGGCTCGCGCAGATGCTCGGTCATCGGCAGGGCGTCGACGATCTTTCCGGGGTTCATCCGCCCGTCCGGGTCGAACAGCCGCTTGACCTCGCGCATCGCCTGGTACAGATCGGGCCCGAACATCGCCTCGTTGAACTCGCTGCGGGCCAGCCCGTCGCCATGCTCGCTCGAGTTCACCCCGCCGAATTCGGCCACAAGCTCGCGCACCTGCCCGGCGACGGCGCGCATCGCCGCACGCTGCCCTGGCCTGGCGAGATCGACGAACGGCCGGACGTGCAGGCAGCCGACCGACGCATGGCCGTAGAAGCCGGCGGTCAGGTCATGTGCCTGCAGGATCTCGCGCAGGCGCCGCGCGTATGCCGCGAGCCTGGCCGGCTCCACGGCGGTGTCCTCGACGAAGGCAAGGGGGCGCCTCGAGCCCGCGCTCGAGGCCATCAGCAGGCCAAGGCCCGCCTCGCGTACCTTGAGTAGGGCTCCCTGTTCCTGCTGGCTGGTCGCCCGCAGGGTGTGATAGCCATGTCCGCCGCGCCGCCAGGCCGCTTCCAGCCGGTCAAGCCCGGCGGTCGCCTCCGCGAGCGACTCGCCGAAGAAGGTGACGAAGAGCAGCGCCTCTGGGTCGCCGTGCAGGATCGAGCCGAGGTCCCGGTACTCGCGCTTGCTGCGGGACAGATCGAGAATGATGCGGTCCATCAGCTCGACCGCGGCCGGGCCGCATTCCAGGGCGGGTTCGGTCGCCTCGATGGCGGCCTGTACCGAACCGAAATGCCCGACGGCGATCACCCGGTGGCGCGGGGCCCGGACCAGGCCGACGGTTGCCTGCGTGACCGTCACCAGGGTTCCCTCCGAGCCGGTCACGAACTTGGCGAGGTCCAGGCCATCCGGCCCGGGCGACCCTGGCCGGGTGGCTGCGTCGGGTACCAGGCCCGGCCAGGCCGGCCTGCCCTGCCTGCCCGGGGCCGGTCGTCCGTCGCCGCCGAGCCAGTCGAGCCGGTAGCCGCCCGACTGGCGCCACAAGCGCGGGTAGCCGGCCGCGATCGCGTCGCCGTACCGGCTGGCGATCGCCGGCAGCTCCCGGTACAGCGCCCCCTCCAGCGTCGCCGCCGACGCCAGGCTGGCCTGCCGCTCCCTGGTGACTGCTCCGAAGGTTGCCAGGCTCGCGTCCGACAGCACCACGTCAAGCTCGCGCACGTGATCGATCGTCATGCCATAACGCACCGAATGGCTGCCAGCCGAGTTGTTGCCGATCATGCCGCCGATCGTGGCCCGGTTCGCCGTCGAGGTGTCAGGCCCGAACATCAGGCCGTGCGCGGAGGCCGCGACGTTCAGTTGCTGCTGCACCGTGCCGGGCTGGACCCGGGCGGTCATGGCCTGCGGATCGATCTCCAGGATCCGGTCCATGTGCGCGGAGAAGTCCATGATTACGGCAGCGCCGACGGTCTGCCCGGCCAGGCTCGTCCCTGCCCCGCGCGGCAGCACCGGCACTGCGCACTCGGTAGCCACCGACACGACGGCCGCGACGTCGTCCGCATCGCGCGGGAAGACTACCCCGATGGGCTCGATCGCGTACATGCTGGCATCGCGCGAGTACAGCGTCCTGGTATACCCGTCGAACCTCACTTCGCCGGCCACGGCAGCGGCGAGAGCCGCCTCGAGATCACTGGCGCCAGTCCTGCGCGAGGACTGCACCATCAGATCATCTCATTTCGTGCTCGAACGAATCCGGCGCGGCGACATGATGAGTCTATGGACCTTCTCGGCGGCCGGCACTTTCTCCAGATTCCCGGACCGACCAGCGTTCCCGACCGAGTCCTCCGGGCCATGTCGGCGCCGACCATCGACCATCGCGGGCCCGAATTCGCGGCGCTTGCCAGGGATGTCCTGGCAGGCCTGGCCGAGCTCGCCGGCGCCAGCGGGCCGGTCGCGCTGTTCCCCTCGTCGGGCACTGGCGCCTGGGAAGCCGCCCTCGTCAACACCCTGTCGCCGGGAGACACCGTCCTGGCATTCGACACCGGCCATTTCGCGACGCTGTGGCGCACCATGGCCCAGCGACTTGGCCTGCGAGTCCGGGTACACGACGGAGACTGGCGGCGCGGTGTCCGGGCAGACGCGATCGCCAGCGCGCTGGCGGCCGATCCTGCGGGCACGATCAAGGCGGTCATGGTCGTCCATAACGAGACCTCGACCGGCGTTACGAGTCAGATTCCGCCGCTGCGGGCCGCGATGGACAAGGTAGGCCATCCCGCGCTCCTGCTCGTGGACACCGTGTCCTCGCTCGGCTCGGTCGACTACCAGCACGACGCCTGGGGCGTGGACGTGACGATCTGGGGATCGCAGAAAGGGATGATGCTGCCGCCGGGCCTGGGGATGAATGCCGTCAGCGGCCGGGCACTCGCCGCGTCGCGGGAGGCCCGGCTGCCGCGCAGCTACTGGGACTGGCAGCCCATCCTCGCCGCGGCTCAGACCGGCCAGTTTCCGTACACGCCGGCGACCAACCTGCTCTTCGGGCTGCGCGAGGCGCTCGCGATCGCCGGCGAACGCGGTTCGTCAGCGGTGTTCGCACGGCACGCCAGGCACGCGGAGGCGACCAGGCGCGCGGTCCGCGGGTGGGGCCTGCAGGTCTGGTGCCAGGACCCCGCGGAGTACTCCCCCACGCTGACGGCAGTGCTGCTGCCCGACGGCCACGACGCGGATCAGGTCCGCGACCTGATCCTCAGGCGGTTCAACATGTCCCTGGGCGCGGGACTCGGCAAGCTGGCCGGCCGCGCATTCCGCATCGGTCATCTCGGTGACCTGAACGACCTCATGCTCACGGGCGCCCTGTGCGGGGTGGAGATGGGCCTCGAGCTAGCGGGCATCCCGATCGCCCGCAGCGGCGTGCTCGACGCGATGGCCTACCTCCGGTCGGCGGTGCCAGTCCCGCCCGGACCCTGAGGCGCTGGCCGCGACTCGGCCGGCGGCGACGTCACGCCGCGGACAATGCCGCGCGCCGTCAGGTCCGCCGGGGTGAGCCGGAGCAGGCTCGCTATCTCGGCGATGTCGTCCGGCCCGCGCTTGAGTATCGAAGCGGCCAGTTCGGGCGCCGCGACCGACAGGTAGCCGTCTGGTGCGATCCACAGGTTGCCGGGCGCGCCGAGCGCTATGGCGCCGCCTGATACGCCCTCGCCGGTCACCACGGAGGTGATCGGGACCGAGCAGGAAGCGACAGCCACGAGCAACTCGGCGATGGCGGTCCCGATTCCTGACGCCTCGTCGGCAGGGCCTGATGCCGCTCCCGGCGTGTCTATCAGGGTCAGCACCGGGCAGCCGAACCGCTCGGCCAGCCCGATCAGCCGGGTGGCCGTGCGGTAGCCCGCCCCGGTTGTCGCCTGGCCAGACTGAGCTATGTAGCCGAAGGTCTGGCCGCCGTTCAAGCCGAAGCCGCAGCGTATGCCGTGATCCACGCCTCCGGCGCGGTCCCCGCGGATCTCGAACCGGGTACCGAAGCAGGATGCCAGCCAGCGATCGGAGGCCACCCGGCCGGGCTGCCGTGCCGCGAGCACCTGCTGCCAGCCATCGCGCTGCCCGTGAGCCCGCCCGGCGTCCTCGCTGTCCGGGCGCACGGGACCTGCCGCGCCGGGGTGATACCGCTCGCGATCGGCCCGCGCGCGGGGAGACAGCAAGGTCACGAACGCGCCGAGTTGCCCGCGCACATCGTCGGCGGATCCGAGCACGTCGAGGAACCCGTGCTGCCATTTGCCCGCCGCGTAATAGTCAGCGGATCGCGGATCGGCGCCAGCCGGCCTCGTGCGGGATCCCGAGAAGCTGATCCTCGCCCCATCCACGCCCAGCGCCACGTCGGCGGCGGCGACCAGGCTGGCCCACACGCCGCCTGTGGTGGGGTCACCCGCGACCGCCGCGAACGGTATCCCGGCCCGCCGGACCGAGCCGACGCTCGCGGCGACGGACTGCATCTGAGTCAGGGCGCTGGTGCCCTCCTGCATCCGCATACCGCCCGAGGCGGCCACGCAGACGACCGGCACGCGCTCGGCGATGGCCGCGGCGAACGCCCGGCCGATCATGGCGCCTTCTGCCGTGCCCAGGGAGCCGCCGAGGAAGGCGAACTCGAATCCGATCAGCACGCACCGCTCACCGCTGATGGTCACTCGCGCGGTGGTGACAGCGTGCCTGGCCCCGCTTGTCAGACGGGCACGTTCGAGTTCGGCGGCGTATCCCGGCCAGTCGCTGGGGTTACCGTGCTCCGTTTCACCGCCGAACGGCATCAGGCTGCCCCGGTCGGCGATCACTCGGTAGAGCGCGGTGCTCGCGCCGCCGGCCTCAGCCTGCTCGATGCCCATCCGTCATCGCCTCCGCACGCCGGGAACGTCGGCTACGCTGGCTGCCCGCCGGTCTTCCGCGGCCCGGGCCGCCGCGCGGGGCGGCGGCCCGGATCCTGCTGGCGCGGCCTAGCCGGTTACGGGGTCGCGGCGGCCAACTGGGCCGCCGTCATCACCGTCACCTGCACCTCTGCTCCGGTCGATGCATTCGCGACGAACGCGCCGTATGGCCCGAAGGTGTTGTTGTACTGGTTGTAGTCCAGGCCACCGCTCGCCCCTTCGTAGTTGATCTTCTTACCCGCCTTCAGCAGCGCGAGGCAGCTTGCGTAGGTGTAGCACGCCGTGCCAGGCGGGTTCGTGACCATCTTCATGTCCTTGGCCACAGTGCTGCCATCCGTGGTCTTCGCGTAGTCGTCGGCGAGCGCCAGCGAAATGACCGCGTCATAGGCATAGTTCGCGTTTGCCAGCGGACCGGCGGTCTGCTGCGACGGGAACAGGGTGTTGAACTCGTTCAGGAACGCCGCGCTCGCCGCTCCGGTGAGTGACGTCCCGTAGACCGACGTCAGGTGGGCGTGCGCTGTCTGGTAGCCGATCGCCTTGAGGAAGTCGCTGCCGCTGGTGACGTCGGTGCCGATCCACGGGATGTTCTGGCCGCCTAGCTGCTTGAACTCACGGAACAGCACGGCCGCGGTCGGCGGGTCCTCCTGGGTGAAGATGACCTGCGGGTGGGTCGCCAGCACCTGCCTGACCTGGCTCAGGTAGGAGGTCTGGTCCGGCGTGACGTTGACGGTCGTCAGGACCGTGCCGCCCAGCTTCTTCCATGTCGCCGTGATGGGCTGGATGAAGGTCTGCGCCGCCGGGTCCGTGTAGAACAGCAGCGCGGCGCGCTTGTAGCCCTTCATGTGCCCGTACAGCGCCATCGCAACGCCGAGCTGGCTGTCTGACGGACTGTCGCGGAAGAAGAGCGGGTCGGTCTGGTGATCCCTGGCGGTATCGCCGCCCTGGAACTCGTCCACTATGTGCTGTGCATCCAGGATCGGCTCGACCCCGTTGATCTCCTGGGTCTCCGGGCCGATCACGCCGCTGACATTCTTGGTGATCATCTGGTTCGTCGCGGTGACACCGTCGGCGACGTCGCAGCTAGTGTCACCAGTGACCAGCTTCAGCTGCCGGCCGAGGACGCCACCAGCCTTGTTGACCTCGGCCTTCGCGACCTGGGCACCCTGCAGCATGGCCTGGCCGAGGCTGGCCAGCCGGCCCGTGAAGCATGACAGCACCCCATAGGTGACAGGGCCCGAGCTCGTACCGCCCGATCCGCCCGATCCGCCCGATGAAGCGCAGGAGGCGAGCAGCACAGCTGCTGTGCCGACGCCAACGACCCTGCAGACTCTTGACAATTTCATGACGGCGTTCTCCTTACCTACGGCGCGGATCGCTAGCACCAGCCGCCAGTCACGGTCTGCCGATGATGCCGCGTCTTCCGCGTGTCTTAGTTCATTCGGCCGATATACAGATCCACCACCGTTTCGTCCGTGAGCAGGTCCGCAGCCGGACCGTCGAGCCGGTTCCGGCCGAGGACAAGGATGTAGCCCCAGTGCGCGTGCCTCAGGGTCAGGCGCGTGTTCTGCTCGACGACGCAGACACCCACCCCCGTCGCCGCTACTTTCTCGATCTGAGCCCACAACCGGTCCTGCAGGATGGGCGACAGGCCCGCGCTTGGCTCGTCGAGGAGCATGACGACCGGGTCGAGCATGAGCGACCTCGCTATCGCGAGCATGCTGCGCTGCCCGCCGCTGAGCAGTCCTGCCCGGCGGCGCATGGCCGGGCGCAGGTCGGGAAACAGATCGCAGACCTCGTCGATCCGGCCGCGGAGTCCGGTGCGCCTAAGGTAAGCGCCCATCTCGAGGTTCTCCCTGACGGTGAGGCCGGGGAAGACATTGGAAACCTGGGGGACGTAGGCCAGCCTGCGCCGGACCAGCTTCTCCGGTGCCAGGTTGGTGGTGCGCTCGCCGAGCACGAACGTGTCACCACTAGTGATCTTGAGCACGCCGCTCAGCGCCTTCAGCAACGTCGACTTGCCTGCGCCGTTCGGGCCGACGATCGCGGTGATCCGGCCGGCGTGCACGGTGAGCGAGATGTCCTCGATGATCGGCGCGCCGCCGTATCCAGCGGTCACCGCAGAGACCGTCAGCACCTCGCGGGCCGGCGCCTCAGTCATGGCTCTGATCCATGCCCAGGTAGGCATCGACCACCCGGGCGTTGCCCCGCAGGCTGTCGAAGGAACCTTGCGCGATGACCTCGCCCAGGTCCATCACGATCACCTCGTCGCAGGTCTTCTCGATGAAGGGCAGATTGTGCTCGACGACGATCACGGTGTGGCCCTCGTCGGCGAAGTGCCGTACGGCCTCGCCAATCCTGGCGCCGAGCACCGGATTGACACCGCCCATGGGCTCGTCCAGGATGACCAGCCTCGGATCGGCCGCGGCGATCCGAGCGAACTCGAGCAGGCGCTTCTGGCCGCCGCTCAGACTGCCGGCGCGAGCATCGCGCAGGTGGCTCAGCTGGTAGCGGTCCAGGATTTCCTCGGCCGCAGCCTCGTCGGCTTGCTCCTCGCGGCGGATGCCGCGGGCGCCGAAGAGAGTGCGCAGGAGCGACTCCCGCGAATAGGCGCACCTGGCGACCAGCACGTTCTGCAGGACGGTGAGCTGACGCCATTCCCTCGGCGTCTGGAACGTACGGATAAGGCCCAGGCGCGCGATCGCGTTCGGCCGCTTGCCGATGATCTGCGTCCCGGCGAACGTGATCTCGCCCTCGTCTGGCCGCGCGAAGCCTGAGACCAGGTCTACGACCGTGCTCTTGCCCGCGCCGTTCGGGCCGATCAGCCCGACGACCGTTCCTTCGGTGACGGTGAAGGTGCAGCCGCGGACGGCGGTCACTCCGCCGAAGGACTTCGCGAGGTTCTCGATCCGCAGGATCTCGCCGCTCATTCGCCGCCCCCGTCGCCGGGCCCGGCCGACCGCGGCGTGTCCGTCGCCTGACCTGTCGCAGGCGCCGCCTCAGCCGGCCCGGCTGCGGCCAGCTCAGCGGTCACCGCCGTCTGAGCGGCGGGGATGCCTGCCCGCAGTCCAGTTCGTCGGGCGCGCTGGGCGCGGCCTCCGCCAGCACGCTCGGCGAAGATCCCTTCAGGCCGGAACCTGAGCATCAAGATGATCAGCAGCCCGATCAGGATCTGCCGCATGGCCGGGGCGAATTCTGGCCTGGACGCTGGCGACGGCAGGTAGCGGGTCAGCTCGATGAAGCCCACGTAGACCACGAAGACGCCGACGATCACGCCGCGCGGGTTGCCCCTGCCGCCTACCAGGATGGCCGCGTAGATGATGAGCAGTTCCTGCGGCGCCCAGGCCGATGGGTTGAATGCGCTCACGTAGGCGGCGAACAGTCCCCCGGCGAGGCCAGCCAGCGCCGCACCGAACAGATAGGCACGGTACTTGGCGAAGAAGATCCCCCGGCCATAGGCCGAGGCCGCCCGCTCGTCCTCCCGGACCGCGCGCAGCAGGCGGCCGAACGGACTGCGCGACAGCCGCTGGACGATCAGGTAGGTCACGGCAAGGATGCCGATCACGATCAGCAGGAAGACCTGACGGTAACCGTCATAGGTGAGGCCGAGTGTCGCCTGACCCGGATTGATTAGCCCGAACAGGCCGTTGTAGCCGTTGAAGAGCGGGGTGTAGACCTCGACGATCAGGTACAGCGCGCTGACAGCGCCCAGCGTCGTGACGGCGAAGTAGATCTCGCGCAGGTTGCGCAGGGCGACCGCTCCGACAATGGCCGCGAGAGCAACCACCATCACATCAGCCAGCACGATCGCCAGCGGGTAAGGGAGCTTCAAGCCGATGATGTACTCGGTCGGCGGGACGGGCTTGCCGATGGACAAGACCATCGTCATGTAGCTGCCCAGCGCCAGATAGCCATAGAAGGCCAGGTCGAAGTCGCCGCACCAGCCCCAGATCATGTCGAGGCCAAGTGCCAGAATGGCGAAGATGCCGGCCTCGGTGATAACGCTGACCCAGTACATCATGCTCGCACCGCCAGGCTTCCCCGCCCGACGAAGATGCCATTCGGGCGCGCGATCATGAGAAGTACGAGCAGGCCGAAGCCATACGCGAGCTGATAGGACGAGCTTGTGTACGCGCCCGCCAGCTCGACCGCCATGCCCACGACGAGAGCGCCGCCGAGTGTCGCGTACGGCCGGCCGATCCCGCCCGCGACGCTTGCGGTGATGGTGAGCAGCAGGAAGTTGAATCCCAGTCCAGGACCGAATGTGCCGATGGTCTCGGCGAGCGCGAACCCGGCGAATCCCGAGAGCGCTCCGGCCAGTCCCCAGGTCTGCATGACGACACGGCGTGCCGGAATGCCGCTGACCTGAGCCAGCGCCCGGTCCTGCGAGACCGCCCTGATCGCCTTGCCGAACCTGGTCCGCTGCAGCAGCACGTAGATCAACCCGGCGATGACCAGGGCGGACCCTATGACCTCGAGATCAGAAGTGGTCAGCAGAAATGGCCCCACATGATGCAAGCTGCCTTGACTGTAGCTGTAGGAGACATTCGCCGCGCCATAGATGATCATCAGGATGTTCTGGATCACCAGGGACGCGCCGAGCGTGGCTATGAACACCGTGATGACGTTCCGGCCCTTGAACTGCTCGATTAGCGCGGCATTGAGTACCAGGCCAGCCAGCGCTCCGGCCGCGGCAGCGACAGCCGCCGCGGCGATGACGCTCTGGTGGAAGAACACCTGGCACGAGTAAGCCGCGTAGGCGCCGATGGTGAGCAGTTCGCCATGGGCAAAGTTGGCGATCCTGCTGACTGCGTACTCAAGCGTGAACGCCACTGCCGACAGCGCCAAGATCGCCGCGGTTGCCAGCCCTATTCCGACGTTGATCAGGAAAGTGTTCATTCGATCCTAGGCATAGGCGTCGTAGACGAATGTCCGGTTTCGGCGCTAATAAGTGATGACTAGGTGACTCAGTGGCTAGACCAGTAGACCAGAACGATAGGATCTGTCTATCTTGAATGTCAACGGCAGCATTTCGGGGATTAGCCTGATGCGGGCGTCTTCGACCGCGGGCGACTGGGGCTCGCCGCTGCCCGCCTGGCACCGCCGCCGGCGATTAGGAGCGTGAGCAGAACGTGGCTGAGCGGCGGAACCGGCCCAGTACCGAGTCGTTGCGCGCGCCAGACCGCCAGCGGCTGTATGAGCAGCTGGCGGCCCGGCTGCTCGACTACATCGAGATCACGGGGTTGTCCGCCGGGGATCGTCTTCCGTCCGAGCGCGATCTGGCTCAGGCACTGCAGGTCAGCCGCGCGTCGGTCCGGCAGGCGACAGTCGCGCTCGAGGTACGGGGAACACTTGAGGTGCGCCACGGCAATGGCATCTACCTCCGGGCCCGGCCGTCCGACGCTGGCAATGTCAGCGAGCTGATGAGCCGGCGCATACGTCTTCCCGAGATCCTGGACGCCCGGGAAGCGCTGGAGACTCAGCTGGCTGCGCTCGCCGCTGCCAGGCGCACACCCGCTGACATCGAGGCGATCGACGCCGCACTCGCCGAGATGAGCGCCGACATCGCGAGCGGCGGACTGGGCGAGGAAGGCGATCGGCTCTTCCACGAGTCAGTGACCCGAGCCGCTCGCAGCCCGCTGCTGGCGCAGTTCATGGCGGTACTCGCGCCTGGCATCGCGGAGTCCCGCCACATGTCGCTCGGCGAGCCGGGCCGACCGCCTCGTTCTCTGGCCTCCCACGTCCGCATCG
The DNA here is from genome assembly GCA_036391385.1 of Streptosporangiaceae bacterium. GTDB lineage: Bacteria > Actinomycetota > Actinomycetes > Streptosporangiales > Streptosporangiaceae > Chersky-822. The sequence goes on from DASWAA010000180.1 coordinate 16,118, forward strand.
CCGACGCGATCGCGGCGGGCCAGGAGTCGCGAGCCCGGCAGGCGATGCGACAGCACCTGAGAATGGTGGCCAATGTCGGCCTGCTCCGCTGGTCGACGGAGCGCCACGGGGACAGCTGACACTGGTAAGAACAAGCCGGCCCGACGGGATATCGTCGGAACAGGCATCCGAGCTGGGACCGCGCCGCATTCGGCGGGGACCACTTGCCGGCAGCCACCGCCCAGGACCCCGGCGGCAACTCACCCGCCCGCCCGCCTGCCAGGAGTCTCCCGGTGCGATCTTCCGAAGCGATGACTGCCGTGAACCGGCAGATCCAGCTAGTCCCTGCCGCGCCGGAGTCGCAGCGAGGCAGCGAGTACGCGGAGCTGTCCCGGCAGGTCAGGGAGGCCGGGCTGCTGGAGCGGCGACCGGGATACTACGCCTGGAAGATCGCGGTCACCATGGGGCTGCTGGCCGCCGGATG
>DASWAA010000181.1:0-1674 GCA_036391385.1 Streptosporangiaceae bacterium
CCGTCCTTCGGTCCGATGCCGCCTGACCTGAATTACCTGACGGTGGTGCTTGGCCCGGTGACCGGGACAGGACCTAGGACGCTGACGGTAACGGCGAGCCTTACGATGTCTGTCACGATGGCGTGCATCGGTAAGGGGATGCTGACAGTTCGTGGCCCTCTTCGGGCGGGAGCGGTGCTGTGCTCTGGCACTGGCCGCAACCGGGGCGCGTTCGTCAGCTACTACTGGCCGCACGTGCGGGCGCAGCCAGGCGAGCGCATCAAGCTCCGCGTGGTCGCAGACGCGAAGACGATCTGGGATATCCGTGTCGCTGGTCTGCCTCGGCCATGCAAGGACAACGTGTGCGCGTCCACGACACTGCCGTAGTCAAGCCCGCTCCCGGGAGGACACAGTGAGCAGCTTGGACATTGATATCACCGAGCCTGGTCGGCCCGAGGTGCAGGCCGTGTCACCCGGCGTCTACGCCTACGTCCAGCCCGATGGCACCTGGTGGATCAACAACACTGGTTTCCTGGTCGGGCCGCAGGGCGTCATCAGCATCGACACATGCTCGACCCAGCGCCGCACGCAGGCGTATAAGGACGCGATCGCGGCGGTCACCCCCGCGCCGGTACGGGCCGTGGTGAACACTCACCATCACGGCGACCACACGTTCGGGAACTGCCTGTTCCCGGGTGCGGCGATCATCGGCCACGAGCGCGCTCGTTCTGAGGCGATCGCGTTCGGGCCGCCGCGTGAACTGCCTTTCTGGGACGGGCCCGACTGGGGAGATCTAACACTCGACCCGCCGTTCATCACCTTCACCGAGCAGATCGCGCTGCACGCGGGGGACCTGCGCGCCGAGGTCAGGCACGTCGGAACGGCGGCGCACACCACCAACGACGCGATCGTGTGGATCCCCGAGCGCTCCGTGCTGTTCTGCGGCGACCTGATCTTCAACGGCGGCACGCCGTTCCTGCTGATGGGCTCGGTCAGCGGCGCCCTGGAGGTACTCGAGCGGATCGTGCTGCCGCTCGGAGCCCAGACGATCGTGCCCGGACACGGTGAGATCGTCCATGACGCCGGGCCGGTGCAGGCGACTCTGGACTACCTGAGGTTCGTCCAGGAGACGGCAGCCCGCTCCCGGTCGGCGGGACTGACCCCGCTGGAGGCGGCCAGGCAGGCCGACCTCGGCCGATTCGCTAGCTGGCCGGACTCTGAGCGGATCGCGGGAAACCTGCACCGTGCCTACGCCGAACTGGACGGTGCGCCGCCTGGCGCTCCGATCGACATCATCGCCGCGCTCGCCGACATGGTCACCTACAACGGCGGAGCGCCGCTGCGCTGCCTTGCCTGATAGTCCATTAACCGGCTTTCTGGCGATAATCTCTGCAAATATATCCCGCGTCGTGAGGCAGACCCTGTGAATAACGATCGTGCTGAGCTGCTGCCCGGAGAGCGGTCATTGTGGGCCGGCAAGCGGAGCGAGCCCTCGCACTCGAAGGTGTGGATAGACGTGGCTGGTCGCGTCATGATAGCCAGATGATCGATCTGATACTTCGCAATGCCCGCATCGCTGGACAAGATACCCTCACCGACCTCGGCGTCGACGACGGGCGGATCGCCGCGGTCGGCGCCGAGACAGCCGCGGCGCAGACGATCGACCTCGGCGGGCGGCTGGTGACGCCGCCGCTG
>DASWAA010000182.1:0-2904 GCA_036391385.1 Streptosporangiaceae bacterium
ACCGGATTCGGCCGGACGACGAGGTTGAACACGTCGGCGAGCCCGTGCGGTGCGTAGACCCGCCAGCGTCCGCCGGGCTCCAGGCGAACCCCGAGGCAGCAGGTGGTCGCGGGGAACGAGTCGATCGCCGCCTCGGTGGACTCATAGGGAGCGCACGCGAGGCCGAACTTCTGCTCGTACCACAGGTGGACGCGGGCCTCGTTGCGGATCTCGACGGCGTCGGGCAGGCCGGCGAAGGCTGCCCTGCCCGCCCTGATCGCGGCGTCCTCCGCCTCCCAGGACAGGTCGCTGGCGTCGAAGTACAGCAGGTCGTAGTCCTTGATCCCGCTGGTCGGCGGCTTGTCCGTGACCACGTTCCACACGGTCTGAGCCAGGCTGCCCGCCGCGAGATACCAGCCCGGCAGGTCGAGCGTCGCTGCACGGTCGAGGACGTCAAGCAGGACCTTGTTGCGAGAGAGCGCCGATCTGAACGCGGCGAGCTGCTCGTCCAGGGGAAGCCGGCCGATTGCCACCCATCATGGGTAGCACAAGGGTCCGTCATCCGGCGATCGCTATTCGCCAGCCGCGCTCAATGGCTAGCGCCAGCCGCGGTCAATGGCTAGCCGCAGCCACGCTCCCTGGCTAGCCGCTGCATGGCCCGGGACAGCTGGTGCGCCGACGGCGCCGCAGGCAGGTCAGTTCCGCCGGAGTTACGGAACGAGTCGATCGCCAGCGCCACGAACCGGCGCCACGCCTGCGGCGCTTCGGGCCCGGTCACATGCACGACCGACGCGTTGGCGATCAGCAGGACCAGCAGGTCCTCGACCTCGAAGTCCGGCCGAAGCTGGCCGCCCGCCTTGGCGCGCCCGACGAGGGTGATCAGCTGGTCGTGGGCATGTGCCCTGAGCTGCTCGACCTGCTCCCCGGCCGGCAGCGCCATCGACAGCAGGTCAGCCAGGCCGCGGTCGTCGGCCTGGAGCTCGCAGATCCGGTGCACGTAGCCGGCGAAGCCGGTCCACGGATCGTCGGCGGCCAGCGCCTCGCGCGCGGCATCGGCGTACTGCGCCACCTTGTCCACCAGCGCCGCGGCGACCAGTTGCTCGCGAGCCGGGAACCTGCGGTACAGCGTCGCGATGCCGACTCCGGCCCGCAGCGCGATCTCCTCCAGCGGCGCTTCCAGCCCCTGCTCGGCGAACACCTCGCGGGCAGCGTCCAGGATGGCGCAGCGGTTGCGCTCCGCGTCGGCCCGCAGTGGCCGCGACGCCGACCCAGCGCCGGTCGCCGCGCCGGCGCCGGTCTGCGCATGCACCGCCATTTGCCCATGGTAGGGGATGCCGCGGCACCGGCGGGTGACTGCTAGGGTGCTACCGGAGGGCAGCCTCCACATATGCCTCGTTCCCTCGCAGCAGCAACGATCACCGAAACAGCGGTGATCAGAGAAACGGAGATCGACCGTGCAACTCAGCCCCGTCCCGTGGATCGAGGCCCTGCGTCAGTCCCATGACCGCTTGCGGGCGATCGTCGAGCCGCTCGGTCCCGCCGACGTGGAGAAGCCCTCCTACGCCTCCGACTGGTCGATCGCTCAGGTCCTGTCGCACCTGGGATCGGGAGCAGAGATCTTCGGCGTCGTCCTCGATGCCGGCCTGGCCGGTCAGGCAGCGCCCGGGCAGGAGACCAACCAGCCGATCTGGGACAAGTGGAATGCTCGCACGCCAGCCGAGATGGCGGTCGAGTCCCTGCGTGCCGACGAGGAGCTAGTCGAGCGGTTCGAGTCCCTGGACGACACGCAGCGCGCGCTGGTCAGACTCCCCCTGTTCGGCATGGAGGCCGACCTGACCACGGTGGTCCGCATGCGCCTCGGCGAGCATGCCGTGCACAGCTGGGACATCGCCGTCGCGCTTGACGCGGCGGCCAGGATCGCCCCGGACTGCGTCGAGCTGCTGATCGACACCCTTGGCCAGATCTCGGCCTGGGCCGGCCGGCCGGGCGAGGTGCAGCTGACCGTCCGGGTGTCCACGACCAGCCCCGAACGGCAGTTCCTGCTGCGGGCGGCCGACGGCAAGGTTACGCTCGCCGAGTACGGGGGTGAGGCGGGCCTGCCTGAGCTGCGGCTCCCGGCCGAGGCGTTCATCCGGCTGGTCTACGGACGGCTCGATCCGGCGCACACGCCGCAGGTCGAGGCGGACGGCATCGAGCTCGACGACCTGCGCCAGATCTTCCCCGGATTCTGACAGCTGGCCGGCGAGCTTCGCCGGCGGCGGAGAGGACCTACCGTGCGCCTACCGGTCAAGGCACGTGACATTCCTGGTCGCGTCACCACCGGCGCCTACATCCTGCACTCGGGCCTGGAGAAGTGGCGCGGTGACGAGGCCCGCGCGAAGGCCGTGCACGGGATGGCGGCGAACGCGTTCCCTGTGCTCAAGGACGTCCCGCCGGAACGCTTCCTGCGCCTGCTCGCCGCCGGCGAGATCGCCGTCGGCTCGGCGCTGCTCGCTCCGTTCGTGCCGACCGCGCTGGCCGGGCTAGCGCTGACCGGGTTCTCCGGCGCGCTCGTGACCCTCTACGGGCGTACCCCGGCGCTGCGCAAGCCGGGCAGCATCTGGCCGAGCCAGGCAGGCGTCGGCGTCAGCAAGGACGTCTGGATGCTCGGCATCGGACTGAGCCTCACGATCGACGGTCTCGGTCGCCCGGAGGACGGGGACAGCTAGCTTCCGACATTCGCGGGCGGCGCGGGCAGAGCCGCCCGCGAATGTCGGTAGCTGCGGCTAAGTTCGCTCGTATGCAGGCAGTGATGGTTCCGGACTTCGACCCCGCGTCGCTGCAGGCAGCCGTCGACATTGTCTTCTACGCCAGGGGCGTGCAGTACGCCCGGCAGGGCGCCGTCGTCCAGATGCGGTGGGACCCGGACCGGCTCGAGCTGCAGGG
>DASWAA010000183.1:0-5205 GCA_036391385.1 Streptosporangiaceae bacterium
GGCCGGGTCGCCGAGTGCAGCAGCCGCAGCGAGACGCTGCCGAACGGCAGCCTGGGCACGTCGTGCGCGCTGGTCGAGCCGAGCACGATCATCCGGGCGTCGAGCTCGTCGGCAACCCCGAGAATGGTCCGTGCGATGTGACCGACCGGGGTCTTGCGCACGTCCGGCTCTGCCGACAGGCCCGAGCTCCGCAGCCGTTCCACGATCTCGGCGACCACGTGCTCGCCTTCGCCGTCGGCGCAGTCAACCTGGATCCGGCCGAACCGGCCGACCGCGAATTCATGCACATGAAGCACCACAATGCGGTCGCCAGTGCCCGCGGCCAGATCACGAGCGAGGTCAGCGGCTGCCGTGGTGTGGCTCGCCGTGTCGACGGCGAGCAGGATTGCCTTGCTCATCTTTAGCTCCTCAGGTCTGACGGCGCGTTCTGAGGCACCCGGTGGGTTCGGGGGGCCGCGTGCCGCGGATGACTGCCATATCCCCAAGCTAGATCTGCCCTGACCTGCTCCGTAGGGTCCAAAGTCCGCCCGTAGCCGCCGATCGGCCCCGAACCGGAAGGCCTACTGGCTACCGGCTCGCGGCGGCCTGCTGGCCGATACCCGACGGTTCTCCGGCCACCATCCGGTAGCCGGTCACCACATCGGCCGAGATAGTGATCACGTCGTCCACAGCGCCGGAGAGCCACGGCTGCAGCCGTGACCGGTACCGGGCCGAGGCGATCTCGTCCGTGAGCAGCCTGGCCGTCCCGACCACGATCACGCTCCAGCCGAGCTGCGTCTCAGCGTCGATGGAGTCGGCCTCGTAGGCCACCACCGCACCACTGCGGGCTGCCGCCGCGGTGATCGCGGCTCCCGCCGTCGCCCGGACGATGATCGACTCGGCCTCGACCAGGTGATTGACCGGGCGGATCGCTGGCAGTGCCTGGTGCGTGAAGACCAGCCGACCGATCTTCACGCTGCTGAGCAGATCCAGCGCCTTGCTCCTGGACAGCTGCTGCAGCCATCGGTACTCGTTCATCGGTCTCCCTCCGCCCCGCGGTCAGCGCCGGCAGCCTCCAGGCTGCCGCGCCCCCCGCAACAGCCACGTCGCTCCCCAGGCGACCTGATCAACCTTCCTCTGCTCGCCGGATCCAGGGTTAGGGCCGAAAGGCCCGACCTTGGTCACGCGCCAGTCGGGCCGGCTGGCCCGTGCGCATTCGGGGGCGCAGGGAGCATGCTTGGGAGAGCGCAGCATCAGAGGGAGGCGGAAAGGGATGGGCGATGACCGCCGAGCCTGACGTCGCGGCCGGGGCCGGGAATCAGGCGGAACCGGACGAGGGCGTCTACGCACTGCTGACCGACGGGACGACAGTCCTGATCAGGCAGGCCAGGCCGCAGGACGAGGACGCCGTCAGGCAGATGCATGCCCAGATGTCGCCGGACAACATCTACCTGCGCTTCTTCAGCATCAGCCCGCAGGCCGCCGACCGCGAGGCCAAGCGCGTGACCAGGCCGCCGGACGCCAGTCACTGCGCGCTGCTCGCCTGGCTCGGCGACCAGCTTGTCGGGGTGGCCAGCTACGAGCCGGCCGGCAAGCCGGGCATCGCCGAGATCGCGTTCGCGGTCAGCGACCACATGCACGGCCGCGGTATCGCGAGCCTGCTGCTCGACCACCTGGTGTCGAGTGCCAGGCTCCGCGGGCTGCGAGCGTTCACCGCCGAGACGCTGGCCGACAACGTCGCGATGCTCAGGGTCTTCGCGCACGCCGGCCTCGCGGCGCGGCGGCAGGTGTCCGACGGCGTGGTGGAGACCACGTTCCCGCTGCCGGGCGACGATGCCGACCAGCAGCTGCAGAGCTACCTGGACTCGGTGGCGATGCGGGAGCGGCTCGCCGACGTGGCGAGCCTGCGCCCCCTGCTCCAGCCGTCCTCGGTCGCCGTCGTCGGCGCGAGCCGCAAGCCAGGCCGCGTCGGCCACGCCATCTTGCGCAACATCGTCTCGGCGGGCTTCGCCGGTCAGGTCTACGCCGTCAACCCGCATGCGAAATCGGTCGTCGGCATCCCGTGCGCACCGTCGGTCGCCGAGCTGCCCGAGCCGCCCGACGTGGCGGTCATCGCCGTGCCGCGAGGCGCGGTGAACGAGGTCGCGGAGGAATGCGGCCGTCGTGGCGCCCGGTCCCTGGTGGTCGTGACCGCCGGCCTGGACGCGCAGGACGGCTCCGCGCTGCTTGCCATCTGCCGCAAGCACGGCATGCGCCTGGTCGGACCGAACTGCTTCGGCATCGCGATCCCGCCGCTCAGCCTGAACGCCACCTTCGCGGGCGCCAGCCCGCCGCCTGGCGCGGCTGGCCTGGTCGTCCAGTCCGGCGGCATCGGGATCGCCGTGCTCGAGCACCTGTCCAGGCTCGGAATCGGGGTGTCGTCGTTCGCCTCGGTCGGCGACAAGTACGACGTCTCAAGCAACGACATGCTGATGTGGTGGGAGCAGGACAAGATCACCAGGCTCGGCCTGCTGTACGTGGAATCCTTCGGCAGCCCGCGCCGGTTCGCGCACACCGCGCGCCGGGTCGGCCGCCAGTTCCCTGTGCTGACCGTGATCGGCGGGCGGTCGACCGCCGGCCAGCGGGCGGCCGCCTCGCACACGGCGGCCGCCGCTACTCCGCTGATCACGCAGGAGGCGCTGTTCGGCCAGGCCGGCGTCGTCGCGACAACGAGCCTCGGCGAGCTCATCGACGCGGCCGCACTGCTCGGCAGCCAGCCGCTCCCGGCCGGCAGCCGGGTCGCCATCGTCTCCAACGCGGGCGGGGCGGGCGTCCTGGCCGCCGACGCCTGCGGTGACAACGACCTCAAGGTCGCCGTCTTCGCGCCGTCCACCCAGCAGCGGCTGCGCCGGCTGCTCCCCGGCGGCGCGGCCGTGACGAACCCGGTAGACACGACGGCGGCGGTCAGCCAGCGAGCGTTCAGGTCGTGCCTGGAGAAGGTGGCGAAGGACGACGCCGTCGACGCGATCATGGTGATCACGGTGCCGACCGCGCTCGGGCACCTCGAGCCCGCGATCGCCAAGGCCGACCTCGACAAGCCGCTCGTCGCCGTGACGCTGGACCAGGAGCAGTCGGTCCGGCTGCTGCGCAAGGCGCCAGCACCGCTCGGGTCGGCCGGCCGGGGAGAGGCCAGCTCCGGCCAGCAAGCCGCCGAGCACTGCATCCCGTCCTACCTCTACCCGGAGAGCGCCGCCCGGGCGCTCGGGCACGCGGTGCGCTACAGCACCTGGCGGTCAGGCAACCCGGGCGTGGTTCCCGAACTCGACGGCATCAGGCAGGACGACGCCCGGGACCTCGTCGCCCGCTTCCTGCGCCGCCAGCACCTCGGCGGCTGGCTGCCACCTGACCAGGTGTCCGAACTGCTTGCCTGCTACGGGATCTCGCTGGTCCCCACAGTCGAGACCACCGACATCGAGGCGACGGCACTCGCGGCACGCGGCATGGACGGCAAGCCGGTCGTGCTCAAGGCCGACGTCGCCGGGCTAGTGCACAAGAGCGACGCCGGAGCGGTCCTGCTCGACCTGCGCACCGAGCACGACGTGCGGCGCGGCTTCACCGAACTGTCCCGCCGCTTCGGTGCCGATCTGCGCAAGGTGCTCGTCCAGCCGATGATCGCCGACGGCATCGAAGTGCTTGTCGGCGTCGTGCACGAGCCCGTGTTCGGGCCGCTGGTCGTCTTCGGCCTCGGCGGCGTAGCAACCGACGTCCTCGGCGATCACGCAGCGCGGCTGACGCCGCTGACCGACGTCGACGCCGAGGAGATGATCCGCGGCATCCGGGCCGCGCCGCTGCTCTACGGCCACCGCGGCAGCAAGCCGGTCGATCTCGACGCGCTCGCCGATGTGCTGCTGCGGGTGTCCAGGCTGGCCGACGAGGTGCCCGAGATCGCCGAGCTCGACCTGAACCCGGTCATCGCACGGCCAGACGGCGCCAGCCCGGTCGACGCCAGGATCAGGCTCGTCCCCGCCGAGCCGCAGGACCCGTTCCTGCGGCGACTGCGCTGACGAGCGTGCCAAAGGTCCCATTCCCGCGGGAGCTATGGCACTGCGCCGCCGGCCTCGTCCTCGCCGAAGCTGAAGGTATGGCAGGCATAACGAAATGCCCGCAGCCTGATCGCCGAGGAGGACGAGATGTCCGCATCAGTAACTGGCCGAGCCCCCAGGATCGTGGCCGGCGTGGACGGCTCTCCGTCATCGATTGAGGCATTGCACTGGGCCGTCCGCCAGGCCGAGCTGACCGGCGGCACGGTCGATGCCGTCATCGCCTGGCAGTACCCCATCGCGGCCGGCGGCCTCGGCTGGGCCCCGACCTCCGGGCTTGACGATACCGACTACTCCGAGCTTGCCGCCAAGACACTCAGTGCCGCGCTGGCCGAGGTCAGCCCGGAACCAGCCATCCCGGTCCGTGAGCGTGTCGTCGAGGGCTACCCCGCCCAGGTGCTGCTCGACGCGGCCAGGGACGCCGACCTTCTCGTGGTCGGCAACCGCGGGCACGGCGGCTTTGCCGACGCCCTGATCGGCTCGGTCAGCGTTCGCTGCCTGCACCACTCCACTTGCCCGGTCGTTGTCGTCCGGCTTCCCAGGCACCACAGTTAGCGCGCGGCGCCGCGCCGCGCGCGCGGCGCCGTCCCAGACACCGCTCCTAGCGCAGAGGACGGCGAAGTCGATGTTCGAGGTTCGGTTCCACGGGCGTGGCGGCCAGGGAACGGTCACGGCGGCCGAACTGCTCTCCACCGCCGCCTTCACCGAGGGCAGGCACGCCCAGGCGTTCCCCAGCTTCGGCTCGGAGCGCACCGGCGCTCCGGTGATGTCGTTCTGCCGGATCGACGACCGCCCGATCCGCAGCAGGGAGCCGGTGAGCACGCCGGACGCGCTGGTCATCCAGGACCCCACGCTCCTGCACCAGGTCAGCGTCTTCGACGGCGCCAGCGACGACTGCCGGGTGCTGATCAACTCGGCGCACGCGGTCAGCGACCTGACCGTCGGGGAGTTCACCGCGGGACGGCGGCCGGGCTCGGTGCTGACCGTGCCGGCCACCGAGCTCGCGGTCAGGCACCTGGGCCGGCCAGTGCCGAGCGCCGCCCTGCTCGGCGGCTTCGCGGCGCTCACCGGCATCGTCACGATCGAGTCGGTGGTTGCCGCGATCGGTGCCCGCTTCGCCGACAAGCCGCGGGTGGCCAGCGGTAAC
>DASWAA010000184.1:0-5773 GCA_036391385.1 Streptosporangiaceae bacterium
GAGCTTGAGCTTCATCGGCCACCTGTCGTAGGTCTGTCCTGACTCACGTTACGCTGCCGGGCGTGATCTGCGTTCTCGGCGACGCGCACCTCGACGTGGTGGTCAGGGTCGCCTGGCCACTCGCGACGGATACCGACACGCAGGCGCGTACCAGGCTGGCTGTCGGCGGGCAGGCAGCCAACGTCGCCGCCTGGGTCGTGGCTCTTGGCGGCCGGAGCAGGCTGATCGCCGCGCAGGCGACCGACCTCGCCGCGAGGCTCGTCAGCGGTGAACTGGCCGGCCGGGGCGTCGAGCTTGTCGGACCGGTGATCGACGGACCGACTGGCGTCGTCGTCGCGCTGTCCGACGGCGGCACGCGGCGGTCGATGCTCACCGATCGTGGCGTAGGGCCGCGGCTGACAGCGGAGTCCGTCACGCCTTCCTGGCTCGACGGCTGCTCGTGGCTGCACCTCCCGGCATACAGCCTGACCAGCCATCCGGTCCAGGGCGCCGCCCTGGTGGCCGCCGCCGCGGCCCGGGAGCGCGGCGCCCGGCTGAGCGTGGATCTGTCATCGGTCACTGCCGTCACGAGCTATGGCGTCGCCGCGTTCCGGACTCTGCTCGCGGACCTCGCGCCGGACGTGGTGCTCGGCAACCAGGCAGAGACGGACCTCGTCGGCGACCTGCCAGGCACGGAGGTGATCAGCAAGCTCGGCGCGGACGGCGTGCTCGCGGGCGGCCGCCGCTATCTGGCCGCCAGGACCGATCCCGTGGACGCCACTGGCGCGGGAGACGCCTTCGCGGCAGGCTTTCTTCTCGGCGGCGTCGAACTCGGCTTGTCGGCGGCGGCCCGGGTAGTGGCGACGATAGGGGCGATGCCGTGACGGGGAGGACATTCCTGCGCGTCGACGAGGAGGTTGCCAGCGCTCTTGCGGACGGCGGTCCGGTAGTCGCGCTGGAGACGACGCTCGTGTCGCACGGTTTCTCGGCTGGCCGGGGCCTGGCAGCGGCGCTGGAATCCGAACGGCGGGTCCGGACGGCTGGCGCGGTGCCTGCGACGGTCGGGATCGTCGACGGCGAGATCCGGGTCGGCCTCGCCCAGGCGGTGCTCGAGCGTTTCGCCGAGGCGGGCACTGCCGCGCGCAAGGCTGGTGCCAGGGACATCGCCGCCTGCCTGGTGCAGGGAGCGCTCGGTTCGACGACCGTGGGCGGGACCCTGGCCGTGTGCAAGATGGCTGGCATCACGGTCATGGCCACAGGTGGCATCGGCGGCGTGCACCGGGGCTTCGCGCGGACATTGGACATCTCCGCCGACCTGCTGCAGATCGCGCGGACGCCTGCCGTCGTGACCTGCTCGGGCGCGAAGTCGATACTCGACGTCCCGGCCACGTCGGAGCTGCTTGAGACGCTGGCCGTGCCAGTGCTCGGCTGGCGCACCCCGACCCTTCCGCTCTTCTATGCCGCCGAGGGCGGCCCGCCGGTCTCCGCCGAGGTCAGTAGCTGCGCCGAGGTCGCCCAGGTGGCCAGGGCGCACTGGGCGATGAACGCCTCAGGCGGGCTGATCGTCGCCAGGCCGCCAGCCGAAGGCCTGGACCTGGCGGAGCTGATCGACGGAGCGGTGCGGCGCGTGCAGGCGGACGGTGTGGCCGGCCAGGCGGTGACGCCGGCCGTGCTGGCCCTGATCGAGGAGCTGAGCGACGGCCGCAGTGTCGAGGTCAACCGCGCGCTCATCGCCGACAACGCCGGGCTGGCAGCCGAGATCGCCGTTGCGGCGGCAGCGGGCTAGCGGCTCAGGCGGCCGGACGGTAGAGCACGGCCTCCCCGGCCTGCTCGGCGACGGCCTGGCCGCGTGCGACAAGCAGATCCAGGTGGCTGATCGTCTCGCCCACCGCCATCGTCTGGTTCATCAGGTCAAGCTCGGCAAGCTTCTTGCCGCGTGAGGTCCAGCGGACGGCGAGCGCGACCTGGTACGCGGTATGCGGGCCGTCCTGCAGCACGGCGAGCATCTGGCGCAGCCTGGTGTCGTGATGATCAAGGAGCTCGTCGACCCTGGCGTGCACGCTCGGAGCGACCGGGCCATGCGCGGGCAGCAAGGCAAGGTCCGGCATCTGCCGCACCAGCAGGAGGGACTCGATGTAGTCCCGCAGCGGCAGTTCCCGCGGTGCGGGCTCAAGGCTGATCGACGGCGTGATGTGCGGCAGCACGTGGTCGCCGGCGAACAGCAGGCCGGCGGCATGGTCGGCGAACACGACGTGGCCGCGGGTATGGCCTGGGGTGGCAATAGCCTCCAGCGTCCGGTCGCCCAGGTCGAAGAGCTGCCCGGACGTGATCCACTCGTCCGGCTCCTCGAAGCCAGGATCGCGGCCAGGCGGCCGCATCCCTGCCTGTGCCAGCTGCTCCATCAGCGGCTGCGCTCCGGCCCGGATCAGGCGCTGCGCCTGCGCCGACACGCCATGCGGGTCCTCACTGAGCACCTTGCGCAGCGAGTGCCGCTCGTCGATGCCGAGAGCTACCTTCATCCCGAATGTGGCGCGCAGCCCGATCGCCTGCGTGTAGTGGTCCCGGTGGATGTGGGTGATCAGGAACCTGCGGATGTCACCGAACCCGGCCCCTATCTTCCCCAGGGAGCGCTCGAGCTGGTCCTTCGACACGTCGATCATCCAGCCGGAGTCGATCATGACGAGCCCGCCGTCCGCCTCGATCGCGTAGGCGTTGACCGCGCGGAGCCCGTCGAAAGGCAGTGGCAGCGGGATCCGGTAGACACCCGGGACGACAGGATGCGCGCCTTCCTCCAGCCACTGCAGGCGATCGACTGGGGATCCGCTGCCCGAGGGCAGACGCGAGGGGTCAGGCGATGGCTGCACGGGATTAGTTTCGCATACCAGGCAGAACGCGCGTGCCCGGCGGGTGAGCCGCGACCCCGTCCGGCTGGGTGCGCGTTGCCGGCGACGGCGACCGGCTGCGACACTCGTTCTGCCCCGGGCGCGATCGGCGCCGCGTGGGCGCGAGGAGGCAGAGATGGAATCCAGGCAGCGGATCAGCTACGTACCAGTCGACCAGATGGACGATCGCATGCAGCAGGAGATGGAACGCTGCGGCCGGGAAGGCACCCCGCGCCCGGAGAGCTCGGCGATCCGCGCTCATGTCCCCGCGGCTTTCTGGGCCTTCGCTGACGCATGGCAGGGCATCTTCCGTAACGGCGTCTGCGACCACGCGATCAAGGAGCTCTGCCGGGTCTATATCTCCAGGTCGGTGAACTGCGAGTACTGCGGCAACCAGCGCTCGGTTAAGGCAGCGGGCCAGGGACTGACCGAGGCCAAGTACGACGAGCTGCTCAACTTCGAGAGCTCGCAGCGATTCACCGAGAGGGAGAAGGCGGCCCTCGCCTACGCCGAGGCCATCGCCTGGCGGCTGCCGGACGAGGACGCGCTCTGGGAACGGCTGCACCGCGAGTTCACCGAGCCCGAACTGGTCGAGCTCGGCTGCTTCATAGCGCTGACCTTCGGACAGCAGAGCTGGCTGCGGCTGCTCAACATCGAGCACCACCAGGTGCTTCCAGGGTCGGCCGCCTCGCTCGCTCCCGGCTTCGAGACGCCGGAGGCACTGGCCGCGTCCAAGGCCAAGGACAGCTACTGGGCCCGCCACTGACCGCCGGCCGCGCCGGCTACACGCCCAGGCTGCCCTTAGCCGCCGCCTCGAACGCGCGGAACGGCAGCAGGCGCTTGGCGACCAGCCCGGCCCGTTCGCCGGACTTGCCGACCGAAACCCGCCGTGGCGGACGGGACGACCGGAGCACGCGGCCCACCACGGCAGCGACGTCGGCTGCCGGGACTCCGTTGCGCTCGTCACGCTCCATCAGGCCAACGGCCTTGCCGACCGCCGCGGCATAGACCGCGTCGTCGGCGGCGGCCTGCGCCATCCGCCGGCTGTCGGTGAAGTCGGTCCGTACGTTGCCGGGCTCGACGAGAGTCACGTGGATGCCGAACGGCGCCACCTCGTAGCTGAGCGCCTCCGCGAAGCCTTCGAGCGCGAACTTGCTGGCGCTGTAGAACGCCTGGAACGGGATGCCTATCAGTCCGCCGATCGAGCTGATCAGCACGATCCGGCCGCCGCCCTGCGCCCGCATCGCCGGCAGCACCTGCTGCACGACTCGCACGCAGCCCCAGAAATTGGTCTCCAGCTGAGCCTTGGCCTCGGCCAGCGTGCAGTGTTCCGCCGCTCCGGCCAGGCCCCATCCGGCGCTGGCGACTAGCGCGTCGAGGCGGCCGCCGGCGACCAGCAGGCCTGCCACCCCGGCCCGCACCGACTCGTCGTCGTCCACGTCCATGACCAGGCCCGTCCAGCCGCCCATGGTCGTGCCGCGCCTGCTCGCGCCGGTGACGGCCCAGCCAGCCGCGTGCAGCCGGTCCGCGCACGCTCTCCCTATCCCGGCCGACGCGCCGGTCACCAGCGCCGATCTCGCCGTCTGATCCATGCTTGCTCCGATCTGGCCGCGCCCGCCGCTCAGGCCCGATCCGCTAGCGCGGGCGCTTGTTCCGGAAATGGTACGCCCCGGTCGGCTCTGCCCGGCTGGAACAATCAGCGTGCGGCAGCGGTTCCTATCGCGGGCCGGCTACGACAGTGACAAGGGAGAATCCAGTGCCAGCACCGATCCTGGCGATCATCATCGCCAGCACCCGGCTGCGATGAGTGCCGTGCGATGAGCCTGGACGTCGTCGTTCGCGGCATCACGATTCCGCCGGAAGAGCTGTCCTGGCGGTTCTCCCGGTCCGCGGGCCCTGGCGGGCAGTCGGTCAACACCTCCGACACCCGGGCCGAGCTGTCCTTTGACCTGCTCGGCTCGTCGGCGCTGCCGACGCCCCTGAAGGAGCGCGCCCTGGCCTTCCTGGCCGACCGGCTGACAGACGGCGTGATCACCGTGGCGGCCTCGGAGTACCGGTCCCAGCTGCGCAACCGGGAAGCGGCGGCGGCGCGGCTCGGCGACCTGCTGACCCAGGCGACCGCGCCGCCGCCCCGGGTGCGCAGGCGAACCAGGCCGAGCCGGTCAGCGACGGAGCGGCGGCTTGCGGACAAGCAGCGCAGAGGCCAGGTGAAGCGGCTGCGCAGGTCTACGGACGACTAAGGGCTCGCGGGCTTGCGGCCTGGCCCGGGCGGTCCGGCGAAGGCCTGGGCGATGGTGAGCCACTGACTCGCTACCGGACCGGCGGCCCTGACCGCGGTGTCGTCACGGTGCCGCCGCTGGGTGACGACGAGACAGAAATCCAGCGCCGGCCCGGTCACCCGGTTGACCGCGTGCTCGGGACCCCAGATCCACAGGTCGCCGTCCGGCCCGGTCAGTTCTACCCGTACTGGCTCGGCAGGCATGTCGAGCCCGTTGGCCGCGAAGCTGAACGGCAGGGCACGCACGCCGATGTGCGCGATGTGCCTCAGCCGCCCGGTGGGAACTCTGGTCTGGCCAAGCGCATCGGCCACGTCCTGACCGTGCGCCCAGGTTTCCATGATCCTCGCGGTGAGAGACGATGCCGCGCTCATCGGGAGGCCGAACCAGGGCAGGCGCATGGCGGGGTCAAGTTCGGTGAAGACCTCGATCAGCCGTTTCCTGGAGGCGTCGAACCAGGCGAGCAGTTCGGCTCCCGACTTCGACCGGTACCTTCTGGCCACGTCGTCCGCCGTGAGCTCTCCGACGGTGACAGCGCGCTCCATCTCGGCGGCGAATGCCTCCTGGTCGGTGGCTGACAGGACCGCCGCGTCATCGAAGAAGGCCAGGTGACTGAACTGGTCTGCGATGGTCCAG